>NZ_JACSMO010000008.1:0-142303 GCF_018618695.1 Exiguobacterium sp. s127 | reverse complement strand
TTCCCATGCCGAACACGGAAGTTAAGCACTTGAACGCCGAAAGTAGTTGGGGGCTTCCCCCTGTGAGGATAGGACGTTGCCAGGCAATTTTGTTTTTTTATTCCGCAATAGCTCAGTGGTAGAGCAACCGGCTGTTAACCGGTAGGTCGTAGGTTCAAATCCTACTTGCGGAGCCAATGGCCCGTTGGTCAAGCGGTTAAGACACCGCCCTTTCACGGCGGTATCACGGGTTCGATTCCCGTACGGGTCACCATTTTATTGTGCCGGTGTAGCTCAGCTGGTAGAGCAACTGACTTGTAATCAGTAGGTCGCGGGTTCGACTCCTGTTGCCGGCACTGTTTTTTTAATTAAATTTTCCTAGACAAACTGGGGGGGTAGCGAAGTGGCTAAACGCGGCGGACTGTAAATCCGCTCCCTCGGGTTCGGCGGTTCGAATCCGCCCCCCCCCACCATGTCGAGCCATTAGCTCAGTTGGTAGAGCATCTGACTTTTAATCAGAGGGTCGCAGGTTCGAATCCTGCATGGCTCATTTTCTTGCGGAAGTAGTTCAGTGGTAGAATACGACCTTGCCAAGGTCGGGGTCGCGGGTTCGAATCCCGTCTTCCGCTTTTTGTTTATTTTTTTGGGGCCTTAGCTCAGCTGGGAGAGCGCCTGCCTTGCACGCAGGAGGTCAGCGGTTCGATCCCGCTAGGCTCCACCAAATTTTGCTTAAAGATCTTAAGCGAGTTTCGTTCGTCTTAAGTTTTTTTATACTTGAAATGCCTGTTAACCAGAGTACGTACGCGAAAGCACTGTGATTCCCTTCACAGTGCTTTTTTGTTGTCGTCTACTGTATAAAGATGCGTCATCTTGTCGAGTTGAACCAGCCGTATGTTACCGCTTACAATTAAGGTAACTTAATTAAGCAAAGGGGATGCGGGGATGAACATTGCATATATCAGCGTGCCATATCGTTACGGTCAAGGAAAGCCAGGAACAGAGCATGGTCCGGCAGCAGTCGAACAAGCAGGCCTATTTCAAACGTTAGCAACACATGGACAAGAAGCGGTCCGCTATGGGGAAGCGGCTGTCTTACCAGAAGACGCGGTACGTGAGGAAGATGCGAAGTTAAAGCGTCTCGAAGGAGTCGTCCATACGACGAATGATTTACAGCTAATTGTACATGATGCGCTGTCCGAACGACGTTTTCCGTTACTCGTCGGGGGCGACCACAGCATGGCAATCGGAACGATCGCAGGACTTCGTCGATCGATTCCGCGGCTCGGTGCAATTTGGTTCGATGCGCATGGTGATTTAAATACACCGGAAACGTCACCTACAGGTAATATTCACGGAATGCCACTCGCTGTTGCCCTTGGGGAAGGGCATCGGCGTTTAACGGAAATCGGTGGGACAGACGTCAAGTTACAACCGGAGCATCTTGTCTTTATCGGCTTGCGTGACGTCGATCCGGGAGAACAGGAATTGATTGATCGGCTTGGGATTCGCGTTTATGACATGGAAGCGATTCGGACACGGGGAATGGAAGCCATCATGAAGGAAGCGATTGCTTACCTAAACGAAACGACAGACGCATTTTACTTAAGTTTCGACATGGATGGTCTTGACCCGAGTTTAGTCGAAGGGACCGGGACGCGGGTTGCGGACGGTGTCATGTTAGAGGATGCTCAGACCGTCTTGAACTCTTGTGCGGAACAAGAAAACTTTATTGCAGCGGAGTTCGTCGAAGTGAATCCGTTGTTAGAAGAAGGGAACGGAACAGCGATTCTTGCAAATGCCTTGATCGGAAACCTACTTCAAGCAATGCAAAACCAACATTTAGTAAAATAATGGATAGAACTTGAACTCTTTTCATCGGGGTTCAAGTTTTTTTTGTTACAATTTAAATTGAGATGAAACATTTATCGGTCGACTCCGTATAAGAGATTGACCGCATAGAGCGGGGGGTATTTGAAGTGGAAGAAACAACACTACGCTTGATTGAGCGAGTGAAGCAAGGAGACCGTGATGCATTTGCGGCACTTGTTGATCTATATAAAGAAGGGGCATTTTTAGTTGCCTTCCGTGTATTACGTGATCGGATGGAAGCAGAGGATGCCACGCAAGAAGCCTTTATTCGCGTATTTACAAAGATTGAATCGTATAATGCGCAATGGAAATTCCGTACGTGGCTCTACCGGATTGTGACGAATGTTTCAATTGACCGCTTACGGAAGAAACGTCCAGATTATTCCCTTGATGCCGAGATGTCAGGTACTGAAGGCTTGACGCTGTATTCTCAGCTTGAAAGTAAGGAGCAATTGCCAGAAGATCAAGTCGTTGATTCAGAAGAACGAAATGCTGTCGGTGACGCGATTGCCGCTTTACCTGAAAAGTATCGAATTCCACTCGTCTTGAAATATATTGAAGACCTTTCATTAAAGGAAATCAGTGAACTGATCGATTTACCAGTCGCCACAGTCAAAACTAGAATTCACCGTGGCCGAGAAGCGCTGAAGAAGCACTTCGGAACGCGGTGAGAAGGAGGATCTCACCATGACACGAGAACACGTAAACGAACGCATCCAAGATTATTTAGACCAAAACCAACCTCCAGAAGACTTTAAACAACTCGAAGCGGAGTTACGGGAGGCGAATGCGATGGACGACTTCGAAGAGTATCGACTCCTCGATGCACAGTTACGCACGCTTCCGAAGCCGAAGCTCTCGGCAGACTTTACATCCCGCGTGCTGGCACAACTGCCTGAACAGGTGGACACGTCGAATGTGACACCGCTTCGTAAACCTTCTCGGTTTGGAGGGAAGATGAAACAGTATCCACTCCTTGCAGCTGCCTCGATCTTTGCGTTACTTTCGGTCGGTAGCCTCGGGGGGTACATGACGCAAGAAGATAAAGACTTGTCGTATACGAACGCTCCCGGTATCGTCGCTGAAAATGGCGAAGTTGTTGTTCCAAAAGGAGTGACGGTCAATCAAGATTTATACGTTGAAGGCGGCAATGTCCGGATTGAAGGCAAAGTCAATGGAGACGTCATGACCGTTGACGGGACGGCTTACACAGCCAGTGCCGGAAACGTAACTGGAGAAATTAAAGAAATCGATCAGTTGTTCGAACGCGTCTGGTACGGAATCAAACGAATCTTTGATTAATCAGTTGGGGCGAGTCTAACTCGCCCCTTTGTGCTATAATGAAAGCTGTTTAAATTAGATGAGATAGGGGGCACGGTTGGTGAATTACTTCAACTGGCAACCACTTCAATTTCAAATGTTGAAACTGGGCGAAAACGTACACTGGTACGATTATATTAATGATGTGCTTGATATCGCGGTCGTGACATTCGTCATTTACCGCCTGATGATTATCGTCAAAGGCACAAAAGCGGTTCAATTGATTAAAGGGATTTCTGTCATTTTGATCAGCTGGTTCTTAAGCGGCTTCTTCGGACTGAAGACCTTACAATTTCTATTGAATCAAATCATCACCTATGGATTACTCGGAATTATCATCATCTTCCAGCCAGAGCTCCGTCGAGGACTGGAGCACCTGGGACGAACGAGTAAATTCTTTTCACGGAGTGCCATCAGTGATGAAGATGAACAAACGCGAATCGTCGACGCACTCGTTTCGTCAGCACAATACATGTCGAAACGCCGGATTGGTGCGCTCGTCACGTTTGAACGGGAAACCGGTCTTAGTGAATATGTCGAGACGGGGATTCCGCTCGGCTCACAAATTACGAGTCAGCTTTTGATTAACCTCTTTATCCCGAACACGCCGTTGCATGATGGTGCGGTCATCGTTCAGCAAGGCAAACTTGCGGCAGCGGCTTGTTATTTACCGCTCTCAGAAAGTGCCCACATCTCTAAGGATCTCGGGACGCGTCACCGGGCCGCGATTGGTGTCAGTGAAGTTACGGATAGTGTCACGCTTGTCGTATCGGAAGAGACGGGAGGCGTATCTCTCGCAATCAATGGTCGTCTTTACCGGGAACTCGACGAAGATTCGCTTCGGACGAAGTTGCTTGAGACGCTCGTCAAAGTCGAACCGGCGAATACGTCCTTCTTTAACTGGATGGGGGCGAAAAAATAATGTTCGAAAAGTGGTTCAATGAACGATGGTTTTTACGAATCGTTGCGGTACTACTTGCTGTGATGCTCTATTTGATGGTCGCAGGCTCGAGTTCGAGCGGGAAAAGTGACGCGGCGAGTCTATTGCCGATCGCTGGTCAGGGCTCGACGACGTTTGACGTACCGGTCACAGTGAATTATGATGAATCGCAGTGGGTCGCCTATAATATTCCAACTACAATCGAAACGACGGTCAAAGGACCATCGAGTAGCTTGACGATGCTTCGCCTCGTCAAAGACTTTGGTCTATCGTTAGATTTAGAGGGACTCGACCCTGGGTACCACCGTGTTCGTGTGACAGCGAATGGATTTGGAAAAGATGTTGAAGTGACACCGAAACAGGAGACGGTCGAAGTTTTTCTTGATAAAAAAGTCACGAAACAAGTCCCGGTTCAAGTCGCTTTACTCAACAAAAATAAAATCGCCGAAGGGTATGTCGTCGGTGAAGCACAACCGAGTAAACAAACGGTTGCTGTGACGGGAGGAGCAGAAAAGCTCCAAGCCATCACATCGATTCAAGTCCCGATCGACGTGACGGGTCGCGCGTCGACTTTCATGGAGTCGTTCAACGTTAAAGCGACGGATACGAATGGGAACGCGATTAGCGCGACGTACGATCCGGAACAGCTTGAAGTGACAGTTCCTGTCTATAAGGAAAGTAAAACAGTCCCGATCAACGTTAAAACAACAGGTAGCGTCAAAAAAGGCTACAAGGTCGTCAAGATCGTTCCCGTCGTCACGGAAGCGCGTCTGTACGGAACGAAGGAAGAATTGACGCGAATCGGTTCAGTCGATACAAAGGCAATCTCACTGAAAGATTTGACGAAGACGACCGATAAGACGATCGAACTCGTCGAACCGGATAATGTGACGGCAATGGATCCGACTTCGATTACGGTCAGTATCGTCGTCGAGAAAGAAAATGCTAAATCGACGACGGAAACGGTCGAGGAGCGAGCAGAGAAGACGATTACAGGTGTTCCTGTGACGCTTAACGGTTTCGACGAGTCGAAGTATACAATTGACTATGCTGAAACGATTGATCTCGTCGTCCGTGGCAGCGAAGCGGACTTAGCTTCGATTGATGCAACCGACATCAAGGCTGTCATCGACGTAACAGGATTAAAAGAAGGCACACACGGCTTACCGATTTCATATCAGACATCTAAAGCATTCGATGTCTTACGACCGGATAACATGGACGTCACGTTAAAGACGATTCCCCGGACATCGGTACAGACCAATTAAAACCAATCAGTGAAATGAGGAAATAGCACATGGGTAAGTATTTTGGAACTGACGGCGTCCGCGGCGTCGCAAACGTAGAATTGACACCGGAACTCGCCTACCGTCTTGGACGGATTGGCGGATACGTGTTGACGAAACACGAGAGCACACGTCCGAAAGTCTTAATCGGACGCGATACACGCGTCTCGGGTCAAATGCTTGAGAACGCGATGATCGCAGGATTGTTATCAATCGGCGCGGAAGTTATGCGCCTTGGTGTCATCTCGACACCGGGCGTCGCATACTTGACGAAAACGATGGATGCGACTGCAGGCGTCATGATTTCAGCGTCACATAATCCGGTCGAAGACAACGGCATCAAGTTCTTCGGAACAGACGGATTTAAACTCAATGATGCAACGGAACTTGAAATCGAAGCATTGCTCGACGAAACAGAGGACACACTCCCGCGACCATCAGGGAAAGAACTTGGTTTCGTTCACGATTATTATGAAGGTGCGCAAAAATACCTCCATATGCTTCGTCAAACATCGGATGAAGATTTTTCTGGGATTCATGTCGCAATCGATGGCGCGCACGGCGCGACATCAAGCCTTGCACCACGTTTGTTCGGGGACCTCGAAGCAGAAGTCTCGACAATCGGTACAACGCCAAACGGTTTGAACATTAATGATGGTGTCGGATCGACACACCCTGAGCACCTCGCGGCATTCGTCAAAGAAAAAAATGCCGACGTCGGTCTCTCGTTTGACGGTGACGGCGATCGCTTGATTGCAGTCGATGAAAATGGGGATATCGTCGATGGCGATAAAATCATGTTCATCTGTGGAAAATACTTGAACGAAATCGGTCGTTTGAAAGATAACACGATCGTCGCGACAGTCATGAGTAACCTCGGCTTCCATAAAACAGTCGCAGAACACGGCATGACAGCCTTACAAACAGCAGTCGGTGACCGTTACGTCGTCGAAGAGATGCGTAAAAACGACTACACACTCGGTGGCGAACAGTCAGGTCACATCATCTTCATGGATTACTCGACGACAGGCGACGGCATGTTGTCTGGCGTTCAGTTACTCCAAATCATGAAGGCGACAGGCAAGAAGTTATCGGAACTCGCAGCCGAGATGCCGATCTTCCCGCAACGTCTTGTCAACATTCGTGTATCGGATAAGAATGGGGCAATGAACGGTCCTGCCGTTCAAGCGATCATTGCGGAAGTCGAAGCGGAAATGGCTGGAAACGGTCGGATTCTCGTTCGGGCATCTGGAACAGAACCACTCGTCCGTGTCATGGCGGAAGCAGAGTCGCAAGAAGCGTGTGACATGTACGTCGAGCGGATCGCGAACGTCGTGCGTGAAAATTACGCGTTACAAGAAAATTGAGTCGACGAAAAGGAGTAGCTACGTGCTGCTCCTTTTTTTGTGTACGGGAGGAATGTTAAGGAGGGGAATTAGCACGAACCCGTTGTCCTGTGCCCGCTTTTCTCAGGCGGAACGCAAGCCGCGGTCAGCTTGGGGCTGCCCGGGTCTCGCTTGTTCCTGTCGGAAGCGGAGCTTCCTTTTCCTGTAGAAGTCGGACAGGGGTACGGGTTCGTTGGAGGGTGGATGAGTAGGTACAGAAGCTTAATTCTTTTTTTTACAAAATCTAGGGATTAGAAGTATTGTTTAGAAAGATATCGGGAATAGTTACAAATACGTTACCTTCCTTGCTTTTTCCAATTAAAGTTCGTATGATTGTAAAGTCGGACAGAAACGGAGTCGGACAGAAACAGAAGCGCCAGGGCTGACTATGTGATAGGCAGCTGACGAGGTGGAGGTTTATCGAATCATTCGGCGGATGCCTCCCGGTACCTTATCAGTACCGTAAACTTACTTGAAATCGTCTAAGTGATTAGACGGACAAACAAGCAAGTGCTGATAACTCTCGACAAGAGCCGTTTCCTCTTCAGGGAAATACTTGATATGGGAGAGAATCAATATGTGCGGAATCGTAGGTATGATCGGAGAAGTTAACACGAAAGAAATTTTACTAAAGGGTCTCGAAAAACTCGAGTACCGCGGTTATGACTCGGCAGGTCTTGCGTTCGTCAATGACGGCGTTCAGGTTCATAAAGAAGTCGGTCGCATCGCTGCGCTACGCGAAGTCGTCCCTGCAGAAGCAGACGGTACAGTAGGAATCGGTCACACACGTTGGGCAACACACGGTGTACCAAGTGTTCCGAACGCCCACCCACACCAAAGTGCATCATCACGCTTTACACTCGTGCATAACGGTGTCATCGAAAACGATGAGCAGTTAAAAGCAGAACTTAACGTCGATTTACTCAGCGACACGGATACAGAAGTCATCGTTCAGATGATTGAAAAGAACTTTGACGCAACAGGTGATGTCACGGAAGCCTTCCGTCAAACACTTCGCGTGCTCCACGGTTCGTATGCGCTCGCTTTAATCGATGCAGAAAACCCGGACGTTCTTTATATCGCAAAAAATAAATCACCACTTCTCGTTGGTCTCGGAGACGGCACGTTCAACGTCGTTGCGTCTGATGCAATGGCCATGCTTCAAGTAACGGATCAGTTCGTTGAGTTACATGACGGTGAAATGATCATCTTAACGCGTGACAGTGTCACAATCCAGGATTTAGACGGAAACGTGCAAGAGCGTGACGCGTATACAGCTGAAATTGATGCTTCTGATATCGAAAAAGGGACATACGCGCACTATATGCTTAAAGAAATGGATGAGCAGCCAGCCGTCATCCGGAACATCGTTCAAAAATACCAAAACGAAGCTGGCGAAATCACACTCGATCAATCGGTTCGTGATTTAGTCCTTGGTCGTGACCGCGTCTATATCATCGGTTGCGGAACAAGCTACCATGCCGGATTGATCGGGAAACAATTGATTGAACAAATCGCTGGGATTCCGGCAGAGGTCCACATCTCGTCTGAATTCGGCTACAACATGCCACTTTTGACAGAGAAACCACTCTTCCTCTTCCTTTCACAATCAGGTGAAACAGCGGATAGCCGTGCCGTTCTCGTTGAAGCGAAAAAACTTGGTCACCCAGCATTGACGGTCACGAACGTCGCGGGATCAACACTTTCACGTGAAGCAAACGCAACACTCTTGTTGCATGCGGGTCCTGAAATCGCAGTTGCCTCAACAAAAGCATACACAGCGCAAATTGCTGTTCTTGCGGTCCTCGCGTTTGACCTGGCTCAAGCAAAAGGCGTCGACGTCAACTTCGATCTCATGAAAGAACTCGGTAAAATTTCAAGCGCAATGGAATCCGTCATGTCACAAAAAGAACGGTTCCAAGAGATCGCTGCAGAATACTTGTCTGAATCACGCAACGCCTTCTTCATCGGCCGTGGTCAAGATGCGTATGTCGGAATGGAAGGGGCACTCAAGCTCAAAGAAATTTCGTACATCCAGGCAGAAGGGTACGCTGGCGGCGAATTGAAACACGGTCCAATCGCTTTGATTGAAGACAACACACCGGTCATCGCCCTCGTGACACAACCGCACGTTCACCTCAACAACCGAGGCAACGTCAAGGAAGTCGTCGCACGTGGCGCGAACGCATGTGTCATCGCTTCAGAAGGTCTCGAATTGCCGACGGATGCATTCGTCATCCCGTCAGTCGAGCCGCTCTTGTCACCATTACTTTCAGTCTTACCACTTCAGTTGATCTCGTACTACGCGGCACTCGGCCGTGATTGCGACGTCGACAAGCCACGTAACTTGGCGAAGTCAGTAACAGTCGAATAAAAACATTCAAGTCATACTCCTTCCAGTTGGAGTATGACTTTTTTATTACCTAACACTGAAGGAATGAGTGGTGAAACACATATGCAGATGAAAACAAACTGGCTCCAAGCTTTTCCGCAATCCTGTGCAGGAGACGTGGAGGCTGTGAGACGTCTCTTCCCACACCGATTGTTTAGACCGGTGACGTGGGGGACGATTGAAATCGCGTATTGGCAAGAAAAGTTGAATTTGCCGTCTCGCGTGTACTTGGATGAAGTACCAGAGGTGAAAATCGAGACGTTGACGAAACAACAACGGTGGCTGCTCTATTGCTTGTATACGCGCCATCACAATGGTTATATCCGCGAGAAATATGTTCAACGATTACAAGAAGAACAGGCGGATACAGACTGGGTGTTGCTTTATCTGATTGAATTGACTGGGGAATATGTAAGAGAAATTCTAGAACGAATCGAACCGATTTTAGAGAGGTGGCCTGAGGAAAATCTGTGTTCCTTTCTACAAGCAAATGATGTTTACATGACACGGATTGAGTGTCGCATCATCAGCTACTGGAATATATATCAGCGGACATCTTATCCACTCTTAGGGGATTCAGCCTATGTCGGATTTCGACTTACAAAATACTACCGTTTACGCAAGGTAACAAAGCAGTAGAAATACTGAAATCGAGTAATCGTCAATAGACCGTACACGCTCAACAGAGAGTGTACGGTCTATTTGTTAGTTCATCATGGACTGAAGATAGAAGAAGCTTAACAAAACAAGTGAAATCAAAAAGCAGACGAAGAGATTCTTCATGAAGACGTTCCGAGAAAGGCGCCGGTTCATGATTATCTTATCGAGAAACAGATTAACAGCTAAGACAATTACGAAAATCACGAAAAAGAGTGGCAATAGGTCCATATGTAACATCCTTTCCATCATCTTATTCAACGCATCAAGTCAATCAAAAGTTTCGCAAAGCTTAAAATCTCTTGTGAAAAACAGGACTTTCCAGTAGGGAAGGGAAAGAAGAGAAGTAAAGAAACCAAAAGGAGGGACATTCAGATGCGACAAGCGGTACTCATTATTGATTTTCAACAGGATCTCGTCGAAGGGACGGCAGAAGAGTCAGGTGTTCATGCGAAAGATGCCGTCAGTCAGGTCATCAATCAAGTCGTGCAAGAAGCACGGAATCATGCTCATACGATTGTCTTCATCCGGGATCTTGATGTCGCGGACGGAAACGGAGCGGGGTTTGCGGTGCACGCCTCGATTCAGATTCCAGATCAGGCGGTGACGTTCGATAAAGCCGCAACGAATGCGTTTCACGGGACACCACTGCTTGAGTATCTGAATGAACGACAAATCGAACATGTCGTCATCCTCGGCTGTAAGACGGAACACTGCATCGATACGGCGGTCCGCAGTGCAACCGTCAACGGATTTGATGTGACGCTCGTCGCCGACGGACATACGACGAACGGTTCCGATGTTTTATCGGCGGAGTTGATGATTGCCCACCACAATCAAGTCTTGCACGGTCACTACAATGTCGAACATTTTGCGCTTGTCCGCCCCTCATCGGAGAAGTTATTTGAACCGATCCACGATCAGCACAGAACATAAAGGAGTGAAGTTATGATTGAACTGCGAAAGATAAAAGAGACTGTTTATTTAACCTATCAGATGCTCGATACAGCCGCAATTGACGGACTGCCCGAAATCCTTGAAAAACGACTGGGGGATGCATTATGACCCGCGAAGAGTGGATTCAATCGTTTGATCTCGATGTAGCAGAGATTTTTTCCGTCACGGATTCGTACAGTTCCGAAGTCGACCGGCTGGTTCTGCGTGACGGTCGGACTGTTTTTTTAAAGCGACCCTATACGGCTGATAAATGGTACCGGGAGCACGGATGGCTGACGTATTTGGCCGACCGTGTCGCCGTTCCGAAAATCCTTGCAGAAGCACCGCCAACGCCGCAGACGACGGGAGCTTTCGTACTGGAGGCATTAGTCGGTGCGACAATCGAGACGGTGACACCGACACTAGCCACACAAATCGGACGGCTTCACGCGACTTTACATACCTGTACGCATGAGACCTATGGTGATTTTGAACAAAACGGCTTCACCGCGTTTACCTCACAGGACTGGCGTGTCTTCCGAAATGCGAAGATGACCTCATTCGAGCCGGCGATTCAACAAGTTTTGCCGCCTGTCCTTTATCAAGCCGCCTTTACAGAATTAAAACGGCGTGAACGTGAGTTACCGGAACCCTCGCGTCCGGTCGCCGTTCATCTCGATTTCAGGCTCGGGAATCTGCTCGCAGACGGCGGAAACCTCACTGGACTGATCGACTTTGAAACTTCACGTTTCGGAGCGACGGAGATCGACTTCACGAAACTCGACCGGGATGTCTTCCAAGGTGGCAGCGCTCTGCTGGGTGCTTATCAAAACGGATACGGCCAAATTCGGACACCGGAACCGATTGAAGTCTATTTGCCGTACTACCGTCTGTTTGAAGCACTGACGGGAATCGGCTGGTGCGTCCAGCGTGGATTAGCGCAGCACCAACAGTTTTTTGACAACAACCATGCCCGCTTGTTAATTGAACTCGAACGGACGAGCATATTCGAAGAACGTTAAAAGACGTCGTTTGACGAGCGAACCGCTATACTTGTGGAAATGAAGCAAGTGGAGGGGGATGTATCAGATGGAACAACCAAAACGAATCGGAATTATCGGCGGTGGACTTGCGGGGACGTTCGCTGCCCGTCAATTACAAGTCGAAGGATACGAGGTCGAGATCATCGAAAAAAGCCAAAGTGTCGGGGGACGCATGGCGACACGACGAATCGATCAGGGAAAGGCGGACCACGGAGCTGTCTTTTTCACCGTCCGGACGGATGAACTGGCGCAGGAAGTCGATG
Source organism: Exiguobacterium sp. s127 (assembly GCF_018618695.1). Taxonomy (NCBI): domain Bacteria; kingdom Bacillati; phylum Bacillota; class Bacilli; order Caryophanales; genus Exiguobacterium; species Exiguobacterium sp. s127. The sequence goes on along the minus strand of NZ_JACSMO010000008.1, from coordinate 130,233 downwards.
AATGGCTCGAACGCGGATTGATTCGGAAATGGTTCGGTGATGATTTTCCACGGTATATCGCGATTAACGGGATGAATCAACTCGTTCAGTCGATTGCACGCGGGATTCCGGTCCACTTGAACGAACAGGTCGTACGGATTGAAGCGGACACGGTTTTGCGGACGATTGCAGATAGCCGGACACGGGTCTATGACGCGATGCTCGTGACAGCACCGGTTCCGCAAGCCTATGACTTACTGGAAGCGTCCCGGCTGACGCTTGACGCAGCCGATCATACAGCGTTAAGCCGTGTCACGTTCGAACCGACATTTGTCGGCCTGTTTGAACTGAAAGAACCGCTCGAAATTGGGGAGGTCGGTCTGGCGGACGAAGGACTTGTCCCCGGGATGCTGAAGCTCGTCAACAACGCAGAAAAAGAAATCTCGGCGACACCTTTACTGAGTGTCTACATGACGGGTGAGTGGAGTGAATCCTGGTATGACAAGGAGGAAGCGGAGACGCTCACTGAAATCGAACGGCTCCTGCAAGCACAACTCGGTCCCGTCGAACTCATCTCCCGTCAGTTGAAACGATGGCGTTACGCTCAGGCACGCGATGTCTTCCACACGCCGTTTCTAAAACTGAATCACCATCCGCTGTGGCTTGCCGGGGATGCCTTCCTTGAAGCAGATGATGCCTCGGGACGGACACGGGTTGAGAGTGCCGTCATATCCGGTCTACGTGTCGCAGCGACAATCGATGCGCATTTTAAGCAACACGTTCTGACGAAATGAAGTAAAAGCAGGAGTATGCGACATGGCACTCCTTTATTATTGATCAGATTCTGAAATGTGCGACAGGCTCCAAGCAGCCATTGCATCTAAAATCGGCAAAAAACTAAGTCCCGTGTCGGACAATGAGTATTCGACCTTTATCGGCACTTCCCGGTAGACTTTTCGAAGCAACATGCCATCCTGCTCAAGTTCGCGTAGTTGACGTGCTAAGATGCCCTTAGAAATTCCGGGCAGCAGACGTTGTAAGGCGCCAAAGCGTTGTGTTCCTTGTTTGAGATGCCACAGGATGAGGATTTTCCATTTACCAGAAATGATGGTTTGCACACGAGTGACCGGACAAGCCGTCCGCTGTTCGGTAAGATTCATTTAGTGTCCTCCAATGGTTCTGTTTAGGTGACCAAGTATCTAAAAGGTGCCTACTAGGATTAGTGTACCACCTGTAATAAGATTAGGTACAGGATAGGCATTTGATAGAAAAAGGAGCGAATACCCATGAAGCTATTGATTACAGGAGCAACTGGAAAATTAGGAACTAAGATTGTCAATCATCTGTTAGGGCGGATCAGTGCGGACGACCTTGTCGTCAGTGTCCGAAATGTCGAAAAAGCAGCGAATCTCAAAGAACGTGGTGTCGAAGTCCGTCATGGAGATTTTGATGCGCCAACTACGTTAGCAACGGCCTTTGCAGGGATTGATCGTTTGTTGATCATTTCAACGGACGGGGAAGAAGCTACACGGGTCCGGCAACATACGGCAGCAATCGAGGCAGCGCAGGCTGCAGGCGTCGGCCTGATCGCCTACACGAGTATTGCCAATGCACAAGCAAGTCAAAATTTCTTGGCACGGACGCACCAGGTAACAGAACGATTGATTGAACAGACAGGTATCCCTTATATTTTCTTCCGGAACAACTGGTATCTTGAAAACGAGCAGGCGACGATTGACGCTGTACGTAACGGAGCAGACTGGTTGACAGCAGCGGGTGACGGAAAAGTCGGCTGGGCGTTGCAGGACGACTATGCAGAAGCAATCGCTACTGTTTTGACAACAGATGCTCCAAAACAAGCTATCTATGAACTGTCGGGTCCATTGTTGACACAAACAGAAATCGCCGAGGCACTCGGAGCGGTTCTTGCTCGACCTGTCACTGTTCAACAAGTGGATGTAGCAACGTATGCTGATATCATGAAACAAGCGGGTCTCCCGGACTTCCTCATCCCGATGCTTGTCTCGATTCAAGAAGGGATTGCAAACGATACGCTTGCTGTTGAAAGTCAGGACTTTGCACAAATTCTCGGTCGCCCGCCTGTCGTAATCAACAATGCATTAGAACGATTGATTAAAAGATAAGTTCATTTGAACGGGTTTTCCGAAGTCCTTCTCAGGGTATTCTTTTGAGAGTGAGTGAAAGTTAGAGGAGGATTCAAATGGACATCAAAAAATATCGAGTCGCTCCGGATGCGAACGTCAGTTTAGCTGATTACCAAACGTCTGATCCGGACCGGATTTCTGAAGAACAATTACTCAAGACATACATTCCAGATAGCGTCGAGGAATTGAAAGAGCTACATTGGCGGCTTCATGCAGAAGAAAAACAAGGTATTTTAGTCGTCCTGCAGGCGATTGATGCCGGTGGGAAAGATGAAGCGATCAGCTATATCTTTTCAAACCTGAATGCCCAAGGCTTAAAGACGATCTCGGTCAAGAAACCGTCAGAAGAAGAACAAAAACACGATTTTCTATGGCGGATTCATGACGGGTTGCCGGCCAAAGGAGAAGTCGGCATTTTAAATCGCTCGTATTATGAAGATGTCATCGCACCGCGTATTCATAACCTGCTTGAGGAGGAAGAACTCCCGAACGATCAAGACGTTTGGCAGATGCGGTACCGGCAAATCAATGACTTCGAGCAGTATCTGGTCGAGAACGGCGTCCGTGTCGTCAAGTTTCTCTTCAATGTTTCGAAGGACAAACAAAAGGAACGGTTGCTCGAACGGATGAAAGACCCGAAAAAGAACTTCGAGTTTTCGTTCAGTGACGTTGAGGAGCGGGAACATTGGGATGAGTATCAAGACATCTTTGCCGATTTGATTTCAAACACATCAACGGAAAATGCGCCATGGTACGTGCTACCGGCCGATGATGACTGGTTCGGACGTTACATCGTGACAGAAGTCATGAACGACGTTTTACGCGATATCGATCCGCAGTTTCCTGAAGTGTCGGACGAGGATCAAGAAAAACTAGATGAAGCAATCAAAAAGCTGGAAAATGAATAATCAAAACCGTTCATCGTCTGACGATGAACGGTTTTTTAGGCTGTAGACAAAGTTCTATCGGGAGATAAAGCGTCGCGTTTCGTTGACTCCTACGGGGGAAGAAACGAAACGTGACGCTTTGAAGACGAGGCGAGACAGGGCAGCGCGAACGGATTGCCTCTCGTTCTAGCATATTCACGCTTCATAAGAGGTTGTCTAAGCATTTTTTTAATTTGTTATTTTCGTTTTTGTCAGACACGTTATACTAAACAGGGAAGAAACGATGAACGATTTGGAGGAATCACACATGACTGAATATCCAAACTGTCCGAACTGTGGATCGAGCTATACATATGAAGATGGAAATCTGTTCGTCTGTCCGGAATGTGCGCATGAATGGACGCAGGCTGAAGCGGACGTGACGGAAGAGACGGCGGTCATCCGTGACGCGAACGGAAACGAATTGCATGACGGCGACACGATTACGGTCATCAAAGACTTGAAGGTCAAAGGCACATCGCTCGTCGTCAAACAAGGAACCCGTGTCAAAGGAATTCGTCTCGTCGATGGAGATCACGACATCGATTGCAAGATTGATGGCTTAGGTGCAATGAAGCTGAAATCCGAGTTCGTTAAAAAAATCTGATGTAAAAAACCGCCAGTCAGGTCGACATGGCGGTTTTGTATGTTCGACGAATGAATTTATGTTCAGGACAAATGTCCTTTATCAATCATCCACCGTCGTTTTAGGATAGGATGAAAGAAGATAACGAAAGGAAGGCGATACAGATGCGAGGCATCCTTTTTGCAATCAGCGGCGGTTTTTTTCTGACGCTCCAAAGTGTCGCCAATGCCCGAATCAGTGATGGAATCGGGACCTGGCAGGCAGCGACCGTGACCCAAATGACAGGCTTCATCGTCGCCTTATTGATCACATTCGCCTTACGCGATCGGACGTTTCAAGAGATGCGTCGCGTCAAGCCGCTTTATCTATCAGGAGGCGCACTGGCGGCGGCTGTTTTGTTCAGTAATATCACAGCCGTGCATTTGATGGGTGTGACATTGACGATTTCACTCTTTTTGATCGCCCAGCTCGGTCTGGCCCTGTTGATTGACTGGAACGGTTGGTTCGGAATGATGAAACGTCGGTTGCAGCTGCCGCAAGTCATCGGAATTTTGTTGATGGTCGGCGGTGTCTTAATCTTGAAACTATAAGGAGGGATTCGTGTGGAGGATGAGCGACTTGCGACATACTTGGACCGTTTTCAATTGACGCATGTCTTTGACGAGCGCTTACGCCGTCATCTCGAACGTGTCGAGGTCGAGCCGGGTGAATACTTATGCCAGCAGGGCGATGACGCGAAACAGCTGTACTTGCTTGTCGAAGGAAAGTTGAAGATCACGCATATGTCAGCGGCAGGACGACGGCTCGTTCTTTCCTTCAAGCATCCGTTCGATCTGGTCGGCGATATCGAATATGTCCGCCGTATCCCCTTGATGAACACGGTCGAGGCTGTAACGCCGGTCCAAGTCTTTCGGATCAGTTACGCGGCACTGGAACAGGTCGGAACGGATAATCCGGCATTCTTACGTTTTTTGCTCGAGACGATCACGATGAAGTTCGAACTGAAATCGCACTCGATGAGCTTTAATCTTTTATATCCGGTCGAAGTCCGGCTCGCGAGTTATCTTTTATCGATGACACCGGAAAAACAAACCCTGCCGGTCACGGATTTAGTCGATGCAGCGGATTTGATCGGGACGAGCTACCGGCACCTGAACCGGGTATTGCTCCAGTTCAGCCGGGATGGATTAATTGACCGGACGAAACGGACGATTGAGATCATCGACCGCGCGGGTTTAATGGAACGTGTCGGGGAAAGTATTTATGAATAGGAGGCAAGCACGATGACACTGGGGATTTTACTCGCCTTATTTGGCGGGATGCTCGTCTGTATGCAAAACACCTTTAACGCAAAAGTCAAAGAACGGGTCGGGGCGTGGGCAACGACGACGTTAGTCCTTGGACTCGGTTTCCTCGCTTCGCTGACGATTGGACTGCTCGTTGAAGGGACGGCACTTTTTTCTTTGACCGGTATGCAGCCGTGGTTTTGGTTCAGCGGCATCATCGGTGTCGGTGTCGTCCTGTCTGTGACGCAAGGCGTTCAGCAACTCGGACCGAGCTACGCCATCTCGATCGTCATGGTCTCACAAATCCTCTTTGCGCTGCTCTGGGACACGTTCGGGTGGTTCGGTCTCGAACAGGTCGCCTTCACGTGGACGAAGGCAGTCGGCGTTCTCTTGATTGGCGGCGGGGTGCTTTTGTTCCAACTCGGCGGGAATCTGACAGAAAAACGGATCTTACGAAAAGGAGCATGACGGATGAACTATACAACATTACTCTTTGATATCGATCATACTTTACTTGATTTTGACGCAACGGAACGCTGGGCGCTACGAAAACTATTCGCGGACGAACAGCTCGAATGGACGGAAGAACGTGAAACCCGGTACCGGTCCATTAACAAAGGCTTATGGGCAGCTCTCGAACGGGGGGAAGTGACGCGAGACGTAGTCATCTCGGAACGTTTCGTGACGTTTTTTGCAGAGCAGGGATGGGTGGTCGACGGGAAACAGATGGATGAGCGCTACCGGACGTATCTCGGTCAGGGAACGGATTTGATTGACGGAGCACACGAATTACTCGGGCAGTTAAAAGGACATTACCAACTCTACGTCGTGACGAACGGTGTCTCGCGGACACAACATGCACGGCTCGCTGGTTCAGGACTGTTGCCGTACTTCGATCAGATTTTTGTTTCCGAAGACACGGGCTATCAAAAACCGATGCGTGCTTTCTTTACGTATGTGTTCGACCGGATTCCGGAATTCCGTCCGGAGCAAACACTGCTCATCGGCGACTCCTTGACTGCAGATATCCAAGGCGGCATTTCGGCCGGAATTGATACGTGTTGGTTTAACCCGGGTCAGGAAACGGCTCCGAGTGAGTTGACACCGACCTACACCATCGAACGGCTCGAACAGTTGCTTGATGTGTTGCGGACGACGGAACGAGTTCGATAACGAAAATATGTCAAGATCGTTTGACGCGAAGCGATAAAAGACTAGAAAAGGAGCAGGTTGTCATGAATCTACGAGCGATGACCGCAGCAGATTATCCGGAAGTCGGTCGGATTTACCAGCAAGGAATCGAGACACAAAATGCGACGTTCCGAACGGAAGTACCGTCGTTTGACTACTGGGATGCCCATCACCACATACACAGCCGGATTGTGGTGGAAAAAGACGGGAAAATGCTCGGATGGATCGCCATCAGTCCATTTTCGTCGATTCCGGCCTATGCCGGTGTTGCCGAAGTCAGTTTGTATATCGATGAAGACGCACGGGGAAAAGGAGTCGGGACGGTATTGATGCAGGCGGTCATTACGTCGAGTGAAGCAGCAGGCATCTGGACGTTGCATTCACAAATCTTTCCGGAAAACATCGCCAGCCTCAAACTCCATCAACGGTTCGGTTTCCGGGAAGTCGGTCGTCGGGAACGAATCGGACAGTTGGCTGGTGTCTGGCGGGATACCGTGTTACTCGAGCGGAGAAGTGAAATTTAAAAAATGGGGCTGACGCAAAAGTCAGTTTCTATACAACAAAGAGTGGCAGCGATTGAGTCTGCCACTCTTTGTTGTATTATTCGTTTCAGAACGACATGAAAGGACAAGGAAAAACCCGTCTGAACTAGAAGTGCGGGACGGGTTCTGCTTTACTTCTGATTGGATAATACGATTCCGAAAATCCGCTCTCCTTTTTTGAGTGGTACGTCAGCGGGACGCGTGACCTCATTTAAATTAAACCCGCGCATTTCTTTATTTTTTGACAGATGATAGACCATCAAAAGATTATAAGGGGTCGCCGTAGCCGTTTTTGAGCGGAAGTCGGCACCGCGAACGATGTAATCATCAAGATGCGTAAACGTATCGTCACCGAAGAGTACCGTATCACCGACATCAATCCCGAATTGAATCAGATCATCCGAGAAAGACTGGGAAAACCGGATCGTGGTATCGTACTTTTTCGGTTCAAGTTCCATCGAGAACAGTACCCGTTCTTGTTTGTCCGGGAGATATTCGACACCTTTTAGCCAGTGGGTCGCCTTTAATGTTCCTTTTAGCTGAACGGCGCCAATCTGTTGGTTGGCAAGTGTGGCAAATTTTTCTTCCCCTTCTGTAACGGGTAGGGGGGAGAGTGTGAAGGTAGAAGTGGCCTGGGTGACAGGTACTTTTTTCGTAGCGGATTCGATTTGATCGTGGTTTTGGCTGCACCCTGTCAAGATAAGGGCGGCAAGTGATATGTACATCCAGTTTTTCATAGAAGAAGCCCCTTCCTTCGTGTGTTGGAAACATTATCCATCATCAAGCTTATCGTTTTCCTTGGATGATTTCAATGAAGAACGGGAAAAGACTGACAGCACATATTTTCAGGAGGGGTAACGATGGACGACTTTTTTGGTGAGGGACTTGAGACGAATGAACAGAAACGGAAATCAAAGCTTGAGGAAGTATTTGACCAATCGTTTGAAGCAGAACGGCGCGACTTTAACCAGTCGCTTAATCAAGAAGTGACCGTCGCCCTGATTGGCGACGTCAATGCCGGTAAATCGTCGACATTAAATGCGATTCTTGGGCGTGACGTCGCGACGGTCGGAGCGCAACCGGGTGAAACGACACGCATCGATCAGATTCGGCAGCACCCGGAAGATAAAGTCATCTTCGTCGATACGCCGGGACTCAATGACGCGAACAGCTTGAATTCAGATACGACGTGGCAGTTTTACGAAAGTGCGGATGTTATTTTGTATTTCTTGAATGCAGCGGGGACCGTCTTATCGGAGACGGAAACAAAAAATTTCAATAAGATTTATGCCCATAATAAAAACATCATCATCGTCGTGACGAAGATTGATGCGACGAACGACTTAGAGACCGTCACCCGGCACATCGAAACGAAGTTACCGGGACCGACCCTTGTCCCTGTATCAGCGAAGGATGGGACGAATATCGACCGGTTGCGGCGTGAGGTCCTCGATATCCTAAAAAAGTTCGACAAGGATAATCTGTTTGTCCGCGAAATCGATCCTTCGTTACGGGGGAAAGTCGCTAACAACTGGATTGTCGGGGCCGGGACGGCGGCTGGTGCAATCGGAGCGGTCCCGTTCCCGGGCGCAGACATCATTCCGTTGACGTCGATTCAAATCGGCTTGATGCTGAAGCTGTCGAACTTATATGAACGGAACTTATCGAAAGAAAGTGCGAAAGAGTTACTTGTCGTGACAATCGTCGGCAATTCAGGAAAAACGGCTTTTCGCCAACTGGCGAAGATGGTGCCCGGGTACGGGGCTGTATTCGGAGCGGGTATCGCCTCGACGGCGACACTCGCACTTGGTTACGGAACAAAATATGCGTACGAGAACAAACTCGAACTGACACCGGAAAGTCTGATAGGATTTGTGAAACGATTCCGAAAAAAATCGGAGTGAGCATAATCTCAGTCTTTTTTGAAATACCCTGTTATGCTATGAAAAACAACAGGGAGGGATTGTCATGTCTACATTATTAGAAGAAATTCAAGCGTATCAAGAACAGTTCCGTCAAAAAGCACCGGCTGAAAAGCAGAAGCTGATGACGCAAGCAACAGAAGAACTCGCAGCATCAAACGGAGCAAAAGGATTAGCTGTCGGAGATGAGGCACCTCGCTTTACGCTACCGAACGCGGCAGGGACATCCGTCGCTTTAGCGGATTTACTTGAACAAGGTCCCGTCATCGTCACGTTCTATCGTGGCGGATGGTGCCCGTACTGTAACTTAGAGCTCCGTGCGTACCAACGTGAACTGGCGAAGATTCAGGAAAAAGGAGCGACACTCGTCGCAATCAGTCCTGAGACACCGGATCATTCACTCTCGACGCAAGAAAAAAATGACTTAGAGTTCGCTGTCCTCAGTGACGTCGATAATGTCGTCGCAGGGCAATTTGATCTCGTCTTCGAGATGCCGGACTATTTAGTTGAAGTGTACAAAGAATCAGGGCTGGACGTTGCCGGACATAACGGGAATGAAGACTGGCAGCTACCGAAACCAGCAACGTTCATCATTCAGCCGTCAGGTGAAATTTCGTTTGCTGACGTTCCGTCTGACTACACGCAACGTGTTGATCCGTTAACGATCATCTCAAAACTTTAAAATGTTATAAATGATCAACTCCTTTATTTTTCTATTCGTAAACAGCAGTCCTTCGTTCATAAGACGAAGGACTGCTGTTTGATGTATGCGACGGAATTATTTTAAAAAGAACTACAGTATAAAAAACGAATTAATCTTGAGTGGGAAATGAGGTTGGAAATGGATAGTTGTCTTCTTCTGTCCAATCGACGGAGTGTTTGATTTCAATCATAATTAAGTCATTTACCGTTCTTAATGTATGTGAGACGCCTTGGGGGATGTGGACAACCGATGGTGCTTCAAGCGTCTGATGTTTACCATCAATGATTGCTTCCGCTCTTCCTTTAAGAATGCTCCAGGTTGAGGCGGTATGTTCATGATAGTGATGACTGATTTGATGATTTGCTTTAATGTGCAAGCGTCGTGTAATTGCATATCGTCCATCTTCAAGTAATTGTTGATGCAAAATTGTCGCATAGCCCCAGCGTTTCCATTCAAATTGTGGAGGTCGGTCTTGGTGGACGAGATATTCTTTTAAATGGGTCGTTTCTTCTTTAGAAGAAACCAAGACACCGTCAGGACTAACGGAAACTATTAAATCATCCAATCCAATTCCGAGAACTGGAATTTGAAGTTCGTTTACAATATGTGTATTTGTTGATTTCAGAAGATGAGCATTTCCATGAAGAACACTCGGCATTTCCTCCGTTAACGTATTCCAGGTTCCGAGATCTTTCCACGGACCTTCATACCGATGTACGTAAATCAGTTCCGTTTTTTCAACAACCGCATAGTCAAAAGATGTTTTTTCAAGAGAGTCGTAAGAGCGGAGTAGATCACAGTAGGTGGTAGGAACGTTTTGAGCAAACAATTGTTTAATAAGAAAATCGAGTTGGCAAGCAAAGACACCGCAACTCCAAAGTGCATCTTCTTTAATTAATTGTTCAGCTAAGATGATTGTCGGCTTTTCTTGAAACTTCTTTACCCGTGCCATCTGATTGGTTGTTTCTGGAATAATGTAACCATACTTTGAGGTTGGATGAAGTGGTTCGACACCCATTAAATGCAACGCGTCAGGATGGGATTGGACAGCCGTATCGAGTAAACTAAACCTCTCGAAAAAGGACATATCTACATAAGAATCGACGGGCATGATGACAATTGTTTCTGTCGAATCAATGTTTTCAGCCAAGTAACTTGTTGCAAGCATGATGGCAGGAAACGTATCACGACGCGAAGGTTCACAAATAACGGCGACATCTGGACCTAATTGATGCTCGATAGCATCGAGTTGTGATTTGGTTGTTGAAATCAGAGTGCGTTCAGCTAACTTGATTTCTTGAAGTTGGAGAAAAACACGTTCAATCATGGACTGTTTTTTCCCGGACGGGTCTTCTAAAATGCGTAAAAATTGTTTTGAGTTTAAGTCATTTGAAAGGGGCCATAATCTTTTTCCGGACCCGCCAGACAATAATAAAATGTACATGCCAATCCATCCTTTCAATGAAACGGTTAACTGTATTTATGCAAATGAATAATAGTTCCTATTTCTTTGGACAATTGAGACATGTTCTGAGTTGAAAAGTGGAAAACACATAATTTACTTATAGACTAATGGTCTTTTAAGAAACCATTAATCATCGAGTCAACGTTTTCTGTATCCATTCCCGAAAACGGGATCCGGTATAGTCCCAGTGGCGTGTTTTTGCGAAAAGGTAAGAGGCGTAACGAATCGTATCATACTGTTCTGTATCCCGAATGCATGATCGCATTTCAATGGCTAATGCGCCTGGAGTCTGGAGCATTGTCATATATCCAGCTAATCCATACTGTACAGCATCTTGAAGACCGGGAGCATGATAGACGATGGATGGCGTCCCGACAGCAGCAGCTTCACTGACTGCCAACCCCCAGCCTTCGCGCTTTGATGGAAATAATAAAGCGGTCGCCCGGCTCATTCGCTCAAGTTTCTCTTCATGACTGACGAAGCCGAAATAGATAATATCTTGACGCATTTCTTCCGGAAGAAGAGGATTTAGTTGCTCTTCAATGTAGGTCTCATCTTTTTCACCAATCACCCAAAAACGGGCTTCCGGAAACTCCTGTTTGAATATGACGAACGCTTTAATCGCATCGTTGATTCCTTTATAGGCGGACATACGACCAATGTAAAGAAAAGTCGGTTTTTCTTCTTTATTTTTCCAGTCTATCTCTGGCCATGGGGTGAAATTGATTCCTGCCGGTAAAATCGTAATTCGTTTTGGAGCGAATCCGACATCGATTAAATCGTCAGTGGTCGATTTGCTGACAGTCACCGCCAAATCGTTCCGGTAGAGGCGGAGGCGGGGCGTTTCCGTCCGTTCTCCTAACCAGGCATACGGTTGGTTGACGTTGATCTTCCAAATTTCACGTGTTAGTCGATAAATGAATAGGGCACGTTTTTCTCGTGGTACATAAAGCGGAGTGAAAAAGTGATGGGTATTGACTTGATCGACAACGAGATCAATTGTCGATGCATGTATCTGGTAATAGTGAAAAGCATACAGAAGGACCGTTGCGTTTGTTCCGCGTCGGATATAGGTGACACCATCAAGAAATTCAACGTCGTGACCACCATCAAAGCCAGGTGAGATGTGGGTAAGGCGATAATCTTCGGCAACCCGTTTCAATACTTCGTGAATGAAAACTTCAGCACTGCCTGCTTTCGGATGTTTAATATCACGCCAAGACAAAAATAAGAGGTGTGGTTTCATTATCATGTCCTCCTATACGTGTAGTAGGTCCATTCAAAAAGAGGGTCTCGAAAGGGCGAGTAAGCTACCGCCTCGCTATTTAAAGGGAGGTGAGAGCTGACAACGTCATCTGAAGTCCATTTTCTCACCGCAAGACTCTGCAGTATAATATCAGGGATTTTTCTTTAATACTGTCAGTCTTAATTAGTTATTCGAGGTAGGGATCGCAGATTCCTAGAAGGGTTTCATTTAATTTTAAAAAGCAGGTCCCCGTTAACGAAGGGACCTGCTTTTTAGGATTTAACATGATTCGTTAATTTATCGACGAGTTGTTCGAGCGAATCGGTCATTTGATTGAGTGAATCGGTCATCGTTTCAAATTCGTGTTGGACACCAGCCTGTTCTTCGAGTCCTGCAGCTGTAGATTCGATTCCGCGCCGTACCTCGAGCGAGGCGACACGTGTCGTATCCATGCGTTCACCGATTTCAAGCATTTGCGTACCGACACCTTGGCGTGCTGTTTGAATCGAGCGAATATGCTGTTCGACATCTTGAATCATTCCTGTAATATCAGCGAAGGTCTGACCGACGCGTTTCGTCATCTGACGGTTTTCCGTCAACGTCTCGGCATACGCTCGGGCCGTTGCCTTGATTTGGTTTGTGTCTTCGACAAGAGCCTCCAACACTTCCGTCACTTCATTGGCATAGCTTCGTGACTGGACGGCGAGATGCCCGACTTCGGTCGCAACGACGGCGAAGCCGCGTCCCGCTTCACCGGCGCGCGCAGCTTCAATCGCTGCATTGAGTGCAAGTAAGTTCGTTTGTCCGGCAATTGCTTCAAGACTCGCGAGAATCGTCTGGATTTGATCGGAGCGTCCTGTCATCGTCTCGACGGAATCGTTTAAGCGGTTCGTCGCTTCGACCATTGCTTCGACCCGGCGTTCCATCGACTGCATCTCTTCATTTCCTTCACGTGCGGTGGCTGTCATGTGGACGGCTGTGTCTGCCGTCGTCGCCATCTGTGTTTGAATCGTCGCGATTGCTTGATTGACTTGCTGTAACTGATTCGTTCCATGTTGCATCGATTGATATTGACCGTCGGCAGAGTCGACGATCGGTTCGATGGCAGCAGCAATCTGATCTGTGACGACAACCGAGTTTGCAGCAGCTTGCTTCAAGTGTGTCGTATTCGTTTTTAAATGACCGACCAGTGCTTCGATTTGTTGACTGACGTTCGTGATTAACGTGTTTGCTTCCGTTTCCCGTGCGTGCGCCGCGTGACGTTCACGATTTTGAACGAATACTTGAATGATCAGGGCACTGCTCGTTAAAACTAAGAACACCGCATGAATCAGCAACAAACTAAACGGATACCCGGTCGTTCCGCACAGTAGCGTCGGTGCAAAAAAGAATCCGGCAAGATGCTGAATCGCAAATAACACCGTGCTGATTAAAATTAAATCGATTCGCCGGAAATAGGCAATCAATGCCAGGACCATGAAAATCGAGAAGTGATATTCGACGAGACCCTCTCCACCGGCGATGATTGACATGCTTGCGAATGTCAGCGTCAGTGTCAAGAGGATGGCGACCTGTTTGCTTTGGGGATTAAGCCGGTACAGGATAACAACTGCAAAGAGAAAAAAGACAGGAATCAGCGCGACGACCGTTAACGTAGCGAGCGACGCGGCTGGTCCTTTTCCCTGTAAAAGGGAGTAGCCTTCTCCAAACGTTGTGAAGCGGTGGAGTCCATGGACGATTAAAGATAAAACGACGATAAGAGACGTGATGCTGAGCATGAGTTGATGACGTTTCATAAAATAAAATTCCTCCGATTTCTAGTTGAAACTAAAACAAAGACAAAGTCCTGTTTTGGTAGACGTATCAAGACTATCGGTTGCACGCATGTGTTTGTTGACTGGAAAAAAAGTTAGCTGCACATCCATTATTTTTCTAAAAGAACGTAGCATGAATAAATGCCTGAACGGGTATATAAAAACATCGAAATTGGTAGGAGGAAGCCGCATGAAGTGGAAGGGAAGAGAACGAAGTTCAAACGTAGAAGACCGCCGGGGAATGGGCGGGAAAGGAATTGCTGGAATCGGAGGTGGACTTGGCATCATCATCTTGATCGTCGTGACGTTGATGGGTGGGAATCCTGCTGATTTGCTTGGGGATTTATCCGGTTCAGAAAGCGGGACGAACTCAGGCTATCAAGAAACAGCGAAAGAAAAAGAAGCCGCCGATTTTGTCTCGGTCGTGCTCGCCGATACGGAACGTGTCTGGACGAAGGAGTTTAAACAAGACGGGATGGCATACAAAGAACCGACACTTGTCCTTTATACCGACCAAGTCAGTTCAGCGTGTGGACAAGCCGGGAAATCGGTCGGTCCTTTTTATTGTCCGGGTGATCAGAAATTATACATTGATTTAAGTTTTTATGATGAATTACAAACTAAATACGGCGCGCCTGGCGACTTTGCGATGGCTTACGTCATTGCCCACGAAGTCGGTCATCACGTCCAGACGTTACTCGGGACGTCAGATGAGATCATGCCGCTCCGTCAAAAGATGAGCGAAGAGAAATTCAATAAATACCTCGTCCGGTTCGAACTGCAGGCGGATTATTATGCCGGCGTGTGGGCACATCACGCGCAAGGGGAGAACTTGTTGGAAGAAGGCGACCTTGAAGAAGCGCTTGGTGCTGCGAATGCCGTCGGTGACGATACCCTTCAGAAAAAAGGTCAAGGATACGTCGTGCCGGAAAGCTTTACGCACGGGACATCGAAACAACGGAAAAGCTGGTTCCAAAAAGGTTTTGATAACGGAACGATTGAAGGCGGCGACACGTTCGAAGCAGCAAACTTATAAGCGAATGACTTCAAAAAAGAGACCGTTCCGAATGGGGGAACGGTCTCTCTTTTTGTTAGTCGTTGTAATTGTTGAACATCTTCGCATCATCCGGCACATTGGCGAGGTAGACGATTTTACCGTCCGCATCAAGGCGGGCGATATCCGTTCCGTCCTGCGTGAAGACCGTTCCGTCAGCCCGCTTGCCGCAGACGGCCCAGCGTGTCTCGAATGTATCGCCATCTGCTGACGGGAGCCAGGCTTCATACATGTGTTTGATGTCCTGATTGGCAGTGAAGACCAGCCGGACGAAGTTTTTCCAGGCGTCGATCCCGTGTTGTTCCTGTCCATTCAGGACGAACGTGATGTCGTCCGAAAAGAGTGAAACGAGGTCACTAAAAGCCTGTTCATCGGTCCGGGAAGCGTCAAATAACTCAAAGTAGCGGTCAAGTGTAGTCATGCGTAAGTCTCCTTTTAGTTGCGAATCATTTGTTGTTCAATCAAGGCTTGCAATGTCGTTAAGTGGTCAGGGGGACAGTTCCGGTCGATTTCCTGTCGGAGCGATCCAATCGTTTCACGTTTTAAGGTCGATTGCCAAGCATCTTCCGCTTCCGTCATCAAGTTCGATAAGAGGCGGACGTTCTGTTCTTCGATGCCCATCAAGTCCTCAAAGACACCACTTGAAGCATAAAGGGATTGTTTTCCTTCGATGGCTTCGTAGACGTCAAAGATACGAATCCGATCGGAAGGTTGATTCAGTCGGAAACCGCCTTTGACCCCCGGGACAGACAGAAGGAGGTCGGCACTGACGAGTTTACGCAATAGTTTTTGAAAGTACGTCGGTGACGCGCCGAGCTGCTGACTGATGAACTCACCGGGTAAAAGTCCTTTCTCCGGCAAAAAGGTCAGTAACAGCATCGCGTAGACGGATTGTTCGACTCCGGTTTTCATTTGCATGGTAATTCGCCCTTTCTGTATAACGTAGATAACTATTGTCTATAATAGTGGACGTTAGCAATTTTGTCGAGTAAAACGCTTCTCACAAAACCGTCACACCTTTGGAGCGGCATTCTCATGGCAACTAAACGAAGGATTCGGTATACTGAATGTACGATATGTGAAAATATTCACTAAAAGTCGTTCACAATTTGTGAAGGGGCGTTTTTATATGAATCCACTTAAAGGAATCATCTCGATTCCACGTACGATCATGTTGCAATTGATGCTGGCGGCTGTCCTGATGGGGATTGCGGTCATCGGTCAATCGTACTTGATCGTCATCATCGTCGACCGCATTTTTCTCCAAGGGGACGCCTTTGCGGCAATCGTTCCGCTACTCGGTGTCTTACTGCTCATGCTGATGTTACGGGTCGCTGTCACGTACTGGAACGGACGGCTCGGGACGGTTCTCGCGGCGCGTGTCAAACAAGACATTCGCCAGGCGCTCGTCGCGAAGTATACGACGAGTTCCGTCGAAGTGATGTCGCAAGGACAGTCGGGACAAAAGGTCAGTGTGTTGCTTGACGCGGTCGATGAGATGGACAGCTATTACAGCCAATACTTGCCGAAAGTCATCCAGACGTCGATCGTTCCCTTGATGGTGCTGATCGCAGCATTCAGTTATGACTGGATTACGGGACTCGTCATGATGATCACGGCACCATTCATTCCACTGTTCTACATCGTCATCGGAATCATGACGCAAAAGCGTGCCGATACGCAGCTCGAGAAGATGACGGCGTTCTCCGGAACCTTCCTCGATACGCTGCAAGGCATCACGACGTTGAAGTTGTTTGGTCGCGCGAAAGCACAGCAGGACGTCATCGAACGGAGCAGTCTCGACTTCCGCGATGCGACCTTGACCGTTCTGAAGCTTGCCTTCTTGTCGTCGTTGATGCTTGAGTTCATCTCGATGCTCAGCATGGGGATGATTGCGCTTGAGGTCAGTCTCCGGTTGATTTTATTTCAAAGCATCACCTTTGTTCCAGCCTTCCTGATGCTCGTGCTTGCACCGGAGTATTATTTGGCCTTAAAAGAGATGGGGGCGGCGTTCCATACCGGACGGGGCAGTGTTGCGGCGGCGAAACAGATTGCGTCTGAACTGACGCAAGACGACCGGGGCGTAACGTTCGGAACGGAGGCGTTAAAGTCCGCGACACCACCGCGGATTGAACTGAAAGACGTGGACTTTACGTATCAGGACGAGCGGTTTGCACTGACCGACGTCACGCTGCGCATCGAACCGTACCAAAAAGTCGCCTTGATCGGACGAAGTGGTGCCGGGAAGTCGACCGTCCTGCAGTTACTCGCGGGACTGACCGATCCAAAGAACGGCGAAGTGCTCCTGAATGGTCAGCCACGCGCACAAATCACGGAAACGAGCTGGTTTGAACAGCTCAGCTATATCTCGCAGCATCCTTACCTGTATGCGGGGACACTCGCCGACAACATCGCCATTGGTGAATTACGGGAGGCGACGCGGACAGACATCGAGCGTGCGGCAGCTGCCGCAGGACTCGGGGAACTGATTGCGAGTTTACCGGACGGGCTCGACACCGGAATCGGTGAAGGGGGGCGCGGTCTATCGGGTGGCGAAAAACAACGGGTCGCACTCGCCCGTGCCTTCTTGAAACGGCCGAACGTCATCCTGTTCGATGAACCGACGACGGGACTCGATGTCAAGACGGAACACCTGTTACAGCAGGCAATCCAGGAACTCGGACGGACGGCGACCGTCATCACGGTCGCACACCGTCTGCATACGATCGAACAGTCGGACAACATCGTCATTTTAGAGGCTGGCCGGATCGTCGACCAAGGCACACATGAGGCGTTACTCGCACGGGATTCGGAATACGCACGGATGCGTGCCGTCCAACGAGGGGAGGAAACACGATGAAAGAATTGATGGGTATTTTTCGATTGATGCTGCACCAGAAACGGGATATCGTCCTCTCGATTGTCTTTGGTGTTCTTGCCGGCGTCACGGCGGTGGGTCTGTTTGCAGCAAGCGGCTTCCTGATTTCGAAGGCGGCACTGTTGCCACCGATTCAAACACTCGCTGTACTGATTGCCTTGCAAAAAATATCAAGCCTGACGCGTGCCGTCAGTCGGTATGCGGAGCGTTATTACTCGCACCGGGCAACGTTTACGATTTTGAGTGATTTACGGACGACGTTTTACAAACGGCTCGAACCGCTTGCGCCGGGCATCTTCGCGAAGTACCGGAGCGGTGACTTGCTCGCGCGAATCGTCGGCGATGTCGAGAGTCTGCAGAACACGTTTTTACGTGTCGTCTATCCGCCGATCATTCTCGTCCTCGTCTTTCTGTGTACAATCTTTTTTGTCAGCTTCTTCTCACTCAGTGTCGCGCTCGTCCTCGTGTTCGGACTGCTCTTGACGGGATTTATCATCCCGGGCTGGTTCGCTTACCGGGAACAGCGTTTCGCGCGGACCGTTCGCGCGCGGCGCGGGGAACTGTCGACGGAAGTGACAGAGTTGTTCCAAGGCTACCGTGACTTAAAAATCTATCAGCAACTCGCGAACAAAGAGACGGAACTGAACGAAGTCGCAGCCCGCTATGTTGCAGAAGAACGGCGAAACGGACTGCATGCCGTCTCGAACCTGGCGCTCAATACACTGGTGACGTTAGTCATCTCGTGGCTCGTCCTCGGACTGGGCGCTTACCTCGTCGCGGATGGTCAACTCGATGGTGTCTTCCTTGCGTTGCTCGTCATGACATCACTGACGGTATTCGAAAATGCGGCACCGATGGCGATTTTACCCGGCTTCTTCGAAGATAGCCGCCATGCTGCACGGCGTCTCGATGACGTCGTAACGGACGAAGTCATGCCGACATATCCTCCGTTTGAACTGGACGCTGCCCCGACGCTTACGGCAACGGACGTCACGTTTTCATTTCCGGGTGAAGTCCGGCCCGTCCTCCGTAACGTCAGCGTGACATTCCCTCGTGGCTCGAAGACGGCGATCGTCGGCGCGAGTGGCTCCGGAAAATCGACCTTGCTCCAACTGTTGCTCCGGATGTATCCGGTAGACGGAATCACGATTGCTGGTGTCCATGGAGCGGAAATCGATCCGGAAGCCTTGTGGCGACAAACGAATGTCGTTTTGCAACAGAATCATTTCTTTTACGGAACGATTCGTGAAAACTTGCAGCTCGCACATGAGGAAGCGACGGATGAAGCGATGGAATTGGCGTTGCGGCAGGTTGATTTGACGTTTAGTCTGGCTGACAAGGTGCTCGAGAAAGGGGAAAATCTATCGGGAGGCGAAAAACAACGCCTCGCGATTGCCAGGATTTTCTTACGCGAAGCACCGCTCTACTTGCTGGATGAACCGACATCGTCCGTCGATGCCTTGACGGAACAGATGATTTTACGTCAACTGTTCGCACGTGCGACAGACGCAACCGTGTTACTCGTCAGCCATCGTCTCGCAGGCCTTGAACAGATGGATCAAATCGTCGTCATGGAACAGGGACAAGTCATCGAAGTCGGGACATATGATGAGTTGATGAACCGACAAGGTGCCTTCTACGCATTAAAACAAGTCGAACAATCCGTCTTTACGCCGGATCAAATCGCACGTTAAACAAACAGGATCCACTTGTGCCACGAACGGCGCCAGCGGATCCTGTTTTTTCGTGTGGTTTAACGGGGTACGTTGAGCCACCAGTGATGGAGGAGCAGGAACGAGCTGCTGACGAGAAGGATGGCACAAGTAAAAATAAAAAAAGTCGTACTATTGAAAGTCTGATCATTCATATGGATGTCGAAGACGGATGTGATGGAACGAATGTATTCTAAATCACGTGTCGTTCCTTCGCGATGCATCAAATGATCAATCAAGTCAGCCCGGTACGTCCGGTAGTGATGGATTTGATAGATTGAACCGAACAGCGCGGAACTCCCGCTGAGCAGCAGCAAAATCGTCAGTCCGGGTGGACGGACTTGAAGACGGTGCAGGAAACGGATGACGGAACGGACGCTGGTGACGAATAAGAAGATTAACAGCATTGCCAATAAAATGGCCGGATTGCCGTTACCGGAACTGACTTCAGGTGAAACGGACATCGCATGACCGAAACCAAAAAGACCGGCTTCGACGCACAGGAGACCGACAGCAATCAACCCATCATTTCGTTTTGAATCCATTCTGCACCTCCAGAGGATATGTGATGGATTCAGTGTACAAAAGAATCGTCAGTGCCAGGTGACCGTTTTCCTACAGAATGGAAATGGAATTTTAATGGACCTTATAATGTATCGATGGTAAAGTAAGGAAAATTAAAAAGGGGGAGTTCAATGGATATCCGTCACGAAACAATCGCAGTCGGAGAGCAGCTGGTTTCATATACGCATTATTATTCCGAGTCGTCACAGGTCTGTTTTTTGTTGTCAGGCGCAAGTTATATTTACGATCATCCTTACTTTTACTATAGTCGGATGATGTTGCTGAACCATGATGTCAATATCATTGAGATTCACTATATGTCGGACGACATCTATGAGTTGCCGGACGAGGAAGCGGACGACGAAATCCTTCGCCGGATCGAGGCCGTCATCGCGAAAGTCTTACAAGAAAAAACCTATCTGACGCACCAGTTCATCGCGAAATCCCTTGGAACGGGTCCGCTCGTTACGTTGATGCAACGACCGGTTTTTTCGGAAGCGACAGTCATTTTACTGACGCCGCTTTTGACCGTGCCTTTCATCGCGGAAGGAATTGCGGCAAGTCGGCAACGGGGATTACTCGTCATCGGCGATGCGGACCGCTTTCATGAAACGTCGGCACTCGAACGGTGCCGGGCCAGTCACTTAATGGTTGAGCTGATTCCTGGAGCGAATCATTCGTTAGATATCGGTTTTCAAGTCGATCAGTCGCTTGCGACGGTTGCGCATGTGACGAAACGGATTGAAGAAACACTCTTTCCCGTGACGGTAATTCGTTGAACGGTGTTGTCTATCGTTTCTAGAAGTGAGTGACTGACAAACGTGTCTTCCTTCTCGTGCTTTCCTCGGGCGAGGCGCAAGCCGTTGCTACCTGGTTCTAACGAACCAAGTAGCAGGGTCTTGCCTGCCTCTGACAGCGCAAAAATCGTGCACTTTTCCCCGTAGGAGTCACGAAAAGTGAAACGTTTGTCCGAAAGTTACTTCATTACAGTCAAAAAAGAACGTCCTCGAAAAAACGAGAACGTTCTTTTTTCTGTTCAATACGGACGTAATAACGCACGGACCGGACTGCCGTCACCATCGACGAGCGGGAGCGGGACCGCGTTCAGGTGATAGTCCCCAGGTGCGATTTTATCGAGGACAAGGCCTTCTAAAATATGCACACCATGTGTCGCAAGGGCATGATGGGCAGCCATCTCCTTACTGTCGATCGCATCGACGGACGGAAGATCGAGACCGATCAGTTCGACGCCGAGAGTACCGAGTCGCTCGGCGAGACTGGGTGTCAGGACGGGAATCGACTCAGGAAAAACCGATTTATCGACCCAGCCGTCCGTCTTGATGATGAGACGGCGGACATCCGTCAAATCGAATCTGTCAAGGTCACTTGCGACGAGTTCCGTCCGACCGGGTAAGTAGATGACCCGTGCATGACCGATGTAAAGATCGGGGTCGAGTTCGATGACTTTTTTGCCTGCATCGTCAAAGTGGAACGGCGCATCGATATGTGTGCCCGTGTGTAAGCTCATCGTGACCTTACCGACGTTGACGGACCCGGTGTCAGCCTTACTCCAACTGATCGTATAGTCGAACTTCGTATCTCCCGGCCATGTCGTCACGGACGAAGACAGTGGTTGTGAAACATCAATCCAGCGGTTCATCAGGAATTCCCCCTCATAATTTTGTACGGACGGACCAGAGTTCCGGGAAGAAGCGGTGGTCAAGGACACGCCGGAGATAACTGACGCCGGACGAGCCGCCCGTACCCGGTTTTTGTCCGATGATCCGTTCGACCGTACTCATGTGATTGAAGCGCCACATTTGTTGTTGGCTGCCGATATCGAGTAACTTCTCACCGAGTTCGTACAGGTCCCAGTATTGTGAGACGTCACGGTAAATTTCACCCCAGGCTGCTTCGACACTGGCATTAGCTTCCCAGTCCTGTGTGACATCGCGCTCAAGGATTGCAGAATCAATCGCGAGACCGCGTCGTGCCATCGCGCGGACAGTCTCATCGTAGATGCTGGGTGTTTTTAAATCAGTGTTCAGTTGAGCGAATAATTCTGTTTCATGTTCATAAACACGCAACATCTGCGCGTTTTTAAAGCCGAGTGCAAATTCGATTTGCCGGTTTTGATAGGACTGGAAACCGGACGAGTGCCCGAGCGAATCCCGGAATTCGAGGTACTCTGCCGGTGTCAACGTCGAGAGGACGGACCAGGACTGAATCAATTGTTGCTGAATCTTTGAGACACGCGCGAGCATCTTGAATGAACGTTCAAGCTGATCGTCCGCAATTGCCTTTGTCGCAGCCGTCATCTCATGCAAAATCAACTTCATCCAAAGCTCACTTGTCTGGTGGATGATGATGAACAGCATTTCATCATGATGATCCGATAAGCGGTGTTGGCTGCTGAGTAGTGGATCAAGCTGTAAATAATCCCCATACGACATGTCTTTCTTGAAATCCGTTTGAATCGTTGATTCGATTCCATTGTGACCGGTCTGTTCCATTCCAATCGATCCCCTTTACGTTAAAGTGATTGTGAACGTTTCTGTTGATCTGCTTGCGGTGGATGATTTCGTTTCCAAAACGCGTAGGCGATCGTCAAGAAAATCAACCATGGGATTCCGAACTTCAGGACAATTTGGAAGTCCGTGAACCATGTCGTGATGACGAGCGCGACTAACAAGATGGCGCCGAGTGCCGTCAAATACGGATACCCCATCATCCGGACAGGTAGTTTCCGCCCGCCGTCCCGTTCCCAGGCTTTGCGGAAGTAGAGGTGGGAAATGAAAATCATGAACCATGTGAAAATCGCACCGAACATCGAAATGCCCATCATGAACGGGTAGGAGACGCTCGATTGGCTGCTGATGACGGCAGCTAAGAAGATACCGAGTGTCGAGATTCCGAGTGCGAACAGCGGAACACCTTTTGCGTTCAAACGACTGAAGATTCGCGGGGCGTAGGTCGCTTTCGAGAGCGAGTACATCATCCGCGTCGAGGCGTACAGTTGACTGTTCATCGCTGACAAGGCTGCTGTCAGGATGATGAAGTTCATGATGCCGCCTGCATACGGAATCGACAGGAGCTCCATCACTTTGACGAACGGACTTTGGTCAATCCCGCCGGCCTGTTGCCACGGGACGATCATCAACATGACGGCGATCGTCAGGACATAAAACGTCGAGAGACGGAAGACCGTCGCTTTTAATGCTTTCGGCACGGCAACGTCCGGGTCCTTTGCTTCACCCGCCGTGACCGCGATTAATTCTGTTCCGATAAAACTAAAGAGCGAGATAAAGACGGCGACCCACAGACCGGAAATTCCGAACGGCATGAATCCGCCATCATTCGTGAAGTTTTGCGGGCCGATTTCCGGTGCCGGACTACCGATGATCAAGTACGCACCAAGAACGATGAACATGAGAATGGCACTGATTTTGATGACGGAGAACCAGTATTCAAACGTCGCAAACGTATGGACCGTCGTAGCATTGATATAAATGAGTGCACCGGCAAACAATAAAATCCATAAGTAACCGGGAACGTCCGGGAACCAGTATTTCATGTAAATTGCAATCGCACTGACCTCGACCCCGATGGCGAGAACGTTCGCGACCCAGTACGAATAGCGGACGAGAAAGCCGGCGTAGGGACTGATATAGCGTTCGGCAATTGTTCCAAACGCACCGGAAGTCGGATGGGCGACCGTCATTTCGGCGAGGCAGCCCATCAGTAATAAGACGATGAAGGCGCCGATCGCATAACTGATCAGCACGCTTGGTCCGGCGAGACTGATCGCGAGACCGCTTCCGAGAAATAGTCCCGTCCCGATGGCAGACCCCATCGCTATCATCGTCAGTTGACGTGTTTTTAAGTCACGTCGTAGTTCAGTAGGGTGTTCTTTCATGATGACCTCCTTACGCGACGACTTCGCGTTCATTTGCGAATTGCGCGTATTCCTTCTCTTCCATAATGGTCTTCAGTGTCGCAACGACGTCGTAGACATCGCTAAACGTATTGTACAATGCGACCGGTGCGAGGCGAACGATGTTCGGTGCACGGAAGTCGGGAATGATGTGATGGGCTTTTAACGCTTTACAGATCCGCGCCGCTTCCGGATGTTCGAGGCTCAAGTGTGCACCACGCTGCTTATGATCGCGAGGACTTCCGATAAAGAAGCCGTAAGGCGCAAGTTCTTCATCGACCAGGCGCATCATATAATCCGTCAAGGCGAGCGATTTTTCCCGGACGGCACCGATTCCGACTTCTGCGAACAGTTCGAGGGCACCGATTTGCGGCGCAAGACTTAAGACATGTGGTGTTCCGATCTGGAAGGCACCCGCATCTTCTGCCGGTGTCAATGTGTGATCCATGTCGAATTGTTTGTCCTTGCGCGAACCGAACCACCCGGTTAGACCGGGGAGTGTCCCGAAGTGCCGCTCATGGACGAATAGACCACCGACGGTTCCCGGTCCACCATTTAAATGTTTATAGTTGCACCAGTACGCAAAGTCGACGCCCCAGTCGTGAAACGCATGGGGGACGGCACCGACGGAGTGACAGCCGTCAAAACCGATCAGGATTCCCCGGTCATGGGAGGCTTTCGTCAAGCGCTCCATGTCGAGGACTTGCCCGCTCCGGTATAAAACGGTCGGGAGGACGATCAAGGCGATGTCATCTGTCATTGCAGCAATTAAATCCTCTTCGTCAAGGAAACGTCCGTCACGACTCTCGACTTGGACAAGGTGCTCGGCTGGGTCGAGTCCACGTAAGCGAAGCTGGCTTTGCAGTGCATAAATGTCTGACGGGAACGTCAGACTGTCTGCTAAAATTTTTGTCCGTTGTCCGCTCGGCGCAAAGAACGTCGAGACGAGTTGATGCAGGTTGACGGTCGTCGAGCCTGTCACCATGACTTCGTTTGCCCGCCCGCCGACGAGTGGGGCGTTTAAGGCAGCGAGTTTTTCCGACAATTCGAACCAAGGATGGCGTCCTTGCATCCAGCCGTCAATTCCGAGTTCGCGCCAATCGGCCAGCGACTCAAGCAATGTCTGTTCGGCACGTTTGGATAAGAGACCAAGCGAGTTGCCATCCATATAAATCGACCCTTCACGGAGATAAAATTCATTACGGTACGGTGCAAGTTGGTCTTGCTGATCCATGCGGACTGCATCTTCACGGTTTGCGGTAAGTGTCATCTCGGTTCCTCCTCGAACTGAATCCTCAATCAATTTTGACAAAAGCGTAGCAAACAAATTGACACTGTGTCAATATTATCGAATAACGAATCAAAAGGAGTGGTGTGAGGATGAAGGAACCAGGACAGGCGAAAGTCGACAAACGTCATCTACGGACGGTGCGAACACGTGAAAAGCTGCTCGTTGCAGCACGTGACGTCTTTTTATCGCAAGACTTTCAAACGGCAACCATCTCACAAATCATCAAACAAGCAGGTGTCGGTTACGGAACGGCATACGTTCATTTTGAAGGGAAGGATGAATTGTTGATCGTCCTGATGGAAGACGTCATGGACCGGTTTTACAAAATTGCCGAGCAAGTGTTTGAGCCGCGTTCGCGTGCGGACGCAAAACAGCAGATTTTGGAACAGGCGACGGCCTTTCTTCGATTAGCGGATGAGGAGCGGGCGATGCTTCGGATCGTCGAGCAAGCGATTGGCGTATCGTACGTCGTCCGGACGAAGTGGAAACAAATTCGGGAACGGTTCATTGAACAAATCAGCCAAGACATTTTATATGCCCAGCAGCAAGGGCTTGCCCGGATGGATCTTGATCCGAAACTCGTCGCACGCGGGTGGTTTTTCGCAAATGAAATGTATTTGTTTGAAGTCGTCCGGTCAGAAACGACGGCGACGATTGATGAGATTGCGCGGACGCTGACGGAAGTGTATGCACATGGATTGTATCGAGAAGATTAAGTGAAGGCATGGCGGGGAATTGTCCTGTAATTAACTAAAGGGATGTGGGAACCGTGGCATTTGATTATGAGATCGATTTCGAGACGACGGACTTTCGGAAGGAACCGGAAAAATACCGCGTCGGACGGGGGGAGCAAGGTGTCCTGCTTGTCGAACCGTATAAAGGTGAAATCCTGCCGCACTGGCGGTTCAAGACACCGGAGATTGCAAAGGAGTCCTCTGAAAAAATCTATGAAATGTACTTAGCCTATAAAGCGGCGGGTGATTTCGTCGGGATGGATATGGCACGGAAGTTCATTCAGATGGGACACACACGTGCCCGTCGTTATGCGAACTATCCGGGAGGGCGGAAATATAAGGATAAAGAAAAAGGCGAGTTGAACGAACGGGACATTGACCCGGAAAAAGCAAAATCCGCTGAAATCTTTCAAGAGAAGTGGGACTTGATCCGGGCCGATGAAGACTACCTGAAGTTAAAAAAAGCCCATCAAAAAGCATATGGTTAAAATGAATCGAATAGGATCCAATACGTCAGTAACCTTGCAGCGATGCATGTATCTTTGACGACGCTTCCTCCGATTTTTCTTAAAAATCAGTTTCCATATTGCACTAAAAAAGACGGATTTGAAGGGGAACGATTTGTTATTATGAAACAAATCAATCATGGAGTGTGAAAGGATGAAAAAGCTGAAGCAAGTCGTGTTAATCCTGTTCGGATTGAGTATGTATGCAGTGACGGATTATTACATCGAGACCGTTGCGTATTCTATTTTGCTCGTGTTATTCGTAAGCAGTGTGGGACTTAGTTTCGTAGGCGAAATACAGGAAGCGAGCTTTTTTACGACGCGTCGCGTTTTTCTGACGACACTGCTCTGCGGACTGCTCTTCAATCATGTTCTTTGGTTAGAATGGACGGCTTTCTTGTTTGTCTTGCTTGCGGTAGAAGTCAGTGTGAAAGGACTTCGTTTAATTGCGACCGAATTCCGTCTTCGAAAAGAGCTGCAACGTTAAGAAAAGACCGATTCATTTAGATGCCGTACGATAAACAAAGAGTAGGGCGGTCTCCGCTATATATCCGGAGTCGTCCTACTCTTTTTTAGTGGGTGAAACTTAAGACGTACGTTCGATTTTTTCAATCAACCGGGACTGGCGGTGTTGCCATACGACAGAGCCGACTAACGTCACGGCGAGGAAGACAAGTCCCAGCATGAACGGATATAAGATATTGACGTCATACAGCAGACCGGCGAGTGTTGGTCCGAGGACGTTTCCGATGCTCATATAGGCATTGTTCATCCCCATCGCAAAGCCTTGTTCGTTCCCGGCGAGTTTTGAAATCATCGTGTTCAAGACAGGTCGTAAAATCGACGTCGCGAGGAAGATGACCAGCGTGACGGCGAAGAAGCCGCCGTAACTCGAGGCGAAGAGTGAGACGAGAAACCCGAGTGTCGCAATCAATAAAAAGATATTCAATACTTTGCCTTCACCCAGACTCCGGGTGATTTTGTCGACGATAAAGATTTGAGCAATAACGCTGATGATACCCGTCGATGTCACCATGACGGCGATATCCTTCGGTGAAGCACCGAATTGGTTATCAATGAAGAGACCAAGGACGGATTCATACGCCATCAGACCAAAACTCATGACAAGTGTAATGACGAGTGGGACGAAGTACGGTTTTTGGAACGACGCACCGATTTTACTGAGCATCGATCCTTCGTCCGGTGCCATCGCTGTTGCGTCATGGACATCACTTTCTTTGAGCAACAAGATGCTGAACAAGACGGCGAGTCCCGAGACGAGAGCTGAGACGAGTAGCGGCAACTTTAAGTCATATTCGGCGAGGAACCCACCGATTCCCGGTCCGATGACGATTCCAAGCGACATCGCGGCCGAGACATAACTGTTTCCTTTCGCCCGTTGATCCATCGTCGTGATATCGGCGACGTAAGCAAAGATTGCCGGAATCAGTAAGGCAGCACCGATACCACCGATTGCACGGGACAGATAAAGAATTGCGACCGAGTTCGAGAAGTAAAAGACGAACATCGACAGTGTCAGACCAATCAGTCCATAGATGATCATCTTGCGACGGCCGTATTGATCGGCCCATTTTCCGGCAACGGGAGACATGACGAGCTGGGCGCCGGCAAAGATGGCAATCATCAGCCCGGCAGCCGTTCCACCTTGTCCGATGGAGGCGAGATAAGCAGGCAGAATCGGAATGATGATCCCGAAGCTCCCGACGGCGATGAACATGTTGATCATCAAGACCGTTAATTTTTTACGTTGATCCGCTTGCAAGGGGACCCCTTCTTTCTGCGCGCTTATGTAAGCGATTATTGTGTCATCCTTATCATCTTAGTTTCAAGAGAAAGACTGTGTCAATTTAGAGGGCTGAAAAGACCGGATTGATTTTGAAATGGATACGGAAAAAGGGATTGCTATCTGAAAATCGATGGACAATCCCTTCAGCGTGTAAACAAACTCTTGTGAAGCATGAATATGCGATATCGAGATGCAATCAGTTCGCGCTTCCCTGTCTCGCCTCGTCTTCAAAGCGGCTCGAGACGGATTGCACTCTAAAGCGTCTGCATGTCCGGCTTTCCGTCACGGTGTTACCTAAAAAGCGTCACGTTTCGTTGACTCCTAGGGGGAAAAGTGCGTTTTCAACGCACTTTCAGAGGCAGGCAAGACCCTGCTCGTTGTCCGTTAGGACCAAAGAGCAACGGCTTGCGCCTCGCCCGAGGAAAGCAACGAAAAAAGACGCTTGACCTCCCGATAGCACGTTGTCTACAGTCTGAAGGGATTGCCATCTGAAAATCGATGGACAATCCCTTTTTGGATGTTTTAGATGAAGTCACCTGCTTCTACACGTATCAGGTAAAGCATCAGCTTGTTTTCTTGAATAACCAATTCACATTCGGCGATAGCAACGGTCGCAAAATCCGGACGACCGGGCGACTCGACAGGACAAAGACAAGAACTGTCGCGAGCAAGAGCCCTAAGCCGATCAACAGGAACGGTGATTCTGCGATGGCCGGTGGTAAGGAATCCCGGAAGAGACGGACGATGAACGAATGGAGTAAGTAAATCGCTAACGTCTGAATCCCGATTTCGTCAAACCGTTCACCGAAAGATCGTCTTGGGACAATCAGGAGGACGGAGAAAATCATGACCGTACTGACTGCATAAAGGAATAGTTGCGTCGCCGCTCCTTTAAGGAGAGATACTTCAAATTCACCGTACGTATCCCGGTAAAAGAGCCATGCCGTATCAAAACCGTTTTTTGTCCAGAGACCCATAAAAATCGCAATCGTCAGTGAAACGACGAGACCGACGAGTCGTCCGGCAGGCCCCGTCAACCGATCGCGGAAACCGTCATTCGCTAACCATCCTCGTTCTTTGACAAGATAGCCCATCAAGAAGAACGGATAAAAGCTAATCACCTTTTGGAGCGACAGGAAGTTTGTGATCGCACCCGGGTCTGCATTGATTAAAAGCGCAACAGCGACACTGATTAAGAGCGGGAACCGTAAAATCAGAAACCCGGGCGTGACGATTTGCCAGATGATGATGCCGAGCAAGTACCACAATGTCCAGCTTGGGACGAGCGGATGAAGTAATCCGTCAATCAGTCCTTCGAGCGTCTTATCATTCGCATAAGCCAGGTAGACTTCATGAATCGACTGCCAAATAAAATAGAGAACGACAAACGAAATGATTCGTTTTGGTCGGACTTGTTTGAAGAAGTATCCGCTCATGAAGATGAAGGCCGGCATGTGCAACAAGTAGATGACATTGTAAGCGATTTGGACCGAATCATTGCCGTCAAGATTACGGAACGTCTCGATCAAGTGACCGAAGACGACCGTGAAAATCAACAAGACTTTGTAATTCCCGAGCCAGTGGTCGTAAGCCGGCACGGGAATCGGCTTTGGAGCAACCGTCATTTGTTTTCTCCAAGAATGATTTGATCGACGAACCGGGCACTTGATTTCCCGTCCTGATGCTCGAAGAAGTACTCAGCGAACGCTTTGACGTTGTCCATTTCAAAGTCTTCATTTTTAATCCGTTCAATCAATTCATCCGAATTTTTGACGATTGGTCCGGGCACGAATTCTTCAAAGTCATAATAGAAATCGCGTTTAGAGATGTAGTCGTCTAAGTCATAAGCAAAGAACAACATTGGTCGGTTCAAGAGTGAGAATTCGAAACACGTCGAAGAATAATCCGTAATCAAAATGTCTGAGACGAACAACAACTCATTGATTTCACGGTGATCCGTCAAATCGATGAAGAAATCAGCGTACAGTTCTGGAATTTCCATCCGACGACGAACGAATGGATGCATTTTTAAGACGAAGACATACTCTTCGTGGAACGCTTCGTACAAAGCATCTAAGTCAAGTTGGTCGAAGTCGTAATAAGCACTTTTCGCACCATTACCGCGGAAGGTCGGCGCGAACATGATGACTTTTTTCGTTTTGAATGTTGGATATTCTTCATAGATACGTTCTTTCGCAGTAGCGATGTAGTCCTGGTCGAAGAACATATCCGTCCGCGGAATACCTGTTGCGATGACTTGATCTTCGCGGAGACCGAATCCTTCAGCGTAGTGGCGCGCGACATTATGTGAACTGACGATTGCTTTCGTATAGTTCCGGTGACTGAGCGAGTTGGCGCTTGGACCACCCGGTTTACCGAGGCGGCTGTAACCGAATGTCTTGAATGCTCCGACAGCATGCCATACCTGGACGAGGTCCGTTCCTTTACGGATTTTGAGTGGATAGATCATCGGATAGAAATCATCGACGAGAATCGTTTTGGCTGTCGCCAGGTGATATGGCAATGTGAATTTATCACGCCAGTCGCGTCGGGATTGAAGATTCGGTTTGAAGAATGTCTTGACGTCGAGGTTCAAATCGCGTCGCTCGATTTCGTCGAGAATGTAGGCGAAGTTTCCGCTGACATCACTCCGTGAGTCGGAAGCGAGCAAGACTTTGTCTTCCGCAATCGGCTGCGTCCATTTCGTGACGTTGTAGATGGCTTTAAACGTAAACCGACGGAATTTAAAGGCGCGTTTGCGGAAGTCCTTTTTATATTTGTTGTACCGGTCAATCATCCGGATGAAACGTTTTGACTCCCCGCGTTTTAGGGAATGGAAGCTTAAGGTGTTGCTATACTCAGAATGTTGGACGACCAGTTCATATTCGAGTTTCAATAACAGATTGCTATGTTTCGTATCGACACGGAAAATGACCGGAATCAGTGCACGTGTGTCGCCGAATGGGGCTTCGTGTAAAATCGAGTTGCCCTGGACGATTGCGAAGAAGGCATCAAAATAGCCCATTGGTAAAGGACGTCCCGTTGGTGTGATGTGATTGAGGTTCAATGAGCCGGTAAAGGTCTCTTCTGTCCAGTCCCCTTCAAATGGGAAGCGGAGGATGAACGTCCGTTTATTCCGTTTATTGCGGAAGACGATGGCACGTTCAAGCGGAATGGGTGCTTCTGGTGCTTCCGATTGAATGTAGTCATCTTCTCGTTCTGTTTCCTGTCCTTCTTGTGCTGTCGGGTTTTCGAAAAGTAATTGTTCTGCTTGCAAGAATTCAGTTAATCCAAACAAGCGTGCCTCAAAGCGGAATGTCGTACCGGCAAGCTCTAAATAGTCGACTTTCGCTTGTAAAGTCGGCATCAGTGTTTCTTCTGTCAAAACAATCTCTCCTCACGTAAATGATTACAATGTATTTACACAAAAGTAATAGGTTTTTAAAATCACCAGGAACATAGTATAGTTGTATTAGAAATCACCAATCATTATATCGTGACAAAGTAAAAAAAATAGTGCTTTGTATATTTTTTTTGTTTTTTTCGTCAAGTGTGATCCGATTATCCGACTCTATTCGAAGATATACCCACATCGCTGGTAGGTGGAAACCAAAAAAGATTTTTGATAAGGGAGGGAAGCAGGTTGTTTCATGACAGCGCCGTCACGCGACGGATGAGACATCTGCGATACAAGATGATTTATGCAGCAATTTTAGCTGGGGGAAAAGGAACACGCATGGGGAACGTCGATCGTCCAAAACAATTTCTTTCAATTGGGGAACGTCCGATTCTCGTCCATACGGTCGAAAAATTCTTACTGAACGATGATTTTGACCGTGTCATCATCGTCACACCAACAGCGTGGATTAACTATACACGCGATATCTTAGAAAAATACATCGGACAAGATGAGCGCATCGTCATCACGGCTGGTGGAAATGACCGGAACGAATCCATCATGGCGGCGATCAACTGGATCGACGAAAAGAATGGCATCACAGATGAAGATATTATCGTAACGCACGATGCGGTCCGTCCATTCCTGACACACCGGATCATTAAAGAAAATATCTCGACAGCACTTGAGTATGGTGCATGTGATACTGTCATTTCAGCCATCGATACAATCGTTGCATCGACAGACGGAAAAACAATCACAGACATTCCGGTCCGTGACCAGATGTATCAAGGGCAAACACCACAAAGCTTCCAAATCACGAAGCTGAAATCACATTATGAAGCCTTGTCTGCTGAAGAGCGTGCCATCTTAACGGATGCGTGTAAGATTCTATTGCTCAAAGGTGAAGATGTCGCACTCGTCACAGGAGAACTCTTCAACATCAAAGTCACGACACCTTATGATTTACGTATTGCTAACGCAATCCTGAAGGAGCGGATTAACCAATGATTAACCAAGTCTATCAACTCGTTGCACCTCGTCAAATCGAGGTGACGTATGATGAGCGGTCGTTAAAATCTGATCGCGTCGTCGTCCGGCCGACTTACTTGTCAATCTGTCACGCGGATCAACGTTACTTCACAGGAAGCCGTAGTGCAGAAGTACTCGCGAAAAAATTACCGATGGCGATGATTCACGAAGGAATCGGAAAAGTCGTTCATGACCCGTCAGGAACATTCACAAAAGGGACGCTCGTTGCGATGGTACCGAATACGCCGTCTGAGACGGATGACATCATCGGCGAAAACTACTTGCGGACAAGTCGTTTCCGTTCAAGCGGTTATGATGGCTACATGCAAGATTATGTTTTCATTCAAGCCGATCGTCTCGTCGAAGTACCGGCAGATCTTAACCCGGAAGTCGCAGCCTTTACAGAACTCGTCAGTGTCGCTGTACACGCCGTGACACGTTTCGACCAAATCGCACATGCGCGTCGGGAAACGTTCGGAATTTGGGGTGACGGAAACCTTGGTTTCATCACAGCACTGTTGTTACGTAAACTGTATCCGGAAGCAAAATTACTCGTCTTCGGAAAAACACAATCGAAGCTCGATTACTTCTCGTTCGCGGATGAGACGTATCATATCGACCAAATTCCAGAAGGTGTTGCCTTCAATCACGGGTTTGAGTGTGTAGGCGGCATCGGCAGTCAATATGCAATCAATCAAATGATTGACTATATCATTCCAGAAGGAACGATGGCATTGCTCGGTGTATCTGAGGAGCCTGTTTCTGTCAATACACGGATGATTCTCGAAAAAGGATTACGTGTCTATGGTTCGAGTCGCAGTACACCAACGGACTTCGCTCGGACGATGGAACTGTATCAAACGTACCCGGATATTCCAGAATACTTGTCGAACTTAGTCGCAGGTGTATTCCAAATTCGTCAAATCGAGGACATCCATCAAGCGTTCGAAAGCGATTTAACGAACCGTTTCGGAAAAACCGTCATGGAATGGTGCATGTAAAAATTAGTAGGTGCAACAGAAGGGGTCACTCATGAAACAAAAAATACGTTTAATTCAGCGGCGGACAGTTCATTATTTACTGGTCATGACGTATTGGCTTGCGAGACGCTTGCCGATTGACAAGCAAAAAGTCGTGTTTGCGACATATCGTTCAGACAAGCTCGTTGATAACTTCCGTGCCGTTTATGACGAACTTGAGAGCCGCGATCTTGGATTCAGCTATGTGTTCCTGTTAAAGCGGTTCCCACAAGGTCTTTTCGGTCAGATTAAATACGTCTTCCACATGATGCGGGCGACGTATGAACTCGCGACTGCCCGCTATTTCATCATCGATGACTACTATTATCCGGTCTATGTCTCGTCACTGCGTCAAGGGACTGAGGTCATTCAACTGTGGCATGCATGTGGCGCCTTTAAAAAGTTCGGCTACAGTGTGCTCGATAAATCCTATTCACCGGACGATGATTACTTGAAGATGGTTCAAATTCACCGAAACTACTCGAAAGTCTATGTCTCGGGAACAGCCTGTATCGAACCGTATGCTGAAGCATTCGGGATGGACGCGGCCCGTGTTCATCCACTCGGTGTCCCACGAACGGATCAACTCTTGAATCCGGCGCGCCAAGCACATGTCGAACAAAAACTGTATGCTGACCATCCGGAGTGGCGTTCGAAGAAAATCATTCTTCTTGCTCCGACTTTCCGGGGTAACGGTCAGACGACGGCACATTATGATGAGGAACTCGATTTCGAACAGTTCCGCCAAGAACTCGGGAGCGAGTATATTTTATTGTTACGGATGCATCCGTTCGTGCTTAATCGTCCTGTCGTCCCGGCTGAATTTTCGGACCAAATCATCGATATGACGGATTATCCGGATATCAATGATTTGATGCAGATTTCAGACATTTTGGTCACGGATTATTCGTCCGTCATCTTTGAGTTCGCTTTACTCAAAAAACCAATCATCTTCCTCGTGAATGATTTGACATCCTATAAGGAAGAACGTGATTTTTACTTCCCGTATGAATCGTTTGTCCCGGGGCCGATTGTTTCCTCGTTCAACGAAGTCATCGCTTGGGTGAAACAAGGGCAGTTCGAATCAGAGAAGATTGAGGAATTCGCCCGTCAATTCTTCACGTATCAAGATGGGCAAGCGACAAAACGCATCGTGGATCATCTGTTAGATCATGTGCAGTCGCCTGCAGTGTCACCTGAAAAAACGACAATCGTGTAAATACGATCATTTTGAAGGACATCACACAGTATATAGAGAAACCCGGACGATTCTGCTTTTAAAAAAAAGTGAGAATCATCCGGGTTTTTTTAATCGGTTTTCTGACAGGAATGAGGGAAGCGTGCAGAAGAAAAAGCGATTATTTGATCAACTTCGTTTGGGGAGGAAGTTGCAAAATAATCGCTTATGACTCTATAAATGGGGCTTGATTGGTGCGAGCAGGGGTAGCTCGCAGGATGCGCACTCCTTAAAAGTGCGTTAACTTTTCGCGGGCAGGTGTCCGTTTTTTTAGTGGTGGAATCATCGCAGGCCAACCGAGTTGGATGACACCGGCGACACGTTCTTCATCATGGGCACCGACGAGTGTCGCATATTCGTCTGTAAACCAATGTTTCCCGCTTTTCCAGCAGCTTCCTAAACCAAGTTCCGATGCAAGCAGTTGGATGTTTTGAATCATCGCAGCAGTCGCAAGTAAATCTTCTGTCTGTTGATCGTCTGTTCCTTGAACGTGATAAAGGACCGTCAAGAACACCGGGACTTCACTTATTTTTTCTTTAAATGATAGGCGTTGCTCATCCGTTTTTTGATCGAATTGACCACGTGCTTCAAGGAGCTCCATCAATTGTTCGACATACCGGACTTGTCCTTCACCAATCGCGAGAACAAAACGCCATGGTTCGCGTAACTTATGATTCGGTGCATAAATTGCTGCTTCTAAGATTTCTTCAATCATTTCGGATGGAACAGGTTGATCGGTGTAGGAACGAACCGAACGTCGTTCTAAAATGAGTTGTCGTGCATTCATCACTATCATCTCCTGACCTAAGTACTCTTAAAATATAAATGATAACGATTATCATTGTCAATGGTAATCCGAAAAATAAAACGAACGGTGACTAGAATTCAATGGAAGTCATCGTTCGTTTCATGTGGTTATTGTTTTTTGCTTGCTGTCGTAGCGAGTTTCTTTTTGACTTGGCGTAATCGCAGTAATGCCATTAAATAATGTGCAAAATAAATTGTGAAACCAAAGAAAATCGGGATCGCAAGTCCGAGTTCGACACCCGGAACAGCCGTCAAGTTAATGTAAAGCAAGACCGTCATGGACAACGTATAAAAAGTTGCTTCAAGCAACTGCGGCATGATGCGTTTACGCTTCAAGAAAAACGAGCGGATAAGCGGTAAGATGACGAGGCTGACGAGCCGATCAATTAGACCAATCACGAGCACGCTGATGACGATTGCGAGACCACCTTCAAACTGTAAGAGGTTCGGAAAGACATAGTACGAGACAAGCACTAACGGACCGACGAGTAAGAAAATCGAGACCGAAGCACGGAAAAAGACGAAGAGACTGTTGATACTCGTTAAAAACGCACGCGAGATTTTTTGCGACCAGGAAAGAGATGGTCGTCCGACCTGCCACGCGAAGCAACAGGCGAAAATGAACGCGTAAAATTGAAGGAAGGCAACCATAAAGCATCTCCTTTTGATATGAACTCAATGAACCTAGTGTATCGATATTAGAGAAGAAGTGCAAAGGTGAACGATTAAAAAGCCAGCTGACGATGTGCCGTCAACTGGCTGGATAAGACACGTTAATCTAAATTCGGTTCTTTTTTTCCATGAAGGAAGAATGACAATACGAGTGCAAGAGCAGACAAGACAGTCGCCACCCAAAAGGCATCTGTAATTCCACTGATCGTCGCTTGTTTCGTCAATTGCGTCAACCAGCTAACGGATGCGGCTTGTGGACTACCAAGCTGTTGTCCGAGCTCACCAAGGTGTTGCGAGAGTGTTGGGTCAAGTGTCGTAAACTGGTTGGCATCGTCCGCGAGATGAGCTGTCGTTTGACGGGTCATGACCGTGACGAGGATGGCCGTCCCGATTGATCCAGCGACTTGGCGTAATGTATTTTGTGTCGCGTTTCCGTGAGGAATCATCTTCATCGGCAGAGCGTTCATGCCAGCTGTCATAATCGGCATCATGATGAACGCCATCCCGAAGGACCGGAGCATATAGATGCCCATGATGGAATAGTAAGACGTGTTCAAATCAAGTTGCGTCAATTCCCATGTTCCGTACGTCATCAACGTCAGACCGAAGATGGCAAGCGGTCGAATGCCGAACCGGTCGAACAGTCGACCGGCGAAAGGACCGGTGATTCCCATGATCAATGAACCAGGCAGTAATAAGAGACCTGAGTCGACGGGTGAAAAACCACGGATGCTCTGCAAGTAAATCGGCAGCAGCAACATCCCGCCGAACAAGGCCATCGTGACGATGACGTTAATGAAGAGGGTGAATGAAAATTCCGGTACTTTTAAGACACGGATGTTAAGCATCGGGTCGTCCATCGCAAGCTCACGCAAAGCGAAGGCGGCAATACCAAGTAGCCCGATGACAATCGTACTGATGACGACAGGGCTGTCCCAACCGTCGTTTCCGGCTTCACTGAATCCGTATAAGAGACTACCAAACCCGATCGTACTAAAGACAACACCGAGAGCATCGAACTTTGGTTTTGATAACGGTTGGACGAGTTTGAACCAGGCAAATCCAAGTAAAAGTGTTAAGAGACCAAAGAAGGCCATTGCATAGAACATGACGTGCCAATCGTAGTTTTGAATGACATATCCTGTGATCGTTGGTCCGATCGCCGGTGCAAGAATCATCGCAATCCCGAGCATGCCCATCGCAGCTCCCCGTTTATGGGGTGGAAACAATGTCATGAAGACGTTCGTACCGAGCGGCATCAAGACACCGGCTCCGGCTGCTTGGACCACACGTCCGATCATCATGACCGGGAAGTTCATCGCCATCGAACAAATGATCGATCCGAAGAAGAACAACGTCATCGAGACAAGAAACAAGCGGCGAAACGTATAGCTTCGCATGAGGAACGCACTGATTGGAATCAAGATTCCGTTGACAAGCATGAACCCGGTCGTCAACCACTGTGCTGTCGACGTCGTGACGTTGAAGTCGTTGATCAAGACAGGAAGAGCGACGTTGATTAATGTCTGATTCAAAATCGCGATGAACATTCCAATTAACAGGACAGTGATGACTTTCGGGATACTGATGTTTTCCGTTGAAATCGTCGCTTGCGCTTGCGGAGCAGGGGCGGCTGGAATCGCGCCAACCGCTTCTGCTTCAATCAATGTTTCATCAAGCGCCGGACCTCCTGCGCCAGCTACCCGCGGTTGCCGTGCCCGGCGTGCAATCAAATTGACTGCAAGGAACGTGACAAGCATGAACACAATGTATCCAAAGAGGAAGGTCGTAGACATAAGCGTCCCTCCTTAATCCTTATGAATGCGGACGG
Source organism: Exiguobacterium sp. s127 (assembly GCF_018618695.1). Classification (NCBI taxonomy): domain Bacteria; kingdom Bacillati; phylum Bacillota; class Bacilli; order Caryophanales; genus Exiguobacterium; species Exiguobacterium sp. s127. The sequence goes on along the minus strand of NZ_JACSMO010000008.1, from coordinate 91,933 downwards.
TCACATTCATACCAGGGCGAATGTCGAGTGATTTTTCTTGTGAGAGCGATACCTTCACGGGAATCACTTGCGCGACTTTTGTATAGTTTGCGTTTCCGTTCGATGACGGCATTATCGAGAACGTGCCTGCTGTTGTCATCCCGATTTGTTCGACTTCACCCGAAAGTGTTGTATCAGGATAGCTATCGACATAGACATCGACGGCTTGACCGACTTTGACTTCATCGATTTCTGTTTCTTCGACGTTTGCTGTGACCCATAATTCATTTAAGTTAAATCCGTAAGCGAGCGGCGTACCGGCACCAACAAAGCCGTTCTCTGTCGCCATCGACTGAACGACGGTTGCTTTTGCTGGCATTTCGATTGACGCATCAACCGGTTTTTGACCAGTTTGTGCTATCATGACGTGACCAAGTGTCGCCCCGTTATCGAGTGTCTGTCCTGTTTTTGCCGTCCAGTCAGTGAGTTTTCCAGCGCCAGGACTAGCAATTGTAATCATCTTACCGTCGATTTTGGCATTTTCTGTTTTGACGTAACTTGTTGCTTGATCGTAGTAATAATAACCGATCGCACCACCACCAATTAAAACGACGAGCGTTAAAATATTGATGATTAATAATTTCTTCATGTTCATGAGTAAGTTGCATCCTTTCTGTTACTAGCTGATCGCCCCAGTGCGGTCTCATAAAAAAGACTCCTCTGGGGAGGAGTAGTTAATACAGTTAATTATATGGGTGCATAACAAACAAACAACCAACAATTTCCGACGAAATGTTGGAAAAGTCTTTGTTAACGGATACAATACGTGAAAAGGAGCTGAATTTTAAATGAATCAGTCGTGCGATCCACGTCCTAAACGTTCACGTGAACGTATTACGACAGAGCTATTTCATTTACTTGAACACCATTCCTTTTCGACGATCACCGTCAAAATGTTGACGGATGGTGCTGAGGTCAATCGTTCGACCTTCTATGCGCACTATAAAGATAAATACGATTTGCTGGATCAAATCGTTGAGGAACACATGACGTTGCTCGCAGAAGCGATTCGGATTACAGGAAAACAATCGACCGAGCCTCCGACAGTCGAACGCGTCAGTCGTTACTTTGCACGTTTGTTCATCCACATTGAGCAAAACGAGCGCTTTTACCGGACGATGCTGCTCCAAGGAACAGTCAAGACGTTCATCTCCCGTTTCTTGGATACGTTAAAAGAAAACTACCGTCTTGCTTTCCGGGAGACGACAAGTGTCTCTGTTCCGGTGGATCGGGATTTATTACTGAACTACGTCATTGGTGGTCAACTCGGGCTCTTGATGTCGTGGTTACGAAATGATCGTCCGTATTCCTCCGAGTATATGGCAAATCAGCTTAGTCAGATGATCGTCTTCGGAACAGTTGAAAGTATTGGTTTTCCTCAGACAGGCCCTGGGACTGTCTAAAAAATGAACTAAAAAGTGCCATTCCGATGTGAGGGAATGGCACTTTTTGTGCTAGTCGGATATAACGTTAGATTACGCTTGACGGAATTCCAGCTGTTTCGTATAAATCGTACTTTGGTTACGTCCGTGCTCTTTTGAAGCATAGAGTGCTTTATCCGCTTGTTGCAATGCTTCGAGTGATGTATGGGATCCACCCGAATGGGCAATTCCTAACGAAATCGTAATCTTCAAATCAGGTACATGTGCAGTCGGGAACAGGTTACGGGCGACTGTCGTCCGCGCTAATTCAGAGATTTTTTTCGCATCCTTCAATGATGTGTTCGGTAAAATGATCAAAAATTCTTCTCCACCGTACCGACCGACTAAATCATCCGGACGTACAATAGAGGCAAGTGTCGTTCCGAGTTGCCGCAACACATCGTCGCCGGCATCATGACCATATGTATCGTTAACGTGTTTGAAGAAATCGATATCGATCAGGATAAGTGAATATCCATCGTCATCCGATCCGACGAGTGATAGGGAGTCGTCCAGACGTCGGCGATTAGCGAGACCCGTCAAGGCGTCGGTCATCGCAAGTTTTTGCTGGTACTGGATATTTTCAAAATGTCGTCGCAGTTCGGCTAATAAGCGATAGGTGACGAGGCCGGCTAATAAATTAAAGAAAATGTACGTAACCGATACTTTGAAAAACGTTTCCCAACTGTTTGTCAGTGCATAGATAGCTGGTAACGAATAGAGAATACCGATTCCGATCATTAATTCAAAAGTCAGCAATGTATTACGTAAAAATCTGCGTGCTATGCCAATTGTCAAAATGAATAAAATCATGATGACGGAAGCGAGAATCGCTCCTTCGATTTGATCAGCAGGTGTAATTAAAAAACGCGTTCCGATAATCATGACTCCCGTGATGAAGGCACTAGGCAATCCGCCAAATAATGTGGCAATCGCGACAGGAATGATACGTAAGTCAATCCGGGCAATATCAATTTGAATGCTGTTGAACATGAGGAGTACAGCAATTGCACCAGCTACACAACCTAAAATAAGGCGTGATTCAAGCTTTGATTTTGGTGTAATTCTTGGTTGATTTCGAAAAGGTAAAAATAAAAGCGTGATCGTCGTGAATAAGAGACAAAAATTTATGATGAAGTTATTCATAATAGACAACAAATCCTCCCAACTCCCCCTGCAGTATACTTCCAATTATATACTTTGAGTATACTCGTTCTACTAACGGTATAGGAGGTCTGAATGTTTAGAATAAAAAAAGAAAAACAGAATAAAACCTCTGTCCTTCTCTTGATTTTTAATTTATTAATTGGATGAGACGACTTCTTCATCCATTGTCGCGAGAATTTTATCAAATACATGGATCATCACGTTCAGTTCCTCTTCAGACAAAGTGCCGAATCGCTCCTGAAGATATTTGCGACGGACGACTTCGAGATTCCGAAAAGCGGCCTCTCCCTCGTCAGTCAAGGCAAGGACGATTGAACGACGATCTTCCGTCGAACGTGTCCGTGTCACAAAACCGGTCTTATAAAGTTTATCTGTCAAAGCGGTGACCTGACTTGTCGCAAGTTCGAACTGTTCCGCGAGTAATGTCGGACGCTGGGGGCCGTTTTCAGATAAGCTACGTAAGATGAAGAATTCACTTCGCGTGGCAGTACCTTCAAACAGTTGATTCAACTCACGGCGCAACGTCCGGAGAATCACGCGCATTTGTTCTTCTAATCGATATGTCAATTGGTCATGTTGTTCTTGTCCCATCTGAGCAACATCCTTTCTGTACTACCTTCTACCATTTAGTGTACTAAAAATATCGGAATTTTACTATGAGCACGGTAGGATTCAAAAATATAAATTGACAAACAAGAAACATATTATGTACTATGTCGAAGTAATGAATTAGTAAATCAACTTAATTAGTTCTCACTCAACCAGTGGGATGGAGGTTGCGATTCTTATGAGTCGGGTTACGGATGTCGTCAAGCGGCAGATGAAATAGCTCAAAAGGAAGAATTGCCGAAATCGTAGACTACTTTGAAAGTCAGCGATTGGGATTAGATCAAACAGGTCTAATACTGTCATGAACCGTTTGCGGTTTATGGGGAGCTATCTTTCACGACGGTAGAATGAGACGCATCATCGATATGTTGCGTTCTCATCTTCCTCTTGGAAGGTGAGGGCGCTTTTTTACGCCCTCTCAAAAATTATAAAAAGAGAGAAGCGACAGACATGAACAATTTACAACAGCAACAACAACCCCTTGATTCCACAGCAGAAGGGCTACAACGAGGGCTTCAAGCCCGGCATATGTCGATGATTGCAATTGGCGGAGCGATTGGGACCGGTTTATTCATCGCGTCAGGTGCCTCTGTTGCAGCGGCAGGACCGGGCGGTGCGTTACTTTCTTATACAATCGTCGGATTGATGGTCTACTTCTTGATGACGAGCCTTGGGGAGATGGCCGCCTATATGCCGGTCGCAGGATCGTTCTCGACGTACGGGACGAAGTTCGTCGACCCTTCATTCGGGTTCGCCTTAGGATGGAACTACTGGTACAACTGGGCCGTCACGATTGCCGTCGAGCTCGTCGCAGCACAAATCGTCATGCATTACTGGTTCCCGAACATTCCGGGCGTCTATTTTAGCGCGCTGTTTTTACTTTTAATGATTGGATTAAATTATTTTTCGGTCAAAGGATTCGGTGAAGCCGAGTACTGGTTTGCGATGATTAAAGTCGTCACGGTCATCGTGTTTCTTGGTGTAGGAGTCGCGATGATTTTTGGTATCTTTACTTCGGAGCCACCAGCAGGCTTCAAAAACTTTGGCTTAGGTGATGCACCGTTTGTCGGAGGGATTCCAGCTGTCATCGGTATCATTCTTGTCGCAGGTTTTAGCTTTCAAGGGACGGAGCTCGTCGGAATCGCAGCAGGCGAGTCGGAAGATCCGGAAAAAAATGTCCCGAAAGCAGTTAAACAGGTGTTTTGGCGCATTTTATTATTTTATGTATTTGCGATCTTCGTCATCGGAATGTTGATTCCATACACAAGTCCGAGCCTTGTCTCAAATGATATTACGGATGTTGCCGTCAGTCCGTTCACACTCGTCTTCGAAAAAGCAGGACTCGTGTTTGCAGCAGCATTGATGAATGCGGTCATCTTGACGTCCGTCTTGTCTGCCGGGAACTCCGGGATGTATGCTTCAACCCGGATGCTCTACACACTGGCACGACAAGGTGATGCACCGAAACTATTTGCAAAAGTCTCAAAAAACGGTGTGCCGCGGAATGCGTTACTCGCGACAGGGGCGATTGGTGCGCTTTGTTTCTTGACGTCGATGTTCGGTGGACAAGTTTATCTTTGGTTACTGAATGCTTCCGGAATGACAGGATTTATCGCGTGGCTCGGGATCGCGATCAGTCATTACCGTTTCCGAAAAGGTTTCGTCGCCCAAGGGCATGCGTTACGTGACTTACCGTACGTTGCACCGGCGTTCCCGTTTGGTCCGCTATTCGCATTTGGCCTGTGTTTCCTCGTTATCGTTGGGCAAAACTATGCCGCGTTCCTCGCTGATCAAATCGACTGGGTTGGGATTGCAGCAACGTATATCGGAATTCCGTTATTCTTGGTCTTCTGGCTCGGACATAAAGTCAAACACCGGACATCGGTTGTCCGGTATGATGAGATGGAGTTTCCGAAGCATCCGAAAAAATAATAGTATAAGCTAAAGGACCCTCTCGCTTACGAGAGGTCAGACTATAGGCAAAGTGTTATCGGGAATCGGGAGATCAAGCGTCTTTTTTCGTTGCTTTCCTCGGGCGAGGCGCAAGCCGTTGCTCCTTGATCCTAACGGACAATGAGCAGGGTCTTGCCTGCCTCTGACAGTGCGTTGAAAACGCACTTTTCCCTTAGGAGTCAACGAAACATGACGCTTTTTAGGTAGTATCGTGACGGATTGTCTCTCGTTATCGCATGTTTACGCTTATTAATAGTTTGTCTACACACCAAAACCCTCTCACTTGCGAGAGGGTTTTTCTGTATAGAAGAAGCGAATAATTCCCGAAAGATTTTTTCGGTTTCTTTCCATGATATGTCCCTTCAAGTATGTCAATCCGTAATTGGATTATTTCTTTTTAATAATTTTATTTTTATCTAAAAATATTGTTTCAATAAAGTAAAAATAAGGAATAAATTCTTTACGGTAAACCTACTAAAACGATTGAGATGGAGGAAGTGTGAAATGAGTACATATGAATTGATTTTGACACTGGGTTCGGCCGCGTTCTTCATGGCGCTCGTTGCTTATGTGTCCTATCGCATGACACGAGGAAAGGAACAGGGAGTTGACGAATATTTTTTGGCAGGACGTGGACTAAGCGGAATCTTTATTGCCGGTTCCTTGCTTCTGACCAACCTTTCGGCAGAACAACTGATTGGTTTGAACGGTCAGTCGTTCATGGGGAATATGTCGAGCATGGCGTGGGAAGTCACGGCAGGGTTTGCTGCCATCATCATGGCGATCTACCTGTTGCCTAAGTTTTTGGGGATGGGGATTTCGACGTTACCTGAATTTTTAAGTCAGCGCTATGATGAAACGGTCCGGCGGATGACGGTGCTCTTATTCTTACTTGGCTACATGTGCGTGACGATTCCATCGATGCTTTACTCCGGCGGGATTGCCGTCTTACAGCTGTTTAACGTACCGGAGTTATTTGGATTGAGTTATACGCAGTCGCTGTGGCTCGTCATTTGGGTTGTCGGGATCATCGGGGCCATCTATGCAATTTTCGGAGGACTACGGGCTGTCGCCGTCTCCGATACATTAAATGGAGTCGGCCTTGTCATCATCGGTTTCCTCGTTCCGATTCTTGGTTTTTTTGCACTCGGGGACGGAAACATGGTCGACGGAATGAAGCGTCTCGCAACGACACACCCTGAAAAATTGAATGCGATTGGGTCGTCAACCGACGCCGTTCCGTTCTTTTCGATTTTTACAGGGATTCTGTTTGCGAATCTCTTCTATTGGTCACTCAATCAATATGTGATTCAGCGCGTGCTTGGAGCAAAGGACTTAAAAGAGGGACAAAAGGGTGTCTTGATGACAGGCTTCCTGAAACTACTCGTCCCGGTATTCATGTTGATTCCGGGTGTGATTGCGTACCATTTGTATGGAGATAATCTAGCAAGTGGAGATTTGGCCTATCCGAAATTAATCACGGAGTTGCTCCCTGTCTCATTGATGGGATTTTTCTTGGCCGTCTTGCTGGGAGCAGTCTTTAGTTCATTCAACTCACTCTTGAATAGTATCGCGACGTTGTTCGTACTCGACATTTATCGCCCGGTCTTTGCGAAAGAAGCGACCGATCGGCAGCTGATCCGTGTCAGTAAAATCTTCGGAACGATCGTTGCCTTGATTTCATTTGTCGTCGCTCCATTCTTAATGTATGCACCAGACGGTCTTTGGACGTTGATTCGTCAGTTCACAGGATTTTTCAACATTCCGATTCTCGTCATCGTCATGATGGGAATGCTCGTGCGGACGATTCCACCGATTGCTGCCAAAATCGTCATCGTTTTTCATGTCATTGCCTATTACTTCTTTGTTTTTGGACTCAGACAGTTGTTCGGAATCGATCACGGAATCAGCTTTATCCATGGCTACGGTATTTTATTGGTGATCGAAGTACTGTTCATGTGGTTCATGGGAAAATATCGTCCTGTTATGCAGGTGAATCGTCGTCGACCGATACGTACGACGGGGATGACGCCGTGGAAATATGCGATGCCTGTCTCGGTCTTACTCGTGTCGAGTATCATCTTGATGTATGTCCTCTTCTCGAAAATAGGACTCGCCTATCCGGATGGTATCGTTTCAGGCTGGTTCTGGCCAATCACGCTTGTCTTGCTTGTCGGGACGGTCTTCCTCTGGCGCTTTGCCTTGAAGTCGTGGCATACGCGGTATACGACTTATCTCGAGGAAGAGTACAAACGAGCGGAATAAGTTCACAGTTGACGGCTCAAATCGATTAAGATTAAAGAAAAATGGAGGCGAGCATCGTGAACTACTGGTACCACTTTAAACGGGCATTCATCCCGATTGCGATTTTATTGATTACATTAGCGATTTATCAAATGATTTATCGCATGAACAACATTTGGTATTCGCTCGGCGGATTGATTTTAGTTTTTGCAGCGATTTATTTTGTCATGCGACGCCTGAAGGCAAATCCAGAAGATTGAGTGAGCAAGATAGTAGGGGCATGCTTTAAAAAGCAGTAGACTAGAGAGATAGAAAGAGGAGGGGAAGATAGATGGCAAAAGCAATATTTGCAGGTGGTTGTTTCTGGTGTATGGTCAAACCGTTTCATAAGTATGATGGTGTCGACCAGGTGATTTCCGGCTACACCGGTGGTCATACAGAAAACCCGACCTATAAAGAAGTTTGTTCTGAGACGACGGGACATCTCGAAGCAGTCGAGGTGACGTATGATCCGTCTGTCATCACATATGAAGAATTACTTGAAGTATTTTGGCGTCAAATTGATCCAACGGACGGTGGCGGTCAGTTTAATGACCGAGGTCAATCGTACGAACCCGCTATTTTTTATGTTGATGAAGCGCAAAAGCAAGCGGCGGAACAATCAAAAGCAGCGCTTGATGCTTCTGGTCGTTTTTCAAAACCGGTTGCCGTCGACATCCGTCCGGCAGCACCATTTTGGCCAGCGGAAGAATACCATCAGGACTACTACAAAAAGAATCCGTTCCGCTATCAAATGTATAGTGTCGGATCGGGTCGTGCCAAGTTCGTCAAAGAAGCTTGGAAAGATCACGGTAAGGAACAGGAATTGAAACAACGCTTAACACCCATCCAGTATAAAGTGACACAGGAGAGCGGGACAGAACCGGCTTTCCGAAATGAATACTGGGATGAAGAACGTCCGGGACTGTATGTCGATATCGTCGATGGAACGCCACTCTTCACGTCAAAAGACAAGTTCAACTCAAGTTGTGGATGGCCGAGTTTCGCGAAGCCGATCGCAGAAGACAAGATGGAAGTAAATCTTGATACGACGCACGGCATGACGCGGACAGAAGTTCGTTCAGCTGATGCCGATAGTCACCTCGGTCATATCTTTGATGATGGTCCAAAAGAGCTCGGTGGTCTGCGTTACTGCATCAATTCCGCTGCTCTTCGATTTATTCCGTTAGAAGAGCTTGACTCTGCCGGATATGGGGAATATAAAAAACACTTCGAGTAAGTCAAATCGTAAGGCAGCAAAACGAATTCGTTTTGGCTGCCTTTTTTAGAATCGAAAGGAGGTCATGTTTTGTTTACAGCAGTTTATGATGACATTCGACAGATGACGATTGCCAAAGTATTGGATTTTTATGATGATAAAGTGCGAGGACTCGATGAAACGGCTCGACGGAAAAAGTATGACAAGATGAGCCAAAGTCCGTTTCTGTTTTTCCGCGGCAGTTCCCATCTGTTTTACTATGATTTGACCCGTATTCCATTAGGGTTCGACACACCGGTTGAGACACCGACATGGATTCAAGGCGATCTCCACTTTGAGAACTTCGGTGTTCATGGAAATGCGAAGGGTGAAATCATTTATGACGTTAATGACTTTGATGAAGGGTATCTCGGATCCTATCTTTACGATGTCATCCGGATGGCCGTTTCGGTCCGTCTATTTGCAGACGAGGTCGCTTATGATGCGGAACCGGCAATTAAAGCCTACATTGAAAACTACTTACACGACCTTCATGAATACGCGAATGGTAAAAATCCGAGTGACATCTGTTTTACGGTCAAGAATACGAAAGGACCGATTCGAAAATTAATTAAAAAAGCTGAAAAGAAGAAAGCAGACTTGCTTGGTGAACGAACTACTGTGATTGATGGACACCGGAAGTTTCTTGATCTACCGGATATGAAGCGTGTCGAAAAAGAGACGTACGCAGCAATCGAAGCGATCTGGCCGGATTACATTGCATCAGTCGATGAGAACGATCGAAGAGACGACGCGTTTTATACGATCAAGGACATCGTCCACAAACTGGATAGCGGAACCGCCTCGATTGGTCTGGAACGCTATTACATTTTGATCAATGGGGAAGGGAAGGAAGAGCCGGACGTCATCCTTGAGATGAAACAAGCACAAACGGCTGTGCCGTCCTTATTCGTTCCTGTTTACCGCGAAGATGTCGAGACCGTCCATCAAGGATTACGGGTCATCGCGTCTCAAAAAGCGATGCAAGCGCATGAAGATCCTCACCTTGGATACGTGACGATGCATCAAAAGGAGTATTACATTCGAGAGCGCTCTCCGTACAAAAAGAAATTAAAAGCAAAGCATATTAAAAGCCAGGATGATCTTGAAAATGTATTAGCTCTTCAAGGTCGGATTACGGCGAAAATCCATGCGCGAGCCGATATGGATGCAGGAATTAAGGCGACGGTTCTCACTCATCATGCGGATGTCGCGATTATCGAAGCAATCGGACAGTCAGAGCAAGTTTTCCTTCAGCAAATTCAACGCTGGTCAAACGCCTATGCGGAAAGAACGAAGCTAGACTTCCACGTGTTTTTGAACTGGATGACGAACCGATAAGAAAATGGTCTTTTGGGAATCGGAAAAAGGCAGGAAACACCGAATTGAACTTCGGCGTCTCCTGCCTTTTTTAGGCTAATTTCTTAATTTAAGAGGGAACTGAACTTTTTACACGAACAGCGTCAAACTCACGTTTGATGCTTTCATTGGCTTTTGCTTCTTCTTCAGCCGACCAACCGAGTTCGCTACGCATGAGAGCGAGTACGCCGTCCGCATATTTCTCGGCATTTGGATAATCGAAGAATACGGCGGACGCACGGCGATTCAAGAAATCACCGGGTTGCATGACGAGCTCGGCTTCGAGTCCGTAAAGCAGTGCACCGAACCAGTGAAGTGGTAACTGGTAACGTTCCGCTTCACTGCCACGTGAACGAATGAGTTCATACACCCGTTCGACGTTCGTTCCGTAGCGTTGGATGAGCCATGTCGTCTCGTCTGGCGAGAGACCGAGGGCTTCTCCTTTCGGTTGTTGCTCTTTCAAGTAGCGGGCGAATCCTTTACTACCATCTTTATGTCCGCCGCCAAGTAAGATATGACGCGTCCGTGATTCAAGATAGATCCGGTCTTCTTCTTTTTTGAATTGTTCGGCGACCATATTGATGATGCGTTCCGCCATTTTCCGGTAACCGGTTAGTTTACCACCAGCAATCGACATCAAGCCGGATTTCGAAATGAAGATTTCATCCTTACGAGACAGTTCACTCGGATCTTTGCCATCTTCATGAATCAATGGACGGAGACCAGACCACGTCGACTCGACGTGCTCCGGACGAAGCTCGATATTGAACATATCATTTGTCGCTTTTAAGATATAGTCGCGGTCTTCTTCCGTGACACCAGGCTCGAGAATGTCACCTTTATAGTTCGTGTCGGTTGTTCCGACGTAGGTTTTCCCTTCGCGTGGAATCGCGAAGATCATCCGTCCGTCTGAGACATCAAAATAAACGGCTTGACGGAGCGGGAAATCAGCTTGATCGATGACAAGGTGAATTCCTTTTGTCAGATGGAGCGACTTACCAGATTTTGAACCATCTTGTTCCCGTAATTCATCGACCCATGGACCCGTCGCATTGATGATTTTTTTCGCCCGAATCGTATACGTCCGGTCTGTTAAGAGGTCACGGACTTCGACGCCGACAGCTTTCCCGTTATGATAGACGAGTGATTCTGCTTTCGTATAGTTGACGGGACGTCCCCCATAACTGATAGCGGATTTTAGGACCTCCATCGTCAAGCGAGCATCATCCGTTTTGTATTCCACGTAGCGCCCGCCACCGACGAGGTGTTCTGAGCGCAGGAGTGGTTCATAACCGAGTGTTTCTTCTTTTGATAACATCGTTCTGCGTTCATTGCGTCGTACACCAGCGAGTTGGTCGTAGACACGTAAACCGATAGAAGTTGAAAAACTTCCGAATGTTCCCCCTTCGACGAGCGGTAACATCATCCATTCCGGTGTCGTGACGTGGGGCGCATTCTCATAGACGATTTCCCGCTCTTTTCCGACTTCTGCGACGAGCTTGATTTCGAATTGTTTGAGGTAACGCAGTCCCCCGTGAACGAGTTTCGTTGAGCGACTTGATGTGCCTTCAGCAAAGTCTTGCATTTCGATTAAACCGGTACGCATACCGCGGCTTTGTGCGTCGAGCAAAATCCCGGCGCCCGTGATTCCGCCTCCGATGACTAATACATCGAGCAGTTCTTGTCCCATCTCTTCTAACCATGCCGTGCGTTCTGTACTTGAAAACATGAATAGTTCCCCCTGTTCGTTATGAATTGGATTGAATTACTCTACTGATATCCATGTACCCTCTTTTGCACTCTTTTGAGCATAATCAATGATTTTCATGACAAATAACGCTTGTTCTGTCGTCACGACGAGCGGAATTTCGTTTCGGATTGCCCGTGCAAGATCCGTGTAATACGTAGAAGCCGGCTTTAAGAAAGGGCGTTCTTCAGGTGGTTGTTCCGGAAGGCCGAATGTATAGGTCGCATTCTCCGTATCGACCATGTCAACGAAGTAACTTGCTTTCGTTCCGTGCACGCTCAAAGAACGTCCAGACATCGGAACGAGCGAACCGATGTGAAGAATCGCACGCCGTGTTCCGAAGGCGAGAATGAGGTGCGTATAATCGTCAACCGGACCGTCGATCCGCTGAATCGTTTGGTCACAAAAGACACGATCCGGTCGTTCTCCGAATAAAGTCAGAGCCTGATCGATTAAATGCGATCCTAAATCGTACAAGAGTCCGGCACCGGGTACGTCCTGTTCCCGCCAGCGTTCACGGACGGTCGGACGGTAGCGGTCATAATGGGCTTCGAACGTCTGAACGTCGCCGAGCTGATCGGTCCGGACGAGTTCCAGTAGCGTTTCGAAGTCTTTTTTGTAACGACGATTATGATAGACTGTCAGTAAGCGATTTTGTTGACGAGACAGTTCAGTTAATCGTTCTGCTTCAGCGAACGTCACGGTAAACGGTTTTTCGACGAGAACATGGCAGTCTGCCTCTAACGCAAGGCGTGCGAGAGGATAATGCTCAGAATTCGGTGTCGCGATAACGACGAGATCGATCGTTTCCTCGGCGAGTAATGTTTCGAGCGATGGATATACAGGCACGTTTGGGTAGCTTTTTGCAACTGCATCCGGACGACTCGACTGAACAGCAATGAGCTGATAATCGGGCGATGTAATATAGGGGGCATGCAGGTGTTCTCCAGCAAGACCAAATCCAACTAAAGCAGTACGAATCATAAGGACACTTCCTTTTCGGTTAGTCCCTTCAATTTAGCACAAGTGAGGTGAAGAAGATGATTTCAGAACAACATGTCATTGAAAAAATGCGGCAGACGATGGCAAAAATCGAGCAGACGAGCGGTACGGCGCAAGTCGAACAACTGGCGACAATGAAAGCATACTGTGAGCTGTTGCTTGAGCAACCGGGCACACCGGCAGCAAACGTCGTGCGTTCACAGACAGCTCCGGCAGCAAAACCGGACGTCGATCCGATGCTCGCACGCTTCATGGGCGTTGCACAAGAAGATGAACAAAAAGGTCCGTCATTGCTTGATTTTTGACTAGATACGTAACTTTTTGGGAATAGAAAAGACAGACAAGCCAGAGGGGGAAACAGTATGAAAACAGCAATCATCATTGGAGCAGGTCCAGGAAATGGTGTCGAAATCAGTAAACGATTCGGGAAAGAAGGCTTCCAAATCGTTTGTGCAGCGCGAACGCAAGACACACTTGCTGCTGTCGTCACGGAATTGAAAGAGCATGGGGTCGAAGCAGTCGGTGTCGAGTGTGACGCATCACGCCGAACGGATATCGCATCCCTTGTCGAATGGACGAAGGAACAATACGGACAAGTCGACGTCCTTGTCTACAATGCATCGATTCTGCATCAGTCATCGGTTCTCGACGTCTCAGCAGAACAAATCACGAAAGAATTTGAAATCGACGTCCTCGGGGCACTCGATGCTGCGCAGCTCGTCGCACCGGATATGGTGGAACGAAAAGACGGCGCCATCTTAATCACAGGTGGCGGGGCTGGAATTCATGCGATTAAATCATTACCCGGACTATCGATTGGAAAAGCGGGTGTCCGTCAATTGACACACATGCTGCATGACACGCTAAAAGAAAATAACGTTTACGTCGGGACGGTCACGATTGCAGGAGAAGTGAAGCGGGGGACGGCGCTCGATCCGGCGAATGTCGCTGAAGCCTTCTACACACTGTATTCGAACCGGACGGATGTCGAAAAAGTCTTGTCTGCAGAATGAAACAGTTAATCGTCTACTACGATGGTCTCTGTCCACTCTGTCAAAAATCGAAACGGCTGCTTGAACGGATTGATTGTTTTCAGCAGTTGACGTTTTCCGATGCGCGACGGATGCCGGTGGAACAACAACCGCGATTGCTCGAACGGATGCATGTCGAAACCGAGCGAGGGGTCCGGTACCCGGGAATCGAAGGAATTCGTCTGTTGACGAAAACCTTGCCAGTCCTTTTACCTGCCTCTCCAGTGGTCTCGTTAGCGATTGTTTTACGAATCGGAGCACCACTCTATGACCGAGTCGCGAAAAATCGCGTCATTCCGATGAGCTGTACGACGGAGTGTTCCATCAATTAATACATGTAGCGAAGCGCCGACGCAAGCAAGGTCGGCGTTTTTTGAATGGACGGGCTCACTAACAAAAAGGAGGAGCATGATGAAGTTTTGGATGAAGGCATTGATGCTAGTCGGACTAGTATTCAGTACAGGCTGTGCCTTAGAGGCAGATCCGGAAACAGAAACGAAGTTCGGTATCGCACAACCGGATGATACAAAGGCCACACAAGTGACCGTCGAGCGGGTCGTCGACGGGGATACAATTAAAGTCCGGTTACCGGATGGGAAGATTGAAGACGTCCGTTTTTTGTTAATCGATACGCCAGAAACGGTAAACCCGGAAAAACCGGTTCAACCGTTCGGACCGGAAGCTTCAAGCTTTACGAAAGACCTCTTACCGAAAGGGAGCAAAATCGTCATCGAGCGAGATCACTCAAAGGCGGATCGTTACGGTCGTCTCCTAGCGTACGTCTGGATTGATGGCAAGATGGTTAATCAAGAGCTGTTACGTCAAGGGCTTGCGCGTGTCGCCTATGTGTACGAACCGGATACGCGGTATGTCAAAACGTTCGAAGACATTGAACAAGAAGCAAAAGCAGCGAAAAAAGGGATTTGGGAAACGGAAGGCTATGCGACGAATCGTGGATTTGACGAAACGGTCTTGACGAAGGAATCGACTTCTTCTGCAAAAGGTCAGTGTGAAGACATCAAAGGAAATATCAACCGGCAAGGGAATAAGATTTATCATGTCAGAGGCGGTCGTTCATACGAGGACGTCAAGCCAGAGGAAATGTTCTGTAGCGAACAGGAAGCGAAACAAGCGGGTTTTCGACGCGCTGCGAATTAATGATGCACGCCCCATGAGAGTTTGTCCTTTATTGTCTGAAGGGGCCGATGTTAAAGGCGCTTCAAACTCAAACTCATGACGGACGGTTCCGTCCTGTACGCACGAAACGCCGATGATCCCGTTTTTCATGGAATCATCGGCGTTTTCTAAACGGTCTGCATGTCCGCCTCGCCCTAGGGAAGCACGCGTATCTCCCGATAGCACGTTGTCTACAGTCTGAGACACCCTAACAGGTGCCCACTGTTTGTGGTTACTCCCTCTTATTCTGAAGGCGGGGAGGGTTTATAATGCGGAATTTGATCATCCTCATCAAAGGCAATCGTGACGTCGGTCACGCCTTTTAAAATCCGGATTTGCAGTTCGAGACGGTCTTTGATGTCATCGGCTTGCGCGATTGTCATGCCACGGTCGACTTCGATTTCAAGATCAACGTGGAAATGATCGCCCTCTTTGATGACTTCAAGTTTTTCGATATCACGGACATCTTTATCACGGAGTAAAATCTCTGCGATTTTTGCCGTCAAGACTTCATCAGTTTCACCGAGCGCACCGGCTGCATTTTGAATGAAGACGTTATAGACGACGTAAAACATCATCAATCCGATTAAAACAGAAGCAATCCCTTCTGCTTGATAAAACGATGTATAGTGCGAAATGAGGACGGCGATAATGGCGATGAGACCACCTAGTGTCGCAACTAAGTCTTCCATAAAGACGAGTCGCGTCGCTGGTTTTGCTTGTCCAAGCTTCGAGAAACTTTCGCGAACGAGCGTGAATCCACGCGATTTCAGACCGGTTTCATGAGCGATTTCAATCATCGCTTTATAAAAGACACCCATTTCAAGGACAACGCCGATTCCAAGCGCTGTTAAGATGATCCACAGTCCGCTTGTTTCTTCTCCTGGAGCATGTAGAATATGCAACACGCCTTCACGGATCGTCTCATACGCTAAAATGGCGACGACGATAATTGCTGCGAGCAGGACGAGATTGACGAGTCGACCGAATCCATTCGGGAATCGTTTTGTTGGTGCTTTTTTACTTAACGCAGATCCGACATAAACGAACATTTGATTGGCAGCGTCACCGATCGTATGCATCATTTCTGCGAACATGGCGATGTTACCGGTTAAGATATAAGCGATGAATTTAATAATGGCAATAATCGTGTTGACGATAGCGGCAGCTAAAGCAGATTTGTTACCACGCCTCATTAGTGAGAAAAAGTTGGCCATAGTGTGATCCTCTCCTTTTAAAAAAGCAGGAAAGCGGAATTAACCGCGTCCTGCTTGGAATGATGGATAAAGTGACATGCCACCGTCTGCAAATAGTGTGATGCCGGTCACGTAACTGGATTCGTCAGAAGCAAGCCATGCAGCGACAGCGGAAATTTCTTCAGGCTTCCCGATGTTCCCCATTGGAATCATGCTTTCGACTTCTTTACGTTGTTCCGGGTCTTCAAATTTCTCTGCATTGATTGGTGTGTTGATCGCTCCCGGCCCAATCGCATTGATTCGAATGCCTTTTGGTGCGTACTCCATCGCGAGCGTCTGCGTCATCAGTTTGACGCCACCTTTACTTGCCGCATAGTGAACAAATGTTGGCCATGGAATGATTTCGTGAACGCTCGACATATTGATGATGTTCCCTTTAATGTCGTTCTCGACAAAGTATTTCAAGGCTTCACGTGCGCCGAGGAATGAACCGGTTAAGTTGACATCAATGACTTTTTGCCAGTCTTCGAGGGACATTTCGTGCGACGGTGATGGCATTTCGACACCGGCATTGTTGACGAAGATATCGAGTCGACCAAAGTGGTCAACTGTTTCTTTAACAAGACGAATCATGTCGTCCTCTTTCGATACGTCAGCTTGAATCGTAATGGCTTCTCCACCGGCTTGCTTGATGTCTTCAGCAATCTGATCCGCTTCTTCCGGGTGGCTCCGATAGTTGATGACGACCTTTGTACCTTCTTCCGCGTAACGGCGGACGACGGCTTCGCCAATTCCCATTGAACCGCCTGTGACGATAGCTACTTTTCCGTTTAGACTATTATACATGAAAATCGACTCCCTTTTAGATTATTGTTTTGTAAACCCGATCATGATACCGCCCGCTACGACGAGAGTACAGCCGATGATAACGAACGTCATTTCTTTTTTCGTTTTAGCTTCTTTCAAGAACAGAACGCCGCCGATTGTCGAGATGACGACACCGGTTTGTGATAACGAAAAGCTTGTTGCGACGCCGACACGTGCCGTTGCGAGCAATAGGGCAATATTCCCGACAGCCCACATGATACCGGCAAGGCCATTTGTGAACGTCTGTTTCGCAAACAAATTCCCTTTGCGTAATGAAAGTAAAATGGCGCTGACGACCATCCCGATTGCTTGTGGTAAAACGGCTTCCCAACCATTGATGTTGAACCAACGGGCGATGACGACATAGCCGACATAACCAATCGTCGAGATGACGAGTAGAAGCAATCCTTTTCCGATGTTTTCATCCTTCTTGCTCTTATCTTCTTTATACGATGTAAAAGCAGCACCGGCGACAATCAGTACTAAAGCGCTAATTCCAAGAATAAGTGCGGATGTATTTGACCATTCACCAAAAGCGAGGACGCCAAACAAGGATGTTCCGACGAGTTGCATCCCGGTCGAAATCGGCATCGTTTTCGAAACACCCATTTGTTTAAAAGCAGCAAATTGGTTCATTTGACCAAGTGCCCAAAAAGCACCGGAGAAAAGACCGGCAATCCAGGCCGTCATCGACAGTTCTGGACTGATAAATAAGAACGTCACGAGGGCGAATGCTAACGCACCGAGTGTTGTCCCGATAATTTGTTGTTCTGTTGAACCGCCGATTTTTGAAACGACGAGAGGCAACGTCCCCCACATCAATGCAGGAACGATGGCAATTAAAATATCAATCAAGTGATTCACCTCTTCCATTTGTTCTATCTACTTGAAGATGTACCCCGGGAATCCCGCCGAAAAACCTCTAATGGCTAACGAATATTATCTTAAAATAAAAAACGCCCCACGAATGGGACGTGAAAATTATTATTTAAAGGGTTCGTCAGCGATGCGGACGATGTGTCGTCCGATTCGTCGAGCGTTCCAGAGGGCGACGACAGCAATCGTTAAGGAAATCCCCATCAAGTCATACTGACTTAAGAAATAGCCACCGTAACTGACAGGTAAGCTGACGATTCCGACGAGTGAACTGGTCCACTGACGAATTTTAAGCGATTCCATATTCGCGACGCGTGAGAATTTTTGCTGTTCGAACAACCGCCAGCGTGTTGGTTCACTGAGGGCATCATTGACTAGGCGAGGAAAGGCGAGAAGACGTGCGCCGTAAGACCCTGCAATCTGTAAGTAACGATTCTGATTTTTCCCTTCTTCGTCCAGCCAACGGCGGACCATCGGTTTAGCAAGTTCAAGCAAGTTGATTTTTGGTGAGAGGATTTGCAGGATACCCAGGATCGTTGAAGCGGCACGACCGAAAAAGGCAAACTCGGCCGGTAATTGAATCGGTTCATTCCGAACGAGTAATTCAATATCAGACAGTACTTTTTCAATTAATTTCGTATCGACGTTCTCCATATCGCTTTCAAGGTAAAAGTTGACGGCTTTTTCAATCGCTTGACGGATATTTTGTTTGTTGGCGTTCGGTAATAAGAAACGTAAGTCTTCCAGACCGTCGACGATTGCATCGTAATCGAGTGTGACGAACGACTGTAAGATTCCTTGAATCGCCCGCATGTCGTCCGGGGTCGTCGCACCAATCATCCCGAAGTCGAGCAGAACGATTTTTCCGTCTGCCTGGACGAGGACGTTGCCCGGGTGGGGATCGGCATGAAATTTCCCGCCGAACAGCAACTGTTCACCCGCATTCAGGAAGAGGTTACGCGCGAGTTCGTCACGATCGATTTGATGTTCTGCTAAAAACTCGAGGTCCGTGATCCGTGTACCGTCAATCCACTCCATCATCAAGACGCGATTCGTACAGTGTTCTTCATAATAGTCTGGAATGTAGATGACAGGGTTCGTTTCATACATCTTTTTAAAGTAGAGACCATTTTTTAATTCGGTCCGATAATTCAGTTCATCTCCGATGACGAAGACCATTTGGCGATAAAGACTTTGGAGATCAGTCGATTTATTGAGTGACGTCCGTCGAAGCATCGCGATGACGAGACGCATCGCGCGGAAATCCGTTTTAATGATTCGTTCGATGTTAGGACGCTGGACTTTGATTGCGACTTTTCGCCCGTTCGATTTGAGTGTCGCACTATATACTTCTCCGATTGAAGCAGATGCGATGGGGCGAGGACTGATATTATCGACGACGTCTTCGATCGGCATGCCCCAGTCTTCCTCGATGATTTTTCGAGATTCCCCGAGTTTGCTCGATGGGACCTTATCGACGAGTTCAGTTAACTCCATTAAAACGGTTGGTGGGAATAAGTCGGCACGAATCGATAAAAACTGCCCGAGTTTAATCAGGAGTCCTTCGAGACGCAGTGCTTTCTTCTTATAATCACGCGCAATCGTGATCATGATGCGCTCGAATTCTTCAGTATTCGTACCTGGTCGGTTTTTCCGGGTGAATCGATAGATAGTCCAAATATAACGAGCGAACATCGTCACGATGACGAAAATCCGGTAGAGCGCCCAACGTTTCATACGGTCACCTAGCTTCCTGTACAGTTTGTTTCAGTATAGGTTACTTTACCTAAAAACGTCACTTACAAACGGCTGAAAAAAGAATCGTAAAAATAAGGTGGACGCGACGCAAAAAGAGAGTATAGTAAGTAATGGAATTTCAATGTGGAAAGGTGAAATGTGTGCATGTCCTGGGACTTATTAAATATCATCGGAACGGTCGCATTTGCGATGAGTGGCGCGATCGTCGCGATGGAAGAAAAATATGATTTGTTTGGGGTTTGGTTATTGGCATTGATTACGGCGTTCGGAGGCGGTGCAATCCGGAACTTGTTGATTGGTGTACCCGTCTCGGCACTTTGGTCGCAAGGCGGATTGTTCTTGATCGCGATTTTAGTCGCATTATTAATCTTTGTTTTACCACAATTATTTTTACCACATTGGTCACGGTGGGGCGTGCTCGCCGATGCACTCGGTTTATCCGCATTTGCGATCCAGGGTGCACTCATGGCATCTGCAAAAGGCTTACCTCTTTCAGCAACGATTTCAGCAGCTGTTTTAACGGGTGTCGGCGGTGGTGTCATCCGGGATTTACTCGCCGGACGCAAACCGCTTGTCCTGCATAAGGAAATCTATGCGATGTGGGCCGTCATGGCCGCGCTCGTCATCGATCGGTTCCAACTGACGAATCCTCTGCATTTGTTCACATTGCTGGGACTCATTACGATTTTACGTATGCTATCTTATTATTATGAATGGAATTTACCGGCACGACGTTTAGGGGGAGAATGACATGAAAGTATTAATCATGATTGGTTCTTTATCGATGATGGTAGCGGTCGCACTCGGTGCGTTCGGAGCGCATGCGCTAAAAGATATGTTATCTGAGCGGATGCTTGCGAACTGGCAGACGGGTGTCCTCTATCAGATGGTGCACTCACTTGGGATTTTGGCACTCGGTGGCATGTTACTGAAAGTTTCGATTTCACAATTTTCGCTTGCAGGTTGGTTGATGCTCGCCGGAATCGTCTTCTTCTCCGGCAGTTTATATGTCATGGCGCTGACAGGGATTACAAAACTCGGTGCAATCACACCGATTGGCGGCGTTCTGTTCATCGCAGCATGGATTTTTGTTGCGATTGGTGCGTATAAGGGATTATGATCCATCGACTGACTTGAAAAGTTGGTCGTTAAACGAAAGTAAGGGAGTGGATTTTATAGCTACTCTCTTAGGATGTAGACAACGCGCTAGCGGGAGTTGAAAGCGTCTTTTTTCGTTGCTTTCCTCGGGCGAGGCGCAAGCCGTTGCTCCTTGATCCTCACGGAAAACGAGCAGGGTTTTGCCTCCCGATATCGCATGTTCAAAGTTTGTCTACACACTGGGAGTGGATGTATATCCACTCTCTTTTTTTTGTCTTTTTACGACGATTACGCCATCGAAATAAAAAAAACGGTCAAGAGACATCACTGCCTCTTGACCGATTACGATTGAAGCAACTGCCTCAATGCTTTATTGGTTGTGTTTTATTTAGCTTCGATAATGCTTGCTCATAGCGATCCAGTACACGTTGTGCGACTGGCTTTAGCTCTTTTGAAAGCACAGCGAATTGCAACTCACGCGATCGCGTTGACCGGTT
Organism: Exiguobacterium sp. s127; assembly: GCF_018618695.1. Classification (NCBI taxonomy): domain Bacteria; kingdom Bacillati; phylum Bacillota; class Bacilli; order Caryophanales; genus Exiguobacterium; species Exiguobacterium sp. s127. Next base: position 70,596 of record NZ_JACSMO010000008.1, on the reverse strand, counting down.
CATAGCATTCCCCATGATCATTCCTCCTTAACGTATAAAACGTACATCTTTTATGGCCGCAAAGAGTATATTCCCATAGGGTTTTTCTATGAAACGTCTTTTAGCATATTAAAGCGCGAAATGTGTTTCGAGCTCGCTTGACTCAAGACGGTTGCCGATGAAGAACTCACCGAATTCACCGTATTTTGCACTCACTTCGTCAAAACGCATTTCATAGACGATTTTTTTGAACTGGAGGATATCATTCGCGAACAAGGTGACGCCCCATTCCCAATCGTCAAAGCCAGTTGATCCACCGATAATCTGTTGAATCTTCCCAGCGTAGCTCCGCCCGATCATACCATGACGGTACATGAGCTCTTTCCGTTTCTCCATCGAAAGCGTGTACCAGTTATCGCCATCGCGACGAGATTTACTCATCGGATAGAAACAGATGTGCTTCGATTTTGGCAAGATTGGATAGAGACGGTCGCGTACATACGGGTTCTCATACGGGTTCCCTTCGCCAGATCCACGGTATGTGCCGAGTTCGACGACGGAGACATATGAATACGTCGGGATGAGATAGTCATATAAGTCGAGTTTTTGCATCTTCACTTCGACGGCTTGGATGTCTTCCATTGTCGGACGAAGGACCATCAAAACGAGATCTGCTTTTTGACCGATGATCGTATAGAGGGCATGACTGCCTTCTTTTTGTTCTTCGACTTGTCCGAGCTCAGCTAAGAACGTTTGGAATTCGTTGATCATTTTCGTCCGGACAGTTGTTTCGACTTGTTTTAAGCGCGACCAGTCAATCCGGCGGAAATCATGTAATGTATACCAACCGTCGAGAGTTTCGGCGGCTTGCTGTGTAGCAGTTGGTTCTGATGTTCGATGTTCCATGAAAAAACCTCCTGAAATCTATAATGAAAAGTACATTCTCCATTGCTAATCTTATCATAGATCGGACGGTTCATCGCAACAAAACAACCGTCTCTCATTAGGGATAGAGACATGAAGTAACACGAATCGGGGTATGAAGTAAAAGGGTGTGCTAAAACGCGTTAAGCGCCTTCTGTACTATTCCTAGAAATAACTGTAATAGTGATAAAAAATCGCTCCGTGTAATGGGTAAAAGAAGTTTTTTGCAAATTGTTTTAATAACGAAACAGAACTGTGTATAATGAACGATGGAATGTATAAGGAATAGAAACCGACACTTGATTGACATAAAAGGAGAGAAAATCATGCAATTATTCGAAATGCTTGAGACAAAAGTAAAAGCACACCAACCATCAATCGTTTTCCCAGAAGGAATCGACGCACGTGTTCTTGGTGCTGCTGTCCGCCTGAAAAAAGATGGTCTCGTCACACCAGTCGTTATCGGACCACGCGTGAAGATTGAAGAGACGGCGTCGGCGAACGGAATCGACGTAACGGATCTTGAAACAATCGACCCGGCTTCGTACGATGCGATGGAAGAACTTGTTGCTTCATTCGTCGAGCGCCGTAAAGGAAAAGCGACAGAAGAACAAGCACGTGAAGTCATCTTAAAGGACGTCAACACATTCGGAACGATGCTCGTGCATACAGGTAAAGCAGCAGGTCTCGTCTCGGGTGCGATGCACGCGACTGGCGATACAGTCCGCCCGGCACTTCAAATCATCAAAATGCAAGAAGGCTATAAGAAAACATCGGGTGTCTTCATCATGGTTCGTGATGATGAGCAGTATGTCTTCGCTGACTGCGCAATCAATATCGCACCTGACGCAAACGACTTAGCAGAAAATGCAATCGCATCAGCAAAAACAGCAAAAACATTCGGCATCGAGCCGAAAGTGGCATTGCTCAGCTTCTCGACAAAAGGTTCAGCAAAATCACCTGAAACAGAACGCGTCGTCGAAGCAACACGTCTCGCAAAAGAACGTGCGCCTGAACTTGCAATCGATGGAGAATTACAATTTGATGCAGCGTTCGTCCCGAGCGTCGCAAAATCAAAAGCACCAGAATCAGATGTTGCCGGTCAAGCCAACGTCTTCATCTTCCCAAGCCTTGAGTCAGGAAACATCGGCTACAAAATCGCACAACGTCTTGGTGGATTCGAAGCGATCGGACCGATTCTCCAAGGTCTCAACAAACCGGTCAACGATCTTTCACGTGGATGTAACGAAGAAGATGTCTACAAACTTGCGATCATCACGGCAGCTCAAGCAGTTGAAGCAAACGCATAAAACGGAAAAGTCTTTACTTTTTCAGAGAACATCGTAAAATGAAACACATCATGCACGAATCATAAACGTATAGCAACGCTCGTATAATAGTGGGAATTGGCCCACGAGTCTCTACCGGATCGCCGTAACGATCCGACTACGGGTGGTGAGTTACTGCTCTCTTTTTTGGCGTACAGTGGCTGCCCCCGGGGGTAGCGCTGTACGTTTTTTTTCGTCAATAAAGGAGAACTCAGCTATGAAACGTTTAGAAGAAATGATTAACAAAGAAGGAATCGTCCTGTCCGATCAAGTCTTGAAAGTCGATGCATTCCTTAACCATCAAGTCGATCCGACATTGATGTGGGAAATTGCTTATGAATTCATGCATCGGTTTCAAGACGCAGGCATTACGCGGATTTTAACGATTGAAGCAGGTGGAATCGCACCGGCGATGATGACGGCGCTTCGTCTCGGTGTACCGATGGTCTATGCACGAAAAACGAAGTCACTGACGTTAAACGAAGGAACGATTTCAGCAGAAGTCTACTCGTTTACGAAACAGCAGACGAGTACGATCACGGTCGCTGAAAAATACTTACAGCAAGGTGAACGTGTGCTGATCATCGATGACTTTTTAGCGAACGGGGAAGCGGCGTTCGGTCTTGCTAAATTAGTCGAGCAGGCAGGAGCAGAAGTCGTCGGTATCGGAATCGTGATCGAAAAATCATTCCAACCGGGGCGAGAGAAGTTACTTGATGCAGGATTCCGTGTTGAATCGCTCGCGCGAATTGAAAAATTAGAGAACGGGAAAGCGACGTTCGTCCGCTCGGTGAACGTATGAAATCCTTATCGAATTTTAAAGCGGCAGGGCTCGGACTCCAACATGTCCTTGCCATGTATACAGGAGCAGCCATCGTTCCGTTGATCGTCGGCAGTGCAATCGGACTATCCGGAGAAGGCCTCGCGTATCTTGTCGCGATTGACCTATTCATGTGTGGAATCGCGACGTTACTCCAAGTCTTCGTCACGAAGTATACCGGTGTCGGACTGCCGGTCGTGCTCGGATGTACGTTCACGGCAGTCGGACCGATGATTGCGATCGGTAGCATGCAGGGCATCACGGCGATTTACGGCGCATTAATCGCAAGCGGCATCATCATTTTATTGATTTCCGGACTCTTTAGCCGGATTGCGATTTTATTTCCACCGGTCGTGCTCGGATCCGTCGTGACGATTATCGGAATATCACTCATTCCGGCGGCCATCAATGATATCGGTGGCGGACAAGGCGTTAAAGATTTTGGTGACTTCCGATACCTCGGTCTCGCCGGATTAACGATTGCTTTAATCTTGATTTTAAATCGTTACGGCACCGTTTTTTCGAAGGCAGCCGCTGTCTTGATTGCGGTACTCATCGGAACACTTGTCGCGTTCGGCATGGGGATGATTGATTTTAGTCCAGTCGCTGACGCCTCGTGGTTCCAAATGATTACACCGTTTTACTTTGGTGCACCGACGTTTAATATCACGGCGATTTTGACGATGACGCTCGTTGGTCTCGTCTCAATGGTTGAATCGACAGGCGTCTTCTTGACGCTTGGTGAAATCACGGATAAAAAACTCTCGAAGCAAGACTTAGCACGCGGTTACCGGGCAGAGGGTGCTGCGACAATCATCGGCGGGATTTTCAACAGTTTTCCATACACGACCTACAGTCAAAATGTCGGGCTTGTTCAACTGACGGGCGTCAAAACACGAAAAGTCATCATCTTTGCCGGGTTGTTTTTAGTGATTCTCGGTTTCTTGCCGAAAGTCGCCACCTTTACGACACTGATTCCGAAACCAGTGCTTGGTGGGGCAATGCTCATCATGTTTGGGACGGTTGCCGCAAGCGGAATTCGAATTCTGTCTCGCGTCGACTTCGCAAAAAACGACCACGTCTTGACAGTCGCCTTATCGCTTGGCGTCGGACTCGGCATCAGTATGAACCCAGCGATCGTATCCGGTTTACCGGAACAAATCCGCGTCTTGACGGATAGTCCGATTGTCGCCGGTTCGTTGACGGCATTGCTTCTCAATGGTTTGTTCCGTTTGGCTGATCGCAAGCAGCGTACAGAAGACGAACAATTCGCAAAAGCTGAGTAAATAGTAGAACGATTGTGTTACGAGCAGACCTGCATCTTCGGATGGAGGTCTCTTTTTTGTGATGAGAGAACGTTACACAAATCAGAATATTTCGAGTATGGGAAGAAAGTGGTAAATCTCACTTGAAAACGTTTACAAATCAGACACCTCTTCTTTATACTGACAACGTAGCGGTTTGGGGAACTGCTAAGAACGATAGAGAGACAGGAAGGACGTCGTACAAATGAAGCAACAGACAGAGCTAAATCGGGGACTGGAAGAGCGTCATATTACGTTGATGTCGCTGGGGGCGGCAATCGGCGTTGGACTTTTCCTAGGCTCGGCAAAAGCCATTCAGTTGGCAGGACCAGGGATTCTGATTGGTTATTTAATCGGCGGTATCATCATCTTCATCATCATGCGGGCACTTGGGGAGCTCGCGGTACGTGAACCGGTGGCGGGAAGCTTTGCTGAATACGCCCGGAAATATGTCAGTCCACTCGCTGGATTTTTGACCGGGTGGAATTATTGGCTTCTGTGGATTTTTACATGTATGGCAGAAATCACAGCAGTCGGAATTTATATGCAGGAATGGTTCCCGCAGTCGGAACGCTGGATTTGGGCGCTTGCAGCATTACTACTTATGACGAGCATTAATTTCATTGCCGTCAAATTTTATGGCGAATTCGAATTTTGGTTCGCCTTGATTAAGATTGTCGCGATTGTTGCGATGATTATTCTTGGGACATTGACGATTGTCGTCGGACTTGGCAACGGGGGTACACCGGTCGGGATTTCTAATCTTTGGTCGCATGGTGGATTTTTGCCAAACGGGTTCGGGGGAGTCCTGCTGGCGATGCAAATGGTCATGTTTGCGTTCTTAGGCATTGAAGTGATTGGGGTCACAGCTGGGGAAGCTAAAAATCCGAAGAAAACGATTCGTAAGGCAGTCAACAACGTCTTTTTACGGATCTTGATTTTCTACATCGGTGCGCTATTCGTCATCTTGTCGATTTATCCATGGGATCAAGTCGGACAAAATAACAGTAGCCCATTTGTCTTACTATTTGATCAACTGGGCATTCCGGCAGCTGCCGGCATTATCAACTTCGTTGTCCTGACAGCGGCATTGTCGTCATGTAACTCGGGTATTTTCTCGACGGCACGGATGATGATGAACCTGGCACAAAATGAAGAAGCACCAAAACGGTTCGCGAAGATTTCGAAGAACGGAGTCCCAGCAATCGCAACGATTCTTTCAGGAATCGCGCTGCTCGTCGGTGTCGCCTTAAACTACTTCTTACCGGAAAGTGTTTTTGCAATCGTGACGAGTATCGCGACGTTCGGAGCCGTCTGGACATGGGCGATGATTTTGATTTCGCAAATGCGGGCTCGGAAAGTCTATGGTACGGCAGAATTTGCTGTTCCGTTCTTCCCGGTCGCGAACTACATCGCCTTGCTCGCGCTAGCTGGCGTCATCGTCTTGATGGCGTTTGATGCGAGTACACGCATTGCGCTCATCGTCGGACCACTCTGGTATGTGATTTTGATTGCGGTCTACCATGCGCGGGGGATGCATAAACAGACACGACGCTCGTTCGACCGGGCATCAGGGGAATGAATCAGGGAGACCGGCTTCGGCCGGTCTCTTTTGTTCTGTTTCGACGTCAGTTTTGCTACACTGAACAAAGATGAAACAAGAGGAGGAACTTACGATGAAAACAATCCATGTCGATCAGTTACAAGAAAAGCTTGAAGCCGGTGAAGTACTCCACGTCGTGGACGTGCGCGAGCAGGATGAATATGACGCGGGTCATATCCCGAACGTCCGTTTTTTACCAATGTCTGAAATCGGTGAACGCTATACAGAGCTGCAAGAAGGTGAAACATACTACCTGATTTGCAAAGCAGGTGGACGCAGCGAGAACGTCGGACGTTTCCTCGAACAGTATGGCTACGACATCGTCAACGTCGAAGGCGGGATGATGAACTGGAAGGGCGATCAAGAAGCGTAAAGCGATAGTGTTCTTTTCTCAAACGTTCTGTTCGCGAAGTTATTCCGCATCACTTTATAGGTAGTCCAAGAAGGTAATTCATGAAAATGGATTACCTTCTTTTTCATTTAGTTGTGAAAAATGACACGTTCTGACCGATATATAGATTAGAACAATGAGTTTACATATCGGGAAGAGGAGTCATGTATGGAACAGACAAAAAAACGAACGATTAGCATCAAGCAGAAACTAATTATTACATCTTTACTCTTATTATTGATTCCATCGTTATTGATTGGTTTTGTTGCATACAATCAAGCGAAACAGAAAATCACAGATCAAATCCTGCAATCAGCACATGCCGGTGTTGACCGGATGAACGATGAAATCACCAATATCATTGATCCCGTACGACGAGATGTCGCGTTCTTTGCGGACCGGATTGATGGAATCCTCTATCAAAAAGGGAAACAAAATTTAGCATTGAAAGAAAAGATGATGGAATATCTCGATATACATCCGCAAGCGGCAAATATTTATTACGCGACGACGGAAGGTGATATGACTATCTATCCGGAGCAGTCATTTGAAGATGACTATGATCCACGAGAACGTCCGTGGTATCAGGCGGCGGAGGACGCCGGTGGGAAAGTCGTCATTACTGATCCATACGTCGACGCAGCTTCAGGGAAGATGATGGTCACCCTTTCACAAACAGGTGGGAATGGACGTGGCGTCATTGCTGTCGACGTGGATGTCGATCGAATTTCTGAAATTGCTAAAAAAGTTAAAATCGGTCAAGAAGGTTATGTCACGATTCTCGACTCCGATAAGAATTTCGTCACACATCCGACGAAGAAGGCTGGAGAAAAGGCATCTGGAGACTGGGTCACATCCCTTTATGCCGGAAAAAATGGTCAGTTTTCTTATGAGTTTGAGAATCAAGGAAAGAAAATGGACTATATGACGAACAGTCTGACGGGATGGAAAGTCGCCGGAACACTGTACGATAAAGAAATTGCAAATGAAACATCGGGCATTCTTTGGACGACGCTTGCCGTTATCGCTGGAACGTTCTTGTTAGCAGCTGTCTTACTCTACTTTATTCTCCGTTCGATCCTCCGTCCGTTAAGTCGTTTGACGGAAAGTGCCGATCGGATTAAAGAAGGTGATTTGACGGAGCAAGTCATCGTCGAATCCAATGACGAAATCGGTCAGGTGGCCCAAAGTTTTAATGTCATGGTCACATCACTCCGGTCGATCGTGACGAACCTCGATCAATCGATTGGGCAAGTTGCGGCGTCTTCAGAAGAATTGATGGCGAACGCAGCGCAAACGACAGCAGCTTCCGAGCAAATCGCAGGTTCCGTCCAACAGATGGCAGCAGGTGCTGACCACTCGAAACGTCAACTCGAAGGAAATGCTGTATCACTCCAAGCGATTACGTCAGGTGTCATGCGAATCGCAGAGAGTTCGACGAACGTCTCCGAGCTATCACGGGCAACAGCACTCGAAGCAGAAGACGGAACGATTGCGGTCGGGAAAAATGTGACACAGATGAAAGCGATTGATGCATCGGTCGAAAACTTCGGTGAAGTCATTCAATCCTTGGCTCATCGCTCAAACGAAATCGGAAAGATTGTCGATGTCATCAACGGGATTGCAGCCCAAACGAACTTGCTTGCCTTGAATGCAGCGATCGAAGCAGCACGGGCCGGCGAAAATGGCAAAGGATTTGCGGTCGTCGCGAGTGAAGTTCGGAAGCTAGCCGAACAGTCACAAGAGTCGACAAAACAAATTTCGGGCCTGATTACAAACATCAAGCAGGAAACAGAACGGTCGGTTTCCTTGATGAAAGAAGTATCGCATCATACGAAAGCCGGACTTGAGACGACAGAAGATTCAGCGGAACGTTTCAAGAAAATTATGTTACGGACACAAGAGATGACGCCACGAATCGAAGATGTCACAGCGACGGTCGAAGAAATCGCGGCGAACGTCCAAGAAGTGTCGGCTTCGGCAACGGAAATCGCTCATATTGCGGATGAAAATTCGACAGCATCCGAACGTGTTGCGACGACGACGGAAGAACAGCTCGGTTCGATGGAAGAAATTTCGCAATCCGCGAAAGCATTGTCGGATATGGCAGAAGAACTACAAGAAATGGTGACGCAATTCCGCGTTTAAACCAGAAGAAGGCGACTACGTCAGCGAAACTGAGCTGGACGTAGTCGCTTTTTTTATTGTGAATTTGCTTGAAGCGATAGGAAAACGGGAAAAATATAAGTGTAATGTTGAGTCCTAGGAGGTGGAAAGATGGCGCGATTGACAAAGTTGAAAGAATGGCAGGAAGCAGGATTGCTTGATGCAGAAACCGTCGATCGGATTGAAGCGTACGAACACAAACACCAAGTCAAAAAGCGGACGCCCTTACTGTTGATTGTCGGCTTGACGTTTGTCGGCTTGGCCTTACTCAGTTTTTTAGCGGCCAATTGGCAAGTCATTCCGGCATTGGTCAAAATCGGACTCGTTCTTGTCATCATGATCAGTTGTTATGTGCTAGCTGATATTTCCGAACGCCGGACGATTTGGAATCCGGTGGCGTTCCGGATACTCGGGATTCTCGCGTTGCTCGGTGCATTGATTGTCACGGTCCAAAGTTTTCATATGTCGCTTGAAAGCTCATTCATTGCCTGGGTAATCTTTCTTATGGCACTCGGTCATTTTTTCGTTTGGCGTCACGCTGCCTACGCTGTCGTCGCTTTTTTGGCGGGATTGAATATTTTTACGGGAATCGGCAGCTTCGGGAGCGAGTACGCTACGTTTCTCGACTGGACATCATTTGTTTGTTTGATTCTGATATCCGTAGCCTGGTTCTATTTCAGTCAAACGTTTCCATCACTGATTTTTAGCTGGTTGCTCCTCTACTTCGCAGGGTTGGAATTGTTTTTCCTCGTTTCCTACGAAGGTATTCTTTGGCCGATTTGGACTTTATTTTTCCTCGTTCCATTACTGTTACTTGTTCGGGAGGAGCAAAAGCGCCCGCTCCTCTACGCGCTCTATTTAGTCACGGCAGCCATTAACTCACTAATCTATCTATCTGTCCGCGCAGAAACGACAACTGCTCCGATTTCGCTCGTCGAAGCGATTTTACTTGTACTTGCCGCAGCCGCGGTCGGAAGTTTGATTTATGTACGTTACCGTCCGCTCCTTTTCATCGTCCCGCTCGGTTTGGTCGGACTCTTATGGTTCGAGGAACAAGCGATCTTGATGGCGATTTTAGTTGAAGTGATGGCATTCGTTTATTTGATTGAGCGAGAACGAACCGGTCATCGCTTACTGATTCCGTTCGTTTATTTCATTACCGTTCAACTGACGGTTTACTTCATTTATGCTTGGAATCGTCTGAATATGTCACTCTTTTTCCTAGGCGGGGCCTTACTCGTGTTCTTGATTGCCGGTGTGCTCTGGTGGATGCAACGACGTCGTGAAGGAGGTCAGTCGGCATGAAAAAGTACGGGTTTGCGTTTATTCAGACACTGATTGTTTTGCTTGTCGTACTCAGTTTTTATGCGATTTCGTGGTTCGGAGAGAGTTATCGCTTCCGGGCAGAGCCGTTTGATCCATTTGATCCGATTTACGGGGAGTACGTCATGTTGCAGTATCCAGATTTAAAACCGGATGCTTCTGTCAAACAAGGACTTGTCTACGTTACGTTTATAACGGGGGAAGATGGATATGCAAGAATTGATAAAATCTCGAATGACCGCTTTTTCGGTTCGGTTGCTGGTGAGTATTACGATGAATACGTGACGATTTCTCAGCTGACTCAATATTATGTCGAACAAGGTACAGGAAAAGGGTATGAGGATGCGGAAAAATTAGAAGTCAAAGCCGATGTTTCGCCATGGGGAACCATCCGGGCGACGGACTTATTGCTCCGAAACGAGTAAAAAAAACAAAATGAGAGGATGGACCGTTACTAGGTCCTTCCTCTCATTTTTAATATTGTTTCAAGTCATGCCGATTTCTTCATTGCTTCCAGGCGTTTCAAAAAAGTGCATCCGGTTAATGAAAAAACGCCCTAGACAACGAAGAGGTCATCTAGGGCGAGGGTGGTATAGGACTTATTGTGCGTCTTTATCGAACGTGATTCGAGCGATGGCATCGTGTTGGTGAATGGTTTCTTCGTTTCGGCATTCGACGAAGAACGTTGCGATCGCATCCATTTCGTAGAGATCAGCCGCGATTAAACGGACCATATCTTCGACGAAACGTGGGTTTTCGTAAGCCATCTCCGTAACACGTTTTTCATCCGGACGTTTGAGGACCGGGTGAAGTGGTGCTGATGCATTTGATTCAGCCGCATCCAGTAATTCTTGTTTCCAGTCAAAGTCATCTGCCTCGTCACGGAGCGATGCTTCCATCGTGACGTAACCACGTTGATTATGGGCACTGTACTCACTGATTTCTTTTGAACATGGGCAGAGTGTCGTGACATTGATCGTTAACCCGACCGTCAACGTTGCTTCATTCGTTTCCGTATCGACACTGACCGTTTGCCAGACTTCGGCATTCATCAGACCGCTGAGTCCAGTTGCCGGTGCTTTACGCGTGAAGAACCATGGGTAGCGAATCGTTAATTGACCTTCAGACTGCTCCATCCGCTCGGCTAAATCGCGCGCGAACTGAATCAGTGATTCGTTCGTGACGACCCATCCTTCTTGATGGTACTGATCGAGTTGCTCCGTTAAGCGACTCATGTTGATGCCTTTACGGTCTTGAACGAGTGATGTCGAAAGCTCGAACGTCGCGACAGTGGCCTGCGTTTTGTCACCATCTTGGATGACGACAGGATGTTTGACGTTTGAAATACCGACTGCATCAAGTGCAAACAAGAAATTCTTTGGTGTATTTTGAAGATCAACCATTTTATCTTTTTCAGTAGGTTTTGTTCCTTTAACAGGGGGAACAGAACCGAAAAGCTTATGACGCTCTTCTTTTGTTGGTAGTGTAATCGGGTAGGTAGACATTTCAATTGGCCCCTTTGTCCTTTTGTATTTTATCAATAGTAATAACATGACAGGAATGCTAGAGACGAGCAACTCTGATGATTCCGCAAATGTGTTTGCACTATGTTGAACTGTTGATATGAATTTTATCATGAACTGCTAGCAAAACGAAACTAGCAAGGCTCAGAATCAACAGTTTGCTAAACTCATCATAAGGGACACTTGCAAGTCTGTACTGAATCGGATAGTATATGTTCATATGAACGCGTAAATCTTTTTTTAGTTAATGCCTTTGTGAAACTTATAAGATAGGAAGGAATGAAGTAGATGGATTGGCAGTTAGTACTACAATATGCCTGGGTAGTCGTCGTTTTAATCGCACTCGAAGGACTACTTTCAGCAGATAATGCACTCGTCCTCGCCGTCATGGTAAAACACTTACCAGGCGAACAACAGAAAAAGGCTTTATTTTATGGTTTGGCAGGAGCGTTCGTCCTCCGCTTCGCGGCATTGTTCGCGATTTCGTTCCTCGTTGATATTTGGCAGATTCAAGCACTTGGTGCAGCATACCTGCTTATCATGGGGTTACGGCATATTTATAAAACGGTCAAGGCACGACGGCTCGGTGAAAACCATGGGGCAGACAGTGAGCTCGATCAAGAACCGAAATCGGATGAGCCCGTCTCAAAAGCGGAGTTTTGGAAAACAGTCGCTAAAATTGAATTCGCCGATCTTGCATTCGCCGTCGATTCGATTCTTGCAGCGGTCGCACTCGCCGTCGCATTACCTGACTGGGGGACAAATGAAATTGGTGGATTGAATGCCGGACATTTCGTCGTCATCCTGACAGGTGGTTTGATGGGTGTCGTCTTGATGCGTTTCGCAGCGCGCGTCTTCGTCAGACTACTCGCAGAACGTCCTGGACTTGAAACAGCGGCATTCGCAATCGTCGCTTGGGTCGGAGTCAAGCTCGCCGTTCTTGCCCTTGAGCATCCGAAATATCACGCATCGATTGAAGGAACAATCTTTGAAGCGATGAAGTTACCGGAAGGCTTTGCTCACAGTACGCCATGGCAAGCGTTCTTCTGGACGGTCATGGTCGGTCTCGCAGTTTGGGGTTGGTTCTCTTCACCGAAAACAAAACCAAATCCAGATGCTGAGAAAAAAGTGGATCAACATCTTTAAGCGAAAGGCTCTCCGACTGGAGGGTCTTTTTTAGTGTGAACTCCGAAAAAAGGGGGAAGATAGAAACACAAGGTTCAAGCTTCCGTCTTTTTCTTTTACAGGTACAAAGATTATAATGAACCTAGTGAACAAAAAGGGGATTCGTTTTTATGGATATTGGATTAATTACGCAGTATGCGACGGTCGGGCTCGTCCTGATCATCTTACAAGGATTGCTGTCGGCTGATAATGCGATGGTCATGGCGGTACTCGTTCGTCCTTTACCGGACGATCAACGAAAAAAAGCGTTGTTTTACGGACTAATCGGGGCACTCGTCCTTCGTTTCATCGCGATTTTCTTTGCGTCGTACTTAGCGACTGTTTGGGAGTTACAGGCACTTGGTGCAGCGTACCTCTTTTATGTCGCCTTTAAAGGAATCGTCGAGGCACGATCAAACAAACATCAAATACCGGATGCGATGGCATCCAAAAAAGAATCGCCGAATTTTTGGTGGACGGTCGTCAAGGTCGAATTATCTGATTTAGCGTTTGCCGTCGATTCGACACTCGCGGCCGTTGCCATGGCGACGACATTACCGATGGTCGGCGGGATGATTGGTGGACTGAACACGGGACAATTTTGGGTCGTCTTCTTCAGTGGGATCATCGGACTTGTCATCATGCGATATTTCGCAAGCTGGTTCGTTGTTTTACTCCAAAAACGACCAGGGATTGAAGAAGCAGCATTTTGGCTCGTCGCTTGGGTCGGGGTTAAGCTCGTCATCATGACGCTTGCACACCCGACCATTCATGTCTTACCGCACGAGTTTCCGGAAAGCACGCTCTGGCAGACGATTTTCTGGGTCGTTCTCGGACTGATTCTTGTCATCGGCTGGTTTAGAAGTGGTGTCAAAGAAGAAAAATAATACAAAAATTGGACAGGGTCACAACTCCTCTGTCCTTTTTGATTTTGGGGGAGATTTCATGCAAAACGGTAACTTTATTCGAATGCTGACACGGATGCAGAACGTACCACGTTGGGATGAGTATGCTCCGCGTTTTCAAGACAACGCCGCAAGTCATAGTTTTCGCGTCGCTCTATTTAGTTTAATGGCGAGCTATATCGAACAAGAGCAGCAACCCGTTGAAATCGATCGCCTCCGCTTATTAGGAAAGGCACTGTTTCACGATATGAACGAAGTGATCACCGGTCCAATCAAACACCGGACGAAAAAAGAGCCGACACTTCATGATCACATTCAGGCGATGGAGCAACAGGCGAGTGAGAAACTCGTCGCCTTATTGTCAAAATCGCTTCAAACAGAATTTACAGACTATCTCGTCCATGCCGAAGATGACACGATTGAAGGGCAAATCGTTAAAGCGATCGATACGTTCGACGCGATGTTGTTCGCAAGACGGGAAGCACGGATGACGGCGTCACCGTTCTTTGAAGCAAAAACGCTTGAACTGAAAAACTATTTACTCGAACACCCGTTATATGCCATCCGTCGCTTGACGACATCCGTCTTTGCCGAAGACGAGATGGCACATTTCATTGACAATGCATTGATGATGGATACGATTCGACGCTGGAAAGGGCGCTTCAATACGATTGATGACAATGACGCGACACATGCGTTTCGGGCGGCTTCCCTCGGCTTGTTCAACGGTCTGATCGAGTCGAAAAAGTACGGGGTTACGATCGATACGGCTGAAGTCGTTTCGCGTTTGCTCTGTCACGATTTAGTCGAAGGGACGACAGGGGACGTCCTCGGACCGGTCAAACATGCGACGCCGGTCACGGCAGCTGCCTTTGAGGCCTATGAACGGGCAGAAGGGGAGGCGTTGATTGGATTATTACCTGACGTGATGCGAACAGAATTTTATCGTTTTCTCGTCGAAGCGAAAGATGATACGTATGAAGGACAGATGGTAGATGTCGTCGATAAGCTCGATGCGTTGATTAAAATGAATATGGAACGCAAGTTGAACGGAGTGGAATATGAGACAGGCTACCGGGCGCAACTGAAGAAAGTCCAGACGGCTTACGAAAATCCATCTGTCGTCTTTTTCCTCGCCTATGTCTTGCACGACTTGGATTACGTAACGACTTAAGGAGGAAATCGGATGGCAGATGTTTCACTCGTGAAAACGAAACGACTTACCTTGATTTTAATTTTAGGCTCATTGGCAGCACTCGGTCCGCTCTCGATCGACATGTATTTACCTGCTTTCCCCGACATGTCCCGTTCATTCGGGGCGAGTGCGTCGATGATTCAATTGAGTTTGACGGCATGTATGCTTGGCATGGCGCTCGGTCAATTGATTGTCGGACCGCTTAGCGATGTCCGCGGACGGAAACGTCCCTTAATGCTCGCACTCGTCGCCTATCTCCTCGCCTCGCTTGCATGTGCGTTTGCTCCGACGATCGAAGTGTTGATTGCACTTCGTTTTGTGCAAGGGGCGGCTGGTGCTTCCGGCATCGTCATTTCGCGCGCGATCGTTCGTGATTTGTTTGAAGGACCGGAATTGACGAAGTTCTTTGCTGCTTTATCTCTTGTTAACGGGACGGCTCCTATTTTAGCACCAGTCATCGGTGGACAAATTTTACGTTTCGGTGATTGGCATGTGGTGTTTTATTTACTGGCCATCTTAAGTACGATGATGCTGCTTGCCGTTGCTTTCCGGTTACCGGAAACACTGCCGGTGCATCACCGGGTCGAAGGGAATCTCGCGACGACGGTTCGGACGTTTGGTCGTTTATTGACGGACCGCGTGTTCATCGGTTACGCCTTTGCACAAGCGTTCGTCATGGGTGCGATGTTCGCCTATATCTCCGGTTCGCCGTTCGTTTTACAAAACATTTACGGTGCGAGTCCGCAACAGTTTAGTTTCCTGTTCGGCTTGAACGGGATTGGAATCATCATCGCGGCTCAAATCGCAGGACGACTCGCCGGTCGCGTCGATAGTGAGAAATTGATGCGGATTGCCTTAATGATTGTTGCGACGGCAAGCATCTTGTTGTTCCTCGGCTTGACCTTATCCGATGCCTTGATTTTTGTCATGATTCCACTTTTCTTCGTTGTGTCGAGCGTCGGTCTGATTTCAACGCTTGGTTTTACACTTGCGATGCAAAACTACGGGAAGACGGCAGGGAGCGCATCTGCTTTGCTCGGTCTCTTGCCGATGCTCGTCGGTTCACTCGTTTCACCACTCGTCGGAATCATGGGCGAGGACTCGGCTTTACCGATGGGGTTGATTATCATGACACTTGATTGTGCAGCACTCGTCATCTACTATGTTTTGATTGTTAAACGGAAAAAGTAAACGGATTAAAACCGAGGAGCATTGCTCTTCGGTTTTTTTGTTTATCCGCATGAAAAATGGAAAAAGGAAATTGGTTTTTGAAACCATTTCCAAAAACTAGCGTACATAAAACTGAACGGATTAAACAGGAAAGGAGCACGAAGATGAGAAAACGACGTCAACCTGTCGCGGCCACGCCAAGTCAAGGAGCACTCGAAAGTTTGCTAGCGCGTCATTACGCGGCACAGAAAAAGTATGCACGGCGTTTGCAAGAAGACACCAGTCCGCGTGAGCGTGAGCTGGCACACCTGCTGTATGAAGAAAACCGGCATGAATACAAACGGATTTATCATCAGCTTTATGGCTCGAGTGCTTTTATCGAGGTGACAGAAGATGGACGTTAGTACGTTGTATCTCTATGCACTGGCAGCAGCAGGATGTGGCGTTTTGTTATCGGTCGTGTTCTCGGACCTGGTTCCGGGCGTCGATCAAATTTTTCATCCGACGTTGATTTTATCATTCGTCATTTTAACGTCGGCTTTCGGATTCGGACTTGAGCATTTAACAGCCATGAGCTCATTGATGATCTTATTGCTCAGTGGATTCATCAGTCTTATTTTGACGACCTTAGTGCACTTGTTCATTTTTGTACCGCTTGCCGAAGCCGAGCAGTCGCTGGGTTTTTCCGAGCAGATGCTAGAAGGAAGAAGTGCAACGGTCATTTTATCGATCCCGAGTGACGGATATGGAGAAATTTTAGTCGATGATGTCTCCGGACGGATTTCAAAATCAGCCGTTTTATTTGAAGGACCGCCACTCGATCAAGGAACGAAAGTCATCATCATTGAAATCAAACAAGGGGTGGCGCACGTCATGACCTACCCGAACCAATGGAAAGAGGAGATGTTTACGTGAATCCAGTTATTATTGTGGCGATTATCGCCGGCGCGCTCATTTTAGCGCTTGTTGCTCTATTTATCACGAAGTATCGGACAGTTGGGCCAGAAGAAGCGTTAATCGTGTCGGGGAGTTATCTCGGAAATAGTCCAAGTGTCAATACGGATGAATCCGGTAACCGCGTTAAAATCATTCGCGGTGGCGGGGCATTCATCTTGCCTGTCTTCCAACAGGCGACACCGCTCAGTTTACTGTCGAGCAAGCTCGAAGTAACAACGCCTGAAGTTTATACGGAACAAGGTGTTCCGGTCATGGCGGATGGAACGGCAATCATTAAAATCGGCAGCTCGATTTCGGAAATCGCGACGGCAGCCGAGCAATTCCTCGGGAAATCAAAGGAAGACCGTGAAAGTGAGGCGCGGGAAGTCCTCGAAGGTCACTTGCGGTCGATTCTTGGATCGATGACGGTCGAAGAAATCTATAAGAACCGCGATAAATTTTCGCAAGAAGTGCAACGTGTCGCGTCACAAGATCTCGCGAAAATGGGACTGATCATCGTCTCGTTCACGATTAAAGATGTCCGCGATAAAAACGGTTATCTCGAATCACTCGGGAAACCACGCATCGCGCAAGTACGCCGTGACGCTGATATCGCGACGGCGGATGCTGAAAAAGAAACGCGGATCAAGCGGGCGGAAGCTTCAAAAGATGCGAAAAAAGCAGAGCTCGAGCGCGCGACTGAAATCGCGGAAGCGGAAAAAGAAAACCAGCTGAAGATGGCAGACTATCGTCGCGAACAAGACATCGCGAAGGCGAAAGCCGACCAAGCCTACGACTTAGAAAATGCACGCGCGCAACAAGAAGTCACAGAGCAACAAATGCAAATCAAAATCATCGAACGGCAAAAACAAATCGAACTCGAAGAACGTGAAATTCTCCGTCGCGAGAAACAGTACGACGCAGAAGTTAAAAAACGTGCCGATGCCGATCGGTACTCGATCGAACAGGCAGCACAAGCGGACCGGGCGAAACAATATGCAGAAGCCGATGCGACGAAATACCGGATTGAAGCGTCAGCGAAGGCCGATGCGGAACGGATTCGCCTTGATGGTCTCGCAAAAGCCGACGCCGAGCGGGCACAAGGGGAAACCGAGGCGGACATCATCCGCCTGAAAGGTCTTGCGGAAGCAGAAGCAAAAGAGAAGATTGCCCAAGCCTTCGAACAATTCGGACAAGCGGCGATTCTCGACATGGTCATTCGCATGATGCCGGAGTATGCGAAAGAAATCGCAGCACCACTCGGTAACATCGACAAGATCACGGTCGTCGATACAGGGAACGGTGAAGGTGGCGGTGCGAACCGTGTGACGGGTTATGCGACGGACTTGATGGCGTCACTCCAAGAGACGTTGAAGGCTTCTTCCGGAATCGATGTCAAAGAATTGATTGAGAACTTTTCTGGAAAAGGGACAGCCAAACCGTTGACGGTCAACTTGAATCAAGGGGAACCGGTCGCGTCGGGAACGAAGTCTGAATGAAACCGAACGTTGTCTTGCCGATGCTGTTTCTGCTGGTTATCGTAAATCTGGTTGCCCCGCTTTCGGCACTTTTCCTCGTAGCAATCGGTTCGGCGTTCGCGCTGTATAAAGGCTATACATCAGAGGACGGAATCCAGAACATCTTCAACGTCAAGCGGGTTTCCTATTCGCTTCACCATCCGCTGACACGGGCGGAAGCGCTCGCTGCCGGTCTAATCGGTCTGTTGACAATAGATCTGGCCTACTTGTGGAACGGAATCCGGACAGGACTGTCCTTGCAAGATGTCGGCTATTTGTTCTTTGAACTGGTGACATTGCTTTTGTTTGTGTATGTATTGTTCCGCTTTTTGTTGCTCGGACTTTTTGAACCGAGAACAGAGCGGACACCGTATGCATCGAGACGATGAAACCGTGAAATGACAGGTTTTAAAAACAAAAAAATCCGGATGATCCAACCTTTTCTGATAAAGAAGAGGGGAATCATTCGGATTTTTTAGTGTGGATAAAATCAAGCGGCTGTCAGGCCGGCAAATCATAGCCGATGACAAGCAGTCCCGGTCCGGTGTGCGAACCGATGGCCGCTCCGGCAATCGTAATCAAGACTTCGCTTGGAGAGAACTGGGCTTCAATCAATTGTTTGAGCATCTCGGCCCGTTCAATCGAGTCACCGTGACCGATGATGATGCGGTGTCCGTCAATCATCGGACGCGCTTCTTCCATCCATTCGACGATCCGGTTCATGACCTTTTTCTGACCACGAATCTTTTCTTTCGGGATCAACTTACCGTCTTCGACCGTCAAGAGCGGCAGAATCGATAATAATCCACCGATGAAGGCACTCGCACGTGACACACGACCACCACGCATCAGGTACTCGAGTGATTCAACCGTGAACAAGTGACGGATCGAATTCACTTTTTGTTCTGCATAGGCTTTTGTTTCGTCAAACGTATGTGTTTTCGCGAAGGTCGCGACATCAAGGACGAAGAGTCCTTGACCGGTCGATGCTGTTTTCGTATCAATGACGGCGTACGGAACATCGGGATATTGTTCGGCGAGTTCTTCTGCGAGCATCGTTGCCGTTTGATAGGTGCCGGATAGATCACTTGAAAAAGCGAGATAGAGGAACGGTTCCCCTTGTTCGAAGTGTGCTTTGAAGACTTCCGCGATCCGCGTGACCTCGACTTGGAAAGTTTTTGGCGCAGCACCGTCACGCATTTTAGCATAGAGCTCCTCCGGCGAAATCGTTTCGCCGTCAAAATACGTGTCGTCTCCAATCAATACACCGAACGGCATGATTGTGATGTCATGGGCATCTAATAATTCTTGCGGTGCATCGGCACCACTATCGGTAATGAATCGTACCATTGCGTTCTCTCCTTTACTTACCTAGGGCTTTTTCGTTTCGTTCGAGCATCCGGCCCAGGTTTACACCGAATCGTTCATTTTCGACTTCATCGAGGACGGACGGGACTAAATTTGTGCCGAGTGCCATCAAGGCACGGTAAGCACGGAGTAAACACTGTTCGACCGTAAGCGGAAGTTGAAGTAACTCCTCAAGAGAGGCCATTGTGTCCGGAATGATGACAGGATACGTGAATTTTGTTTCCTCGCCTTGCAGGGCGGCTTCATAAAAGTCGCGCACGAGTGCTGCGCGCTTACTCCCGCTTCCGTTGACACATAAATAAATCTGAACGGCGACCCCCCCGCGGACACGTCGTTGCGAAATCCCGGCGAACTTTTTACCGAATATCGAAAGGTCGTAAGAGCCGGGGCAATATGAGCCGACGACTTCGCCAGCGACGATCGCATCGGTTTCGTCTCTGAACATGTGCTGCACAAGGGCGAGCATCGCTTCGTAGCCGCTGTCGATATCAATGCCGCCCCGTTCTGGTAGGACAAGCGAAATGTTCAAGACACCTGCATCGAGGACGACCGCGAGTCCGCCCGAATTTCGGACGACGGGGTGAAAGCCGTGTGTATTCAAGACGTCGATTCCTTCTGTTAAGTGAGGCAGACGGGCATCTTGAATCCCGAGGACGACCGTTTCGTGGTGCACCCAAGAACGAAGTGCCGCACCTTCTGTTGCGACGGAGGCACAAAGCGTGTCGTCCATCGCGAACGATTGGGTGGCATGAAATGTCGTTCCGAGTGACGTTTGATCAAAAATACGATATTGTTCTTGTTTTAAGAGTTCGATTCCCATTGGCTCGTTCCTTTTTTTGTAGATTTGCGACATCATTATAGCATAGCCAGTGTAAACTTTATGTAAGAAGCGGATAGTCTGACAGGAACAGACTGCCCCTAAATTGAAAACAACGAAGAGAACGACCAGATGAAGGGGAGAATGACATGTATCAGTCACTAGGTCAATTAAGAGAAACTAAGGTCTTTAAAGATCCGGTTCATCGTTATATTTATGTCAGCGACCAATTGATTTGGCAACTGATTGGAACAAAGGAGTTTCAACGGCTTCGCAGGGTCAAACAACTCGGGACATCCTTTTTGACGTTTCACGGAGCGGAGCATACACGGTTTCATCATTCGCTTGGTGTGTATGAGATTACACGCCAACTGATTGACGTCTTTAACGGTCGTGCTGACTGGGATGACCAATACCGCGAGCTGACGCTCGTCGCAGCCTTGCTTCATGACGTCGGGCACGGACCCTTTTCCCATGCCTTCGAAAATGTCTTTGGTGTCGATCACGAGGAGTGGACGGAACGAATCATTCTCGGGGATACGGAAATCAAACGAGTCCTCGATCAAGTTGGCGAAGGCTTTGCGGAAGAAGTCGCCTCCGTCATCAATAAGACGCATCCGAACCAGTTGCTCGTGACGATGATCAGTTCGCAACTCGACGTCGACCGGATGGATTACTTATTGCGTGACGCCCATTTCGCCGGTGTCAGTTACGGGAAGTTTGATTTAGAACGCATGTTGCGTGTCTTACGTCCCGCACACAATCAGATGGTCGTCAAACAATCAGGCATGCACTCGATTGAAGACTACATCATGCGCCGGTATCAGATGTACTGGCAAGTCTATCTGCACCCGGTCACACGATCGAGCGATTACTTATTAAAAGCGATTCTCGAGCGGGCGAAGGAACTGTATACCTCGGGTTATGTGTTTGACATCCATCCGGTTCATTTGATTCCGTTATTTGACCAAACGATGGCGTTGAAGAATTACCTCGCGCTTGATGAAACGATTGTTTATTTCTATTTCCAACAATGGATGGAAGAACACGATGCGATTCTTAGTGACTTGTCACGTCGGTTCGTCAATCGAAAATTATTTAAGTACGTCGACTACCCACCAGAAAAGCGGGAAGCAATCCATGAAAAACTAGCAGAACTGTTCAATAAAATCGGACTCGATCCGGCATATTACTTGTTAGAAGATAAATTAAGTCGCCTTCCGTATGATTTATATGGAGAGAACGGAGAAATCAGTAAACAGCCGATCATGCTCCAAATGAAAGACGGGCAGAAAAAAGAAATCTCACAAGTCTCCCCACTCGTCGAAGCGATCGCGAATTCAAGACAGACGGATGAAAAGTTGTTTTATCCGCAAGAAATCTTGTATGACTTACGTGAGTTCGCTAATGAAAAGATGCAGATTGATCAACTGTTGCTCGGAGGATACTCAAATGAAACGAGTCATTGAGCAGATTTTAGAACAGGTCGGGTTGTCCGGAATTGAGACGGAAGTTTTACCCGGGGCGACCTCGTCGCTCGTCGTACGGGCGGGCGACAGTGTTATCCGAATCCATACGAATCCAAACTGGTTGCAACAAGAACAGGACCTCGTCGCGCACGAGGTCTTTGCGCTAAAGACGGCGGGGCCGCTTGCACCGCGCGTCCTCAAGTATCAAGAAGCGTGGATCGGCGAGATTCCACCTTGGCTTCAGATGACGTATGTCCAAGGGGTGGTGCAACTTACGCCACTTGACGATCTGTATGTGGAGCGACTGGCACGGACGTTAGTCGCAATTCATCGCTTACCGGTCCCAAAAACTTCGTATGTATATAAACCCTATAGTAAAACCCGTGTCGTTCCGACCTGGGCAACCGAAATCGCCGCCTGGGACTGGGCAAGTGCACCAGCACCAGCGCCTAGTGAACAGATTCGATTCATCCATCGTGATTTCCATCCGGTTAATGTGTTATACGATTTAGGGGAAAAGTATAACGTAGTTGATTGGGTGAGTGCATGTGTTGGACCGATTGAAGCAGACGTGGCGCATTGCCGGCTGAACCTTGCTTTACTCGAGTCCGTCGAAGTTGCGGACCGGTTTTTAAAATTTTATCAGGCGATGAGCGGGCTTACTTACGATCGGAGATGGGACTTAAATGCTGTTTTCGATTTTGGACCCGAAACAATTACTGTATATCCGGGGTGGGAAGCATATGGAAAGCGAAACCTCAGTCAGGACAATGTTCGGAAACGCCTGGAAAACTTTGTCTTGAAAGTTTATGAAAATAACGAAAGCGGTTACTAAATGAACTTTACCTATTGCAGTTCTGACGAATGTTGATTATTCTAGTACTTGGGACAGAGATTAAACGTCAGACATCGTACTTATGTACAACTGATAAACAACTAATAGATTGAGGGGTACTTCATGAAATATTTAATCGCGTTACTCGGACTGGTCGTCGTTTTTGGACTAGCTCTACTCGTCAGCAGCAATCGTAAAAGTATCAAATTGAAACCGCTTGCGGTCATGCTAGTGCTTCAGCTCGTTCTCGGATTCATCTTATTGAACACGTCGTTCGGTTATATTATCATCCGCGGTGTAGCGAGTGTCTTTGAAAAGTTACTTGGTTATGCAGCAATCGGAATTAACTTTGTCTTTGGTGGACTTGCGAATGAAGGGGCACAGCCATTCTTCATCAACGTTCTTCTTCCTATTGTCTTTATCTCAGCATTAATCGGAATTTTACAGTTCACGAAAATCCTCCCGCTCTTAATGCGCGGAATCGGATTTGTCTTGTCGAAGATTAACGGCATGGGACAACTTGAATCATACAACGCCGTCGCCTCGGCAGCGATCGGTCAATCTGAAGTCTTCATCACAGTCAAAAAACAAATCGGTAAATTACCGGCAAACCGTCTCTATACATTGTGTGCTTCGGCGATGTCGACCGTTTCAATGTCAATCGTCGGTGCTTACATGACAATGGTGGAACCGAAATATGTCGTTACGGCCATCGTCTTAAACCTCTTTGGTGGATTTATGATTGTTTCAATCATCAATCCGTATACGGTCGATCCAAACGAAGATATCTTAGAAATCGTCGAAGAGAAACAAACGTTCTTCGAGATGCTCGGCGAATACATCTTGGATGGATTTAAAGTCGCAATCATCGTCGGTGCGATGTTAATCGGATACAACGCATTGATTGGGATGGTCAACGACATCTTCTTGATGGTTCTTGGTATCTCGTTCCAAGAAATTCTCGGGTACATCTTTGCGCCATTCGCTTTTATCATGGGTGTTCCATGGGCAGAAGCAGTCAGTGCTGGTAGCATCATGGCAACGAAATTGATCACGAACGAATTCGTCGCGATGCTCAGTCTTCCTGAGTACACGAAAGAATTCTCAGAGCGTACACTCGGAATCGTATCGGTCTTCTTGATTTCATTCGCGAACTTCTCGTCAATCGGGATCATCGCGGGTGCAGTTAAAGGACTCGACGATCGCCAAGGCAGTGTCGCTGCGAGCTTCGGTCTTAAATTATTGTACGGTGCGACGCTCGTCAGTGTTCTGACAGCAATCGTCGTCAGTGTCATCATCTAATGAGAACTTAACATGCCCGCTGACATCTTTGTCGGCGGGTATTTTAGATTGTGGAAAAAGTCGATATTGGGAACTGCAAGCGTTTTTATTCGTTGCTTTCCTCGGTCTTGCCTGCCTCTGAAAGTGCGTTAAAAACGCACTTTTTCCCGTAGGAGTCAACGAACCGTGACGCTTTTTAGGGAATACCATGTGGGAAATCAGGAAAGACGGTTTAGAGTACAATCTGTCTCGATATCGCATGTTCGCGCTTCATAAGAGTTTTTCTACCCGCTGACATTTTTGTCGGCGGGTATTTTAGATTGTAGAAAAAAATTGTGGACCAGACAAGCGTCATCTATTTTCGTTGCTCTCTCCAGGCTTACCTGGAAAGCGAGGATGTCGGAAACATCCGCCACAAGAATTGATTTGGTTAGACTCATCTTGGTTTGCGGAGAAGGGGATGGTGGAATTGGTTAATACATCATTTTAGCGACTTTCGAGAAAGGGAGATGCTGAACGTGCTATTTATGTTGATCGTTAAAGGATCAAAGCGTGCAGAAGCGGGTGAGCGTCCAAGTCCTGAGCTTATGGAAGCGATGTCCGAGTACAATCAAGCGTTACGCGATGCAGGGGTACATGTGATGGCGAAAGGACTCTATCCGAGCTCGAACGGGATGCGCTTTTCTTATCGTGGACCTGGAGATCGACCGATCGTTACGGAAGGACCATTCATGCAAATAGAGGAATTGATTGCTGGATTTATTTTGATCGATGTCGCGTCACGAAAAGAAGCAATCGACTGGGCACTACGGATGCCGGATCCGCAAGGGCACGGTGAAGGGGAAATTGAACTACGACAAGTGTTTGATTGAAAGTAAGCAAACTAAAACATGACGATGAATCCAGCATGCCTGACGGCGCACGGGATTCATCGTCATGTTGATTTTTGAAATCATTGATGGGAAGCAATCCCCACGCGCTTACGACTGAAGAGATGTTCGTTATAGGCTTCAAAAGCAAAACGGGCGACGTTGCGGCGAGGAATCGGTCCTGTCTCCTGTGTGAAGCGGGGTGCTTCAATTAAGAGATCATTGATTTCATCGTCTTCCGTCAATTGAGTAGGACAGATGACAGTGAAGTCAACGTCAGCATCCTTTAATGTCAAATAAGCTTTCAAATGATCTTCAGCAGCCACTGTCGAACGGCGGCGCGATTCGCTTGACTGGAAGCGGTACTTCCCGGGTTCTTCTGAGGCATCGAGAATGCCAGCCGTCCCGATGAAGATGATCCGTTCGATCTGTTGTTCCTTCATTTTCGTGACGAGATGGGGAATCGCTGTTGAAAGAACATGTTGCTGATCCGTACCAAGACAACTGAAGACGGCAGATGAACCTTGAATGACGTTCTCTAAATCTGTTACTTCCGTTGCATCTCCTTGAATGATCGTCAATTGCGGGTGCTCCGGTAACATGTGATCGGTCGAGCGGACGAGCGCACGGACATTGTGACCGGCTTGTAACAATAAATCGAGCAATGGGCGCCCTGTCCGTCCCGTTGCCCCTAAAAGGCTAAGCGTTGCCATCATAATTCATCCTCTCTCGTTCATGGTGTTATAGGTATAAGAAAGAAGATGGTCGAGCAACACGCATCGTCCATCCTTTTTTAGTTCCTTATTTATCGGCAAACATGACGCCTGCTTGTCCATAGTCCGTCTTTTCCATTTCTTCGATGAAGACGGTAATGTTTTCTTTTGGAGCATTGACTGTTTCTGAAACAGCTTCTGTTACTTTTTCGATCAGTGCACGTTTTTGTTCGACAGTCCGTCCTGAAAGCATTTTAACGGTAACGTAAGGCATAAATCGTTCCTCCTAAAAACATAATGGCAATACGCCCTCAGTATACCGTATGGAGCAGGGGAGCCGTCAAACAGCGACATCGAAACACGAAAAGACGGGTATAAGACAGGAGTGGGGGCATGTAAAAGAGAAGTAGTCGAGAGGAAAACTTAGGATGAAGAGGTGACACCAATGGAAATGGAATCTGTTATACGAAAAAAGATTCATACATTGCTTATTTTCGACCGGGCATTACCAGAGGACACGACGTATCCACTATCGGGGACGAAGGGTTTGGAAGTCGCAGAAGTCATTTTTGATGAAAGCATTCCGTTTGGTCGACTTGTGACGGATAAAGAATTAGCGGCACTCGTTGGTACGCCGGAAGCGAAACGGTATGGAATGGTGACGTTGCTTGAAGAGGATGACCGCTTTAAGCCCTTGTTCCAAAATCGGAAGTTACCGCCTGAGATTGAAACAGAAGTCGAGGAGCGTGTCCGGGAGCTTGCTAAACAACTGCGGGCGATTCGGTCTCGTTGCTCGTCGCTTGAACGCGTGATTTTGTTTGGTCGTGCGGCACAGACACTTTACGACCGGGCATTGACACGCTTGGAAGAATCAAATCCACCTGTGCATGAAGAATTGACCTCACTTGAATGTCTCCGTCTGCCGACGATTCGGCGTGTGACGAAAGAACAGCTGGAACAAGTGAAACGCTAAGCGGGACTTGCGTCAGCAGTTGAATGCGGTATGATAGAGGCAACAGCTGTAAAAGGGGTCGAGTAAAGATGGAAAAGAAGATTAACTTCAATATCATTTCAGATAATTCAACAGACGGACATGGTGGATTTGGCGTCGGGACACTCAGTTTGAACAGTATGTCACCGGTCATCATCTCGCCAGAGGACGGCGAAGCATACATCGATATGGGTGCCATGCATGCGAAAGCAGCGATTGAGAAGCGGATTAAGTTCACGACGGATCGAGCGGACGCACCGAATGGGAAACTGTACTGGATCGTTTGGGTCACGGTAGGACGTAAGCCAGAAGGGTTTTATTATGGAGGCGTCGCAGCATGCGATTTATTAGTCGATGTCGAAACACGGCGCGGGTTTAAAATCTTAGCTGATCACGTCAATAAGATGGACAAGTCACTCAAGGGACGCATCGTCGTCGATCAGATGGACGATACGTCAAAAGGACTGCTTCGTGAATTCCTGATGACACATAAACCGGAAATGTGGGCGAACGCAGAGCCTGAGTTACATGATGCACTCGCATAACTAAAAAAATCGCCGTCTCCTAGGAGGCGGCGATTTTTTATCATGACTTTAAAGTGATGACAACGATTTCGGGACGATTGAACAACCGAAACGGGAAGAGACTGTTGCCAAGACCGCGACTGACGATGAGTTGTGTCGTATCCACTGTATATTGACCGGCCGTCCGTTTCGGGAAAAATCCTTGTCCAGGTGCATACAAGCCATCTGTGAAGGGAAGTCGGATTTGACCGCCGTGAGCATGACCGGACAGAACGAGATCAATTTGCCGCTCCGCATAGAGCGGTACATATTCCGGACGATGGGCGAGTAAGAGTTGAAACGTCGATCGATCGACAGCTTCTTGTGCGGAGGCGAGGCTTTTCCGAGTTCCGTCAGACTCTTGGAGACCTTCGCTCCAGCGTGTCGTCGTTGGGTCGTCGATGCCGAGTAGAGCAATGTTTGCACCGTTATATTCGAGCGGGACTGCCGTATTCCGTAAAATTTGTACACCAATCGCTTCGAGTTTTGGTAAAAGGGTCAAGTTGCGACGAACTTCATGGTTTCCCGTGACGAAATAGACAGGATAGTTCGCAGTCAATTGTTTCATCAAAGTCAGCGCAGCGGCTTCTCCGTTTCGGCGAGAGTCGATTAAATCCCCGGTCATCACGATGAGGTCAGGCTGTGCTTGAGTAATTTTTTTGAGTAGCTTCGTTTGTTTTGGATCGAAGGATTTCCCATGTAAGTCAGCGATTTGGACGACTGTATAGTCATCGAATGCTTTTGGCAGTCGTTCTGTTTCAATCGTGATTGCGGTCGTTTCAATCACATTATTTTCTTGATATAAAAACCAACCGCCTATGACAAGAACCCCTAATGAAACGAACCAACGTTTTCTGACGCGCAAGACCTCACTCCTCTCTTCACTAAGCATACCAAAAAGGCACCTCAGTCCGCATCGCGGAAGAGGTGCCTGACATGATTATGCTTCTTTTTTTAAATCATCAGATGCTTTCTTTTCTTCAGGTTCGTTATACAAATCAATGAACAAGGCAATGACCATCATCCCGACAACGAAGATGAACGGGAAGGCGGCTAAAATCGCGGCAGCTTGGAGAGCACTCAGCCCACCGGCATAAAGTAAAACAGCTGCGATTGAAGACTGGATGACACCCCATGTCAATTTGATTCGAAGGCTTGGCATCAAGCTACCGCCTGAAGAGAGCATTCCGAGTACGTATGTTGCTGAGTCAGCTGACGTAATGAAGAATGTCGTAATCAAGAAGACAGCTACGATACTAAGAATCGTACCAAGTGTACCAAATGTCTCGAACAAGGCGAACATACCTGTTTCGACACCTTTATCGTTAACTGTATCAATTAAGTTTACGCTGTTGAAAAGTTCGTTCCAGATTGCTGATCCACCGAAAACAGAGAACCAGAGCAGTCCGAAAATTGTTGGGACGAGCAAGATACCGAGAACGAATTCACGAATCGTCCGTCCTTTTGAAACACGTGCGATGAACGTACCGACGAATGGTGACCAAGAAATCCACCATGCCCAGTAGAAAATCGTCCAGCCGTTAATCCATGAACGTTCGTCCGGGTTGAAGGCTGAGGCACGGAAACTCATGATCGGCAGGTTTTGTAAATAGGCACCTGTTGTTTGAACGAATAAATCCATGATGAAACTGAATGGTCCGAGGAACAAGACGCCGACCATCAAGAGCGCCGCGAGAACAAGGTTCGCGTGGCTGAGGCGAACAATTCCTTTATCGAGACCAGAAGCAGCACTAATCATATAAAGGACTGAAACAACAAGGATGATCAGGAGCTGGGTCATGAACGAGTTTGGAATACCTCCGACGAGGAAATGTAAACCGCCCGAGATTTGCTGGGCGCCAAGTCCAAGTGAAGTGGCAACACCGAATGCTGTTGCGACGATCGCGAGAACTTCAACTGTCCCTTTACCTGCAGCTTCATATTTCGGTTTCATAAGTGAAGCGACAGTATCGCCGATTGTCGCAGGACGTCCTTTACGGAATGTCGAGTAAGCGATTGCTAAAGCGACGATTGCATAAAGTGCCCATGGGTGAAGTCCCCAGTGGAAGAATGAATAGCGCATCGCAAGACGTGCTGCTTCAGTCGGGTCACTCGTCGCAACCGGTGGTGTATGGAAGTGTGTCAATGGCTCTGAAACACCCCAGAAGACAAGCCCAATCCCCATACCGGCGCTAAAGAGCATCGCGAACCAAGAAATCAGGTTATATTCAGGGCGATCAGAGTCTTTTCCGAGTCGGATAGAACCGAAACGCGAGAAGACGAGGAAGATTGCAACTAATAAAAAGACGCTCATACCGAATAAGTAGAGCCAGCCGAAGCCATTTGTAACAAAGTTTTGTGCGACTGCTGTTACGTTGCCAAGATTTGCGGCACCAATGAGTGATTCAGGTAAGATTCCCCATATGGTAAAGAGCACACAGAAAATGACGGATACAATAAAGACGTTCGTGATCTTGCTTTTTCGATTATTTTCCATCGTGGTCAACACCTTCTTTCGAATTTTACATGTTTGTTTTGTTTCATGTTGTAAATACTGAAAAATTGCTATACAACGATTAGTAATACCCGTAACTTCAAAAACAAAACCTTATCACGCAAGTTACTACCGTAACAAACTTATAGTAAGGATGGCAAATGCTGTGGGTAATGAAAGATGGGGATTTCTAGAAAAAAAGGGTGGTAAAGTCGTTTGAACTGGCTTTGCATAGCGATTTTTGAAAAAAATGAAAAAATCTAATTTTTCTTTTGTTTCTCTAGTATTTCCCGAAAAGATTGATTTGTAACATTTAATATCAAGCAGAATAGCAGACGGGTCATTTCAGATTTGCTATCGTTGTGAAATAATCGATCAAAATCACTGGAGGAATCGAACAATGAGTCACGAACAGAAAAAACAAGCTATTTTAGCAGCCTTTCAATCACGTCATGCGACGAAAGCATTTGATCCTTCGAAAAAGATCACACCAGCAGACTTCGCATTTATTTTAGAAACCGCGCGTCTCTCCCCAAGTTCATTTGGTTATGAGCCTTGGAACATGCTCGTCATCCAAAATGAAGCATTGCGTGAAGAACTTCGTGCCGTCTCGTGGGGTGCCCAAGGACAATTGCCGACAGCGAGCCATTATGTCATTTTCCTTGCACGGACAGGTGCGCAAATGCAACCAGATGGTCCGCATGTCACGCACATGATGGACGCACTCGGTTTGTCAGACGAGGCAAAACAAGGGCGGACGACGCGGTATGGTCTTTTCCTCGAAGAAGACTTTAAAATCGGGAATAATGAAAAAGCGATGGAAGACTGGTCAGCGAAACAGGCCTATATCGCGCTCGGAAACATGATGTCGACGGCAGCACAAATCGGAATCGATTCATGTCCGATTGAAGGATTTGATCAAGAGGCGATTGAAAAAATCTTAGTCGACCATGATTTACTCGACCGGACTGTATTTACGGTTCCTGTCATGGTAGCGTTCGGTTACCGGGCGGATGAACCGAAACGTGCGAAACAACGCCGTGACTTGGATGAAATCGTCACTTTCGTCGAGTAAACACTCAGATAGTTTTTTTCGAATTATATAGAAGTTTCTTTCAAAATTCGGTATACTCGCATTTGTATGATTAAGAAGCGCCGTAAACGCCACTCGCATACGAACAACTTTTGTCTTGAGAAAGAAAGGGGTTCTATCGCAAATGGAACAAAAATTAAAGTTATGGTTCACGGAACACCAAACGGAAGATTACGGTATCACATTCCGTGTCAACCACGTTTATGAGAGCGAACAAACGGAGTTTCAACGCCTGGAGATGGTTGAGACGGACGAGTTCGGTACAATGTTGTTACTTGACGGGATGGTCATGACAACGGACAGAGATGAGTTCGTGTATCACGAAATGGTCGCACACGTCCCATTGTTCACACACCCGAACCCGAAATCGGTTCTCGTCGTAGGTGGGGGAGACGGCGGAGTCATCCGTGAAGTCTTAAAACACCCATCGGTCGAAAAAGCAGTTCTCGTCGAAATTGATGGCAAGGTCATCGAGTACTCGAAGAAATACCTTCCGAACATCGCAGGTGGTTTAGACGACGCACGCGTCGAAGTCATTGTGGGTGACGGATTCATGCACATCGCGGAAGCGGTCAACGAATACGATGTCATCATGGTCGATTCGACAGAGCCGGTCGGTCCTGCCGTCAACCTGTTCACAAAAGGATTCTACTCTGGAATCTCGAAAGCATTAAAAGAAGACGGTATTTTCGTCGCACAATCGGACAACCCATGGTTTACACCAGACTTGATCCGTGATGTACAACGTGACGTCAAAGAAATCTTCCCAATCACAAAACTATACATCGCGAACGTTCCGACGTACCCGAGCGGTCTGTGGACATTTACGATTGGATCGAAAAAACATGATCCACTCGCTGTTGCACCAGAGCGTTTCCATGAAATCGAAACGAAGTACTATACACCGGAACTTCATACAGCAGCGTTCGCGTTGCCAAAGTTCGTCAAAGATTTAACGATTTAATTTCAAAGTAGGAGTGTTCCGTTTTCAGGGACACTCCTTTCTATGACTGGAGGAATAGAAATGCGTTTTGATGAAGCATATTCAGGTAAAGTCTTTATTGCGAGTCAACCGACTCACGAAGATGCAAAAGGTGTGTTATACGGCATGCCGATGGACTGGACGGTCAGTTTCCGCCCGGGATCACGTTTTGGCCCGGCGCGGATTCGTGAAGTATCACTTGGTCTCGAAGAATATAGTCCGTATTTAGACGGCGATATCGCCGATGCGAAATTGTTTGACGCGGGTGACATTCCGTTGCCGTTCGGCAATGCCCAAAAGTCACTCGACATGATTGAAGAGTATGTCGATTCGTTACTGACGGCAGGTAAGTTCCCGCTCGGTATGGGGGGCGAACACCTCGTGACGTGGCCGGTCGTTAAAGCCTTTGATAAACACTACGATGATTTCGTCGTCTTACATTTTGACGCACATACGGATTTACGTGACGAGTATGAAGGTGAACCGCTCTCGCATTCGACACCACTCAAAAAAATCGCCAACTTGATTGGACCGGAAAACTGCTATTCATTCGGCATCCGTTCAGGGATGAAAGAAGAATTCGAGTGGGCGAAGACGTCCGGTTACAATTTGTTCAAGTATGAAATCGTTGAACCGTTAAAGACTGTTTTGCCGAAGCTTGCCGGTAAAAAAGTTTATGTGACGATTGATATCGACGTCCTCGATCCGTCTGCTGCACCAGGAACAGGTACACAGGAAATCGGCGGCGTGACAACAAAAGAGTTACTTGAAGTCGTCCACATGATTTCACGTGCTGACGTCGACGTCATCGGAGCCGATCTCGTTGAAGTCTGCCCGGCATATGATCAGTCTGACATGACAGCGATTGCCGCTGCGAAAGTCTTACGTGAAATGATGATTGGTTTCATTAAGTAAATTTGTCTGAAATGATTGCGGGATATGTAAAAAAGTAGCGTACAAGGGGTTGTCCTTGTACGCTACTTTTTTCAGACTGTAGACAACGTGCTATTGGGAGATAAAGCGTCTTTTTTCGTTGCTTTCCTCGGGCGAGGCGCAAGCCGCTGCTCCTTGGATCCTAGCGGACAATGAGCAGGGTCTTGCCTGCCTCTGCAAGTGCGTTAAAAACGCACTTTTTCCCGTAGGAGTCAACGAAACGTGACGCTTTTTAGGTAACATCGTGACGGAAAGCCGGGCATGTAGATTGTTTAGAGCGCAATCCGTCTCGAATCTACATTCGGACGTTACAAATGCTTAGCAAAGGGTAGTGTAATCATATAGACGCCTGCCTGTTTTTTTTTACAACATCCCGAAAGATTGCCGCTTGAATCATATGATCGATAAACCGATCCATGTGGTGCTGAAAAACATGATGCGTCTAAAAAGACATAGGATGGGCAGTACATTTCTTCATTTGTACAGTTTATCAGTTTCAGTTAAAGAAGGTGGGGTGAATGGAATACGGTAGTGAGATGCTGGAGACTCCGAAAGGGGATAGCGTACAACTGTTACTCTCAGCACATCGGAATATTTACAAAGTACTGCAAATTAGTTTAAATTCAAGATGTCACCGCGAATGAAATATTTTATTCTAGAATGAAAGGTTGGCTTGAGAAGCGAAATACATTATGACACGAGAGGTGGAAAAAATGATGAAGAAATTCATATCGTTCGTTACCGCTGCGTTTTTGTTTGCACTATTCGTGCTACCGGTAGGTGCAGCAGATGACGCAATGGTGCGTGTAATTCACGCTTCACCAGATGCTCCGGCAGTTGATATTGCCGTCGATGGCGAAACAGCTGTCTCAGGAGCGGAATTCAAAGCTGTCACAGACTATCTCACTCTTCCGGCAGGAGAACATAAAGTTGAAGTCTTCGCTGCAGGAACAACAGAAGATCCTGTACTTTCTCAAACACTCAACATTGAAGCCGGAAAATTTTACTCAGTCGCGGCAATCGGTAAATTAGCAGATATTAAACTCGCTGTCATGGAAGACAATGGTCAAGGTGAAGATGGAAAATCAATGGTTCGTGTCGCGCACTTTGCACCGGACGCACCAGCTGTTGATGTCGCCCCTAAAGGTGGAGACGCACTCTTCAGTGACCTTGAATTCTCGAAAGTCTCAGACTATGGAACACTCGATGCCGGCACGTATGATCTTGAAGTACGACCAGCGGGCGCGATGGATGTTGTAAAAGCACTCGACGGTGTTAAATTAGATAGCGGTAAAAACTATACAGCGCTTGCAATCGGTCTTCTTGAAGGAGAACCCGCGTTTGATGTGCTCTTGATTCCAGATGGCGGTGAAATGGCTGCGATGCCAGACACAGGACTTGGTGGATCAGCAGACACATCTTCAATGGCAACGACTTGGGCACTTGTAGCACTTGCTGGAGCGGCCCTAGTTGGAACAAGTTATGTCATTCGCCGTAAACAAAACGCGTAACAGTTTCTTTCTGATCTTTCTCATTCTCGCTGGATGTGGAGGAACAGAAGAATCTGTTCCTCCTTCGAAGCCAGTCGAGCAAGCGACACCTGCAATCGAGCAAGCAATACCTGAATCCGTACAAGAAAGTCGTGAAACGGCTAGTTTTATCCCGGCGACACTATCGATTGATGCGATTGACGTGCAAGCAAAGGTTGAAATCGTGGGTAAAGACAAGCAAGGGCGGATGGATGTTCCGAAAAAAACCGATCAAGTGGGTTGGTACCGATACGGCGCGGAGGCGAACCAAACCGGAAATGTCATCCTCGCAGGTCATTTAGATGACACGGAAGGTCCCGCTGTATTTTACGATTTAGCAAAGATGAAACAAGGACAACGAATCGAGTTACGATCAAAAGCAGGGCAGACGATATCTTACGTGGTGACAAACGTAACCTCCTATCCTGTAGATGAAGCACCCGTTGGTTCGATTTTTGGGGCAACGGTCGCTAAACGCCTGACGTTGATTTCGTGTATCGGAACGTTTACGAAATCAAAAGGGTATGATGAACGGTTAGTCGTAACCGCCGATCAAGTGGAAGAGTAACAAGCAATACGGAATCAAAAAAAGACCAATCCGTCATGGGTTGGTCTTTTTTTAGATGAAGCTCAACCTGAACAAATCAAAAAAACTTACGCGTTCGATTCCGATGCTGCGACGAGGTTCGTTGTCAAAGCCGAGAGACCTTGTGTCGTTTGACTGATTCCTTGAATCGTCTGAACGATTTGGCCTAAGTCGTTCTTATTGCGCCCGAACATCTCCAAGTAATTCTCCATCTCTTTTTTCACTGTGTGAATCCCACTCTTCACTTGTTGCAGTTCTGTCCGAGAGGCGGAGTTCGAACGTGTGATGTCTTCCATCTGTGAGACGAGTTGAGTAATGTTGACATTATTTTTTTGGATGAGCGTATTAATGCTGCTGCTTAACAATTTCGCATTTTCAGCGAGGTTACGGACTTCGATTGCGACGACAGAGAATCCTTTCCCATGCTCACCGGCACGTGCTGCTTCGATTGAGGCGTTTAAAGCTAAGAGATTCGTTTGGTTCGCGATGTCTTCGATACCTTGTGTCATCTTGACGATTTCGTCAGATGTCGTTTTTAACTGTTGGATGCTTGTTAATGATGTATTGACTTGACCCGTCGATTGGACGAATTGTTGTTCCATTTTGTCCATCTGTGCTTCATTTTCTGATGTTAAGCCAACGAGATTGCGACTTGTTTTCTCGGTCTGATCCGTCTCGGATAAGATTTGTGTCGCCCGTTGACTCGTTTCGAGAATGGCCCCTTCTGTTTGTTCGACCGTACTCGCGACCTCCTGGCTGACACGGACGACGTCTTGCAGAAGTCGTGTGCGTGCTTCATTGGCTGCACCTACTTCTTCTAATCGTGCGTCGACATACTGACTTGTAACGATTTGCGCATCCAAGTTCATCGCATGAGTCAACGCGAGGATTGCTGTTGCAAGTTGCTCCGGATCTTCCTGGAAATGCTCGACGACTTTAGGAATCAGTAAGGTGTTGAATGCTGCGTAAGAAGCGATGAACCACGTAACAGGGACGAAATTCCGGTTATGCGTTTTACCCATGCGTTTTCGCATCGCAAGAAACTTCTCGTCCATATTTCCGGTCAAGAGGCTACCGAAATAGTCGGCAAATACTTTTTTCAGGCGTTGACGTGTCGAAGCATTTTCAGCAATCTGCACCATTTCCGGGTGGAGAAGGAGTTGGTCAAGTACTTGTTCGAGGACTTCGTCTAATACAGAATTGACGACAGGAGCCATCGCTTTTAACGTTTGCAATTGTTCTTCAGTGTAGCCCATATATTCAAGGCGTCCTGCTAAAGTGGGATCACTTGTTTTTGTAATGAATTTTTTATCGGGAAATCCGATTTTTGCCTGATAGGTTGAGCTTGATGATTTAGTTTTAAATGGGTTGCGCACAGTAAGCCTCCGATTTTCTTCAAATTAAGAATGTAATAGTCTTATTCTTTATCGGTTGCTAAAGGAAAAAACAGTATCTTTTTTAGAAGGAAACTCTCTAGAAGTTAAAAAATATTGACCTTAAACGAAAAAAGCTCATGATCCTGGATCATGAGCGGAAGCGTGTTCGATCGTACATCATGTATTTTTAAAGAGAAAGTGAAAGAAAGTTAGACCGGTTGATCTTCTTGGAAGGCTTGTTTTGCATCGTTAAGTGCCCGCATCCGGCTAACGCACGATTGAATGAACTGGATATCAATCGAACTAAACCGCGTGACGGGGCCTTTGGCTGATTCGGCACTAAATGTGAAGGTTCCGAGATTCCAAAGTTCGATTTTAAATCGTTTTCCTTTGTTGTCGTCGAAGTGTTGTACGAATTCGATTTTCGGTACCATACGAACCCCTCCTTGTTAGTCCATTCCCCTTTTTCCGCAATTAAAAAAGCCAAACTGTGCGGTAGCAACAGTTTGACTTGAGAAAATTAAGCGGGCGCGACGTCATAGCCGATTTCTTCGATGGTTTCGACGAGACGTTCTTGTGTGACATCCTCATGGACGACAGTGACTGAATTGTCAGAGAGCGAAACAGTCGCCGTTGTGACGCCGTCCAGTTCGTTCAGTGCTGATTCGACACTTGCTTTACAGTGGTTACATGTCATACCGATGACGTTTAAAGTCGTTTCTTTCATGAGTGAGTTCCTCCTTTAGTGAGTGGGGTACGTTTTAAGCGTAACGCATTCGTGACGACGGAAACAGAGCTAAATGCCATCGCTGCTCCGGCGAGCCACGGAGCGAGCAGTCCGAGAAAAGCAACGGGGATTCCGATCGTATTATAGGCGAGTGCGAAAAAGAGATTTTGGCGAATGTTCTTCATCGTCTGTTCACTCAACCGAATCGCCGTCGCGACTTGTTGTAAATCGTGTCCAAGCAGTGTGACGTCAGCTGCTTCTAAGGCGACATCCGTCCCGCTACCAAGAGCGATTCCGACGTCAGCCGTCGCAAGCGCTGGCGCATCGTTAATTCCGTCACCAACCATGGCGACGCGGTGTCCCGCATCTTGAAGGGCTTTGATGTGATCGGCTTTTTCGATGGGTAAGACATCTGCAAACACATGGTCTGTTGGAATACCGAGTTCCGTCGCTAGATTGAGGGCAACGTCTTTTCGGTCACCCGTCAAGAGATAGACTGCTTTTGTCTGTTGAATTTGAGTGATGACGTGTTTCGTCGTCGGCTTCAGTTCATCGCGAATCGCATAACCGGCTTCAACGTGCCCGTCGACGGCGACATAGACGAATGTCGCGCCGGCAGAAGACCAGTCCGGGACATCGAACTGTTGATCCCGCATCATTCGTTCAGAACCAACCAGGATGTTGCGACCGAGAATCATCCCGCTGACACCACGACCGGCATCGACTTGAAACTGTTCGATATCGAACACGACATCACGTTCTTCCGTGATGGCATGAGCGAGCGGATGCTCTGATTTTTTTTCGATGGCTGCTGCGAAGTCGAGTGCTTGTTCGTTCCCGAACGTCTCGACGACGACAGGGCGTCCGACGGTTAGTGTACCTGTTTTATCGAAAACGACGGCATCGACATGTTGTAACGATTCAAGCTGGGCACCGCCTTTAAAAAGCACACCATGCTCAGCACCTTTACCCGTTCCGACCATGATCGATGTCGGGGTCGCGAGTCCTAATGCACAGGGACAAGCGATGACGAGAACAGCGATTGCAGGACGAATTGCTTCAGCGAATGAGCCAGTCGTCAACCACCAGGCACCAAGTGTGATGAGGGCGATGGCGACGACGATTGGCACGAAGATGCCTGAAATCCGGTCGGCTTGTCGTTGGATTGGCGCTTTTTCTGTCTGCGCTTGTTCAACGACGCGGATGATGTTCGCAAGCATCGTCTCCTGACCGACTTTCGTTGCTTCAATCAACAAATTCCCATTCGTATTCAAGGTTCCACCAATGACGGTATCATCGGCACCTTTATGCGCAGGAAGCGGTTCACCGGTCAGCATCGATTCATCGAGATAGGCATCACCGGATAAAATCATCCCGTCCATCGGAATTTTCTGTCCCGGTTTGACGACGATCTGCATGCCTGGTTGAATCTGATCAATCGCGACAGTTCGTTCCGTGCCATTGTCGAGGACGACGGCATCCGTTGCCTGCAGGGACAAGAGACTTTTGATTGCACCGGTTGTTTGTTGTTTTGCCCGATCTTCGAGTACTTTACCGAGAAGGACGAGCGTGATTAAGATGGCACTTGTTTCAAAATAAAGGTTCGGCATTGCCGGATGGATGAGCATTTCTGCGACCGAATAAAAGTAAGCGGCAGACGTCCCAAGTGCGACGAGGACATCCATGTTGGCACTACCGCTCCGGAGACTCTTATAGGCACCGACATAGAATGGCGCCCCGATAATGAATTGAACGGGTGTAGCCAGTGCGAACTGGAGCCACGGATTCATCAGGAACGTCAGATGGACCGTACTATTTGGAATGTGCGACACCATACTGAGTAAGAGCGGTAACGACAACAAGGCGGCGATGAAAAAACGATAGAGCATCCGCCGATCTTGCACTGTTTCATGAGGGGCCGACTTAATGGTCGCGCCGTAACCGACCTTCTTGATTTTATCAATGATTGCTTGTTCATCGAGTTCGTCGGGGACTGCAATCCGCGCCGTCTCGAGTGGTAAGTTGACCGTCGCATCGACACCGTCCATCCGGTTCAGGACTTTTTCGATTCGGGCTGAACAGGCGGCGCATGTCATGCCTTCGATGTTCAATTCGATTGTTTTTGACATACGTATACCTCCTTACTTTTTGAGTCGGGCGATGACGGACATCAGTTCGTCGACATAAAGATCTGTGTCTTTCTGTCCGGTAGCTGCATCATGCATACACATCTTGACATGACGTTCGATGACTTGCAGTTCGACTTGACGAAGAGCGGCTTGAATCGATGCCGTCTGTGTCAAAATATCGATACAATACCGATCTTCAGCGACCATGTTGGCGATACCACGGACTTGCCCTTCGATACGCTTCAAACGTTTAGTCAATGCGTCCTGCTCTTCAGAAGAGCGGGGAACGAGTGGATGATCGTGTTGCATAGGAACACCTCTTTCTGTTGTTGGTTGATGTCTACACTGTATCATATAGGGGTAGGGGGTACAAGTATATTGATTTGCAGGATTAAAAAAATACGCCACCCGAATGGGATGGCGTATTCAGTCGGACCTTATTGATTAGACACTTGAGGTTTGATGATTTGTTCGTTGCGCGAACGACCACTGATGATATCTTCCGCTTGCGTCGCTCGTTTTATGAAGAACGAAAGGATGAACGCAACACCCGCAATGAACGTCGAAATGAGGAAGGCGTAATTGATGCCGTCCAGTGTCGCTTGCATCATGATTTGTTGTTTCAACGCAGCAGCAGCCTCTGCTGTCGGTTGACTTGTCATGTTTTTAGCGGCCTCTTCGGCAAGTTCCGTCCCACGTGTCTTCGCATGCGTCGACATGATCGTAACGAGTAATGCCGTTCCGATGGCGCCGGATACTTGCTGCAACGTATTGTTCATTGCCGTTCCGTGCGGATAGTAGCGCGTCGGTAACTGGTTTAAGCCGTTTGTCGAGACGGGCATCATGACCATCGACATCCCGAACATCCGGAGTGAATACAAGATGATTAAGTGTGTATACGTCGTGTCCATCTTCAGTTGACTGAAGAAATAACTCGTGACGACAGTGATGAAGAGACCGGTGATTGCGAGTGGGCGTCCGCCAATCTTATCGAACAACTTCCCGTTGATCGGTGACATGACTGCCATGAGGATGGCTCCCGGTAGTAACATCAACCCTGCATCGAGTGGAGAAATGCCACGGATATTTTGGACGTAGATCGGTAAGAGCAGCATCCCGGAGAACATCGCCACCGTGACGACGATTGAAATGGCAGATGAGAGAGCGAACATCGGATACTGATAAATTTTGAAGTTCAACATCGGACGCTCCATCCGTAACTGACGCAGGATGAAAGAAACGAGCGCAATCACACCGATTGTCAGCGCGATTGTGACGTGTGGGCTATCCCACCCTTTAGAACCGGCAGAACTAAACCCGTATAGGAGTCCACCGAAACCGAATGAGGATAAAACAACTGACATGAAGTCGAGTTTAGCATCCGACCGTTCTTTGACGTCACGGAGTAAGACGATTCCGGCAACGAGAACGACTAAAGCGATTGGTGTGATGAAGTGGAATAACATCCGCCAATCATAGTGTTCGATGATCCAGCCTGACAAAGTCGGTCCGATTGCGGGTGCACCCATCATAATGAGCCCGAAGAAGCCCATCGCCGTCCCGCGTTTTTCAATCGGGAAACTGACGAGCATGACGTTCATCAAGAGCGGCATCATGATTGCTGAACCAGAAGCCTGAATCATTCGTCCTGCCAACAGGACGGGGAATTCACTTGCGAACCCAGCAAGGATTGTACCGAGTGAGAATAATGTCATCGCGAGGATGAATAGACGACGAACAGAAAATTTTTGAATCAGAAAAGCAGATGTCGGAATTAAAATCCCGTTGACGAGCATGAAACCAGTCGACAGCCACTGGACGGTCGATGTTTCGATGTTGAGATCCTTCATGATCGAAGGAAGGGCGATGTTAAGTAACGTGTTATTTAAAAAAGCGATGAAGGCTCCAATCATCAATACGGAAAGGATACCGTAGGGGGGACGATTAGAAGCAGTTTTTTTGTGTTGCATGATTTTCCTCCTTAATGAACTGACGGTACACATTTCTATACGGTCGTTATATCTGTTGTATATCTTAATCTGATTTCAAGATAAATACAAACATTAATAACTAAGAAAGGTAATTTTATTTTTAATGAAGAACGAATGGCTCTGAAGCTTGTTGAAAGTAAAAAAACACCCGACTCTAAAAAAGAGTAGGATGTTTTTTGTAAACCGTCAGTAGTGATGAAAGGTCTCAGCCGACATGCGTGTTTAGGGCATCATTTGTAATGTCATAATGAGCTGCGGACCAAGTCGCACGTCCTTTTTCGATGAAGATGACTTGTGGTGATTCATGACGAACATTGTAATGTTCGGCGATGTGATTCGACAGCGTCCGTGCTTCTTGGACGAGCAAGTAGGCAGTCGGTACTGACGTCGCGTCAGCAAATTTCGTGTATTCAGAAAAACCGGCGGCACTGATTGGACAGGTCGTACTGTGTTTACAAATCACGAACGAGTCGTGTTCGGAAACGAATTGATCAAAGTCAGAAATCGATTGAAGTTTTCTAAGTTGTGGCATAGTATCATCCTCCATACGTCCGTAGACGTTCGCTTAACTTTAGATTTTCCCTGTAATCGACCGGACAGTCAATCAAAACAGGTCCGTCACTGTTCTGAGCCTGTTCGAGACAGTTTGAGAGACTGCCGTGTTCTCCGACACGAAGTCCGAGTGCACCGAAAGCCGTCGCGAGTTCGACGAGATCAGGGTTATCGAATTCTGTAAACGGTGCCCGGCCATAAGCCTGCTGTTGTTTCCATTCAATCAAGCCGTACGTGCCATCACGCCAAATGACGACAGTGATGGGGAGTTTCAAACGAACTGCTGTCTCGAGGTCTTGACCATTCATTAAGAATGCACCATCACCAGAAGCACAGAGCACCCGACGCTCCGGGTGCAGCAGTTTTGCAGCAATCGCGCTCGACAGACCATAGCCCATCGAAGAAAAGCCGTTCGAGATGAATAATTGATTAGGGCGTGTCGTTTGGAAATGACGACCGAGCCAAACTTTATGGGCCCCGACGTCTGAGAACAACATGCCGTCTTCACCCGTCGCCGTCTCGAGGGCACGAACGATACTTTGAGGGTGGAGGGGCAATGCCATCGAATAGGTTGCTTGAATTTCTTGTCGCAACTTATCACGGTCCGCCTGCCAACCTTCCCAGGCCCGCGTCGGAATCGCTTCTGCTAACAGACGTAACGAATCAGACAGCGGACCAACCAAGTTCGCAACGACAGGATAATACTGGTCAATCTCATGCCGGTTCGTGTCGATGTGGATGACAGGTGTCCGGTCCGGATTCCACTTCGAAGGCGGCAACTCGGTAATATCGTAACCGATGGCGATGATGAGATCGCTTTGGTCAAGAATCCGTTGATTGTAGTCGGTATTCGGTAAACCGATTGTATGGGCGGCGAGCGCATGTTGCGAGGAGATGACCCCTTTACCCATCATCGTCTCGACAACAGGTGCTCCAAGCTTTTCAACGAACGTTCGGAACACAGCGGTCGCTTCGCTCCGGTTGATTCCAAATCCGGCAATCACGACGGGCCGTTCCGCTTGTTCGATTTGTTTTAAGACCGCGCTGTCTTTGACGGATGTCGGGTGTAACGTATCCGGTTCACTGTCGCGTAAAAGTGGTGTCTTGGCATCGACATCTGCCTTTGCAATATCTTCCGGAAAAGAAATATGTGTCGCACCCGGCTTATCACAACAAGACTGGGCGAACGCTTGACGCACGATTTCCGGGATGACTTCTCCTGAGACGACCGATGTACTCGACTTCGTGATCGGTCGGTACATCTCGACTAAATCGAACATTTGATGGGATGCCTTGTGCTGGCGCCATGTCGCTCCTTGTCCCGTAATCGCGACAACAGGCGAGTGGTCCATCGTTGCACTTGCGATGCCCGTCATCATGTTCGTCGCACCTGGTCCGAGCGTCGATAAGCAAACACCGGCACGACCGCTTAAGCGACCGAACATCGCTGCCATAAACGCAGCATTTGTTTCATGGCGTGTCGTGATGAACGTAATATCCGATTCACTGATGGCGTCGAGTAACGTAATGTTTTCTTCTCCCGGGACGCCAAAGATGTGCGTGACCCCTTCTGCTTCGAGGCAGGCGACGAACCGTTCTGCCGCATTCATGCGTCCATTCCTCCAATCGAAACATATTTGGTTTCAAGGTACGCTTCGAGACCTT
Organism: Exiguobacterium sp. s127; assembly: GCF_018618695.1. NCBI lineage: Bacteria > Bacillati > Bacillota > Bacilli > Caryophanales > Exiguobacterium > Exiguobacterium sp. s127. The sequence continues at coordinate 27,385 of NZ_JACSMO010000008.1, read as the reverse complement.
CCGATCCACCTTCGCGTCCGATTCCTGACTGCTTCATACCGCCGAATGGTGCTTGTGCGGCAGAGGGAACACCATCATTCCAACCGACGATACCGTAGTTCAATTGTTCAATCGTCCGCATCGCGCGGGCATAGTTATTCGTAAAGACGTAAGATGCAAGACCGAACGGCGTTTGGTTTGCATAACGGATGGCCTCTTCGTCAGAGCTGACACGTTGAACGGGAGCAACGGGACCGAATGTTTCTTCATTCATGATTAACATTTGCGGTGTGACATCGGCGAGGACCGTTGCTTCATAATAGTAGACATCTTTTTCTTCATCTGTCGTTCCAGTCCCACCTGTGACGATACGGGCACCGGCTGACGTCGCATTGTCGACGTGTTTTTTGACTTTGTCATAACCGGCTTGATTGATCATCGGACCGATGTTCGTTGTTTCGTCGAGTCCGTTCCCGGTTTTGAGCTTCGCTGTCGCTTCGCCCAGTTTTTCGACGAACGTATCATAGATTGAATCGGAGACGTAGATCCGGTTCCCGCAGACGCACGTTTGTCCACCATTACGGAATTTCGACTTGATCGTTTCCGCGACGGCGAGATCAAGGTCACAGTCGTCAAAAACAAGAATCGGAGCGTGTCCGCCGAGTTCGAGTGACATCGCTTTGATCGTCTCAGCACCTTGGGCCATCAATGTCCGACCCACTTCTGTTGAGCCTGTAAATGTGATTTTGTCGATATGCGGATGCGTTGCGAGCGATTCCCCAAGCTCTTTACCGCTTCCTGTGACGGCATTGACGACGCCATCCGGTATCCCGACTTCCTGACAAAGTTCAAGCAGGCGCAGGGCAGTCAGTGGTGTCGCAGTAGGTGGCTTCAGGATAAACGTACAGCCTGCAACGAGTGCCGGTGCCATTTTCCGTGTAATCATCGCAGCAGGGAAATTCCAGGGTGTGATGGCAGCGACGACACCGACCGGTTGTGTGATGACATGAAGCCGTTTGTTCGTATCGTGCGAGGGAATGATGCGTCCATAAGCACGTTTTCCTTCTTCAGCGAACCACTTGACGAAGTTTGCCGCATACTGGACCTCACCTTCAGATTCTGCGAGCGGTTTCCCCATTTCAAGTGTCATCAAGCGGGCGAGTTCATCTTTTTTCTCAATCATCTTCTCGTAAAGCTTCTCAAGCAGTTCAGCCCGTTCATAGACACTTCGTTTCGACCAAGCCGGAAACGCCTCGCGTGCCGCTTCGACGGCGTCATTGACATCCGATTTCGTTCCGTTCGGGACACTCCCGACGACTTCCCCGGTTGCGGGATTTTTGACGTCCGTCCGTTCACGATTATGATCAAGCCACTTTCCATCAATCAAAAATTGTCCGTCCATCTTACAAAATCCCCCTTTTTTATTTGCATTGTTAAGAATATACCCGAACGAGGAAAAAAAGATTCATCTTTCGACAGAACTTCATGCAAAAGGCTAGAAATCGACCGATAAAGAGTGTAGGATAATTCAGTAACTGTAATGTATGCATGACTGAAATATTGTTAACAAACGTCATCACTTTGAAGTGCCGGAAACAGACCGGGAACGTTGACATTGCATATGTATTTGATAAGATGAAGGTAGAGTATTTGCGCAATCGATTGCGCTAAAAGAAATGAATCGATCACCCTTATAACAAATGAGCAATTATGATGAAAAAAATCAATGGACTAAGACAGACCGATGAGAGGATTTATATACGATGACACAAATGATACCGCGCCCAGAAACGGCCCAAAAAACCTTAACACGAGCTTGGTGGAAAGAAGCTGTCGCTTACCAAATCTACCCACGAAGCTTTTATGACGCAAACAACGATGGAATCGGCGATATTCCGGGTATCATCGCAAAACTTGATTATTTGAAAGATTTAGGTGTCGACGTTCTTTGGATTTGTCCGATGTTTAAATCGCCAAATGACGACAATGGTTATGACATTAGTGATTACGAAGATATCATGGATGAGTTCGGGACGATGGCAGACTTCAACCTCTTAATGGAAGAAGCGCACAAACGTGATATTAAAGTCTTACTCGATCTTGTCGTCAACCACACATCAGATGAGCATCCTTGGTTCCTAGAATCCCGTTCTTCAAAAGAGAATGAGAAACGCGACTGGTACATCTGGAAAGATGCCGTCAATGGTGGGGAGCCGAACAACTGGGAAAGCATTTTCGGCGGATCCGCGTGGGAATATGATGAAAAGACAGAACAATATTTCTTACACGTCTTTTCGCGTCGCCAACCGGATTTGAATTGGCAAAACAAAGACATGCGTCAAGCGATCTATACGATGATTAACTGGTGGCTCGATAAAGGAATTGATGGTTTCCGAATCGATGCCATCAGCCACATCAATAAAGACCAATCATTTGCCGATTTACCGAATCCACTCGGGATGCCACACGTGCCATCGTTTGAGATGCACATGAACGTTGAGGGCATCCACGAGTACTTGGAAGAACTCAAAGACGAAACGTTTTCGAAGTACGACATCATGACAGTCGGTGAAGCGAATGGTGTTACACCGGAAGAAGCAGATCTTTGGGTCGGCGAAGAGAACGGAAAAATGAACATGGTCTTTCAGTTCGAGCATATGGACTTATGGCGGTCAGATGCAGAAAAAGGTGTCGACGTCGTCAAACTGAAACAAGTTTTGACGAAGTGGCAAAAAGGTCTTGAAGAAACGGGCTGGAATGCACTCTATCTTGAAAATCACGATAAGGTCCGTTCCGTTTCACTTTGGGGAGATGAAGAGCAGTACTGGAAGGAAAGTGCGAAGTCGCTTGCGATGATGTACTTCTTCATGCAAGGCACACCATTCATCTACCAAGGGCAGGAAATCGGGATGACGAACGTTCAATTCCCGGACATTACGGATTATGATGACGTCGCGACGAAAAACATGTACGACATGCAACTGGGCTCCGGGAAGACACATGAAGAAATCATGGAAGTCATCTGGAACTCATCGCGTGACAACTCACGGACACCGATGCAGTGGACGAATGAGCAAAACGGCGGTTTCTCTACGCAGTCACCATGGTTCGGTGTCAATCCAAACTACGCTGACATCAATGTCGCGTCGCAACAAGCAGATGAAGATTCGATTCTTAACTTCTACAAACGGATGATTCAAATTCGTAAAGCAGAAGAAACATTGATTTATGGAGAATATGATTTGATTTTACCGGACGACGAAAAAGTCTACGCCTACACCCGGACACTCGGTGACGAACAATTCTTAATCGTCACGAACTTAAAAGGTGAAGCAGCGGACATCGACACGGACATCATCCTCCATTCGGATAATCTCGTTCTCGGTAACTACGTGACGGCTTATCACGAAGGAACAGAACTGGCGCTTCGTCCATTCGAAGCACGTCTGTACCGGGTACGTTAAGGAACGGGGATGAACGTTCCGACCTGTACGCAGCGAATGCCAATGATCCCGTTTATGATACGGGTTCATTGGCATTTTCTATGTCTCCTCATCTCGGTCCTGACGCTCTAAGACATATCTAAGATACATTTGGAAAAGAGTGAATCCTTTTTGAGTCAGGCTATTTTGTGTAGATTGTCAGTTTGCGACCGTGCGCATGAGGAAAAAATCGTGTACGCTAGACAATGAGGTGATAAAAAGTGAAACCAAAACGTTATCCCGTCCTGCTGCGGCAAGTGACGACGATTCAAGATGACGCGATGCGTGAATCCGTCGATCTCGAAGCAGAAGGTATGCTATTCGAGACGAAGGACGGTTTTGCGGTAAAATTCGTACAAGAAGACGAGCAACCGATTGATACGACGATCAAATGGTCGCATGACCAAGTTGCATTGAACCGTAAAGGTCCTGTCTCGATGCACCACGTGTTCATTTTAGGACAACAAACAAAGAGTGGATATGAAAGTCAGTTTGGTCAGATGTTGATGCAGACGGAGACCCACACGATTGAAATGCGCGACCAACAGATGCGCTTCACCTACGACTTGATGATGAATCATCAGGCGGTCGGAACGTATACGATTGAACTAACATGGAAACGGAGTGAGACAGATGGCGTTTGAACAAACGGTAAAAGAGATGGAACAGATGCTCGACGAGGAATGGTTCGAGTGGTTGGAAAATGATGAGGATAAATACAATGCGTGGCGCGATCAGCTCGAGACACTCGCAGAACAAGTCATGACGGAATACAATCCGAAAGTCGAGACGGACGCAATCGATTCATTGTTGTTAATCAATGAAGAATTGCCGGTTCTGTACGGAGAAGATACAGTCATGTTGTATACGGCGTTACTTCACGCCCGAAAAGAGGACGAAACGGTCTACGAGCGCTACCTCGCAATTCTCGGTGCGTTCGCAGAAGAAAACCACCCGGCGCTCCGTCAAGTCGAAAAAGCTGTCGCGAAAAAAGATTACCAGACGGCGTATACAAAAGCAGTCAAGTTGCCGCAAGCGTTAGGTCTCGAATGACGGCGGGTTAGACAGAATTGCTTTTTACCACGCTAAAGGTGATGACGAAATAGAGAGGTGGGTTTTGATGCCCCCCTCTCTATTTGTGTTCAAAAAATTGTTTGCAGACACGCTATTTCTCGATCGCTGTTTAAACCTAAGAATTTTCAGGGTAATGATTGCAATAGAGAGGAGTGGGGAAAATGGCAGAATACAAGAAAGACAGCATCAAGTTAACAGGAGCCATCGGACTCGGAACAGGCGTCATGATTAGTGCCGGAATCTTTGCCTTGCTTGGGCAAGTCGCAGAACTGTCCGGGACATGGTTTCCGTTCATCTTCATCATCGGTGGAATCGTGACGGCATTCAGTGCCTATTCCTACATCAAACTGAGCAATGCCTTTCCGTCTGCCGGCGGAATCGGAATGTTCCTCGTCAAAGCGTACGGGAAAGGAACGATTACAGCAGGTGCCGCCTTACTGATGGCCTTGTCGATGGTCATCAATCAAAGCTTGGTCGCCCGGACGTTCGGGACATACTTACTGCAATTATTCCCGGGGGATCAAGCCGACTATCTCGTTCCCTTACTTGGTGTCGGTTTGTTGGTCTTCGCCTTTTTAGTCAATATCGCAGGGAATGCCTTCATTCAATCCTTTTCACTTGTCGCCTCGGTCTTGAAGGTCGCGGCACTCGTCGTCTTTGCGATTATTGCGTTATCCATCGGTGGCTTTTCATTCGTCCCGGAGACGACGGGGAGTGCACCCGATGTCACAATCACCGGCTATATTGCGGCAGTCGCCTTAACGATTTTATCGTTTAAAGGGTTTACGACGATTACGAACAGCGGGTCTGAAATCGTCAATCCGAAACGCAACGTCGGCATCGCAATCATCGTGTCGATTTTAATCAGTCTGGTCGTTTACCTCTTGCTCGCCTTCTCGGTGTCAAGCAGTCTATCGCTCCAAGAAATTATCGATGCGAAGGATTATGTTCTGGCGGAAGCGGCACGTCCGGCACTTGGTGACGCCGGTGTCTGGTTCACGGTGTCAATCGCGCTCCTCGCGACGATTTCCGGAATCATTGCCAGTGTCTTTGCTGTCTCACGGATGCTCGCGATGTTGACGGACATGACGTTGATTCCGCACCGACACTTCGGGATGCCGGGGTCGGTGCAAAAGCATACGTTAGTTTATACGATCGTCATTGCGATGGTCTTAACGGTGCTGTTCGACTTGACACGCATCGCCTCGATGGGCGCGATTTTATATCTCGTCATGGATATCATCATTCATGTCGGTGTGCTGAAACATCTTCGGAAAGAGTTGAGCGTTAATCCATTCATCGTCATCAGTGCAATCATCCTTGACGCGATTGTCCTTGGTGCCTTCGTCTACGTCAAAGCCTCAAGTGATTGGCTCGTCGTCGTCGTGTCACTGATCGTCATCGCCGTCGTCTTCTTTGGTGAACGGCTGTTCTTGAAGCATGTCGATGAAGAGGATGCGTCAAACGATAAATCAGAGTGAGTTTGAAAGGGAGAGATGATCATGAAAGCAGTCGAAGTCAGAGGATACGGGGACGTGGACCAGCTCGCCGTCGTCGAGCGTCCGATTCCTGAGCCCGGTCCAGGAGAAGTACTCGTACAAGTCAAAGCGTGCGCGATCAACAATACAGAAATTTGGATGCGTGAAGGGGCCTACGGGACGGACGCAAAATCGGGTTGGAAACCGGAAGGCGTTCAGTTTCCACGCGTCCCGGGTTCTGATATTAGCGGACGGATCGTGAAAGTCGGGACGGGAGTAGAAGAAACACAAATCGGGCGGGACGTCGTCCTGTTTCCCTTTACCTCAAGCGGACCGGACGGAACGGAGCATATCGCGCAGGATATGTCGTTTATCGGCTCGGAATACGACGGGGGTTACGCGGATTACGTCGTCTGGCCGGCTGAACTCTGTTACGATATGCCGCTTGACGACTACACGAAAAGTGCCGTCTTCTCCGTCAGTGGTTTGACGGCGTGGCACATGGTCGAGCAGCTCCAACTGGAACCGGGACAAACGGTACTCGTGACCGGGGCGAATGGTGGTGTCGGTTCACTGAACGTTCAAATTGCCGCACGTGTCTTTCAGGCAAACGTCATCGCCCTTGTCGGAGATCTTGCACTAAGCGACCAGTTAAAACAGTTTGGGGCGACACATGTCCTCTCGTATAAATCAGAGCAGCTGGCAGATGATATTGTAGCGGCGAACGGTGGACCCATTGATGCCGTCCTCGATGTCGTCGGAGACGCGTTATTCGCGACCTCACTCGCCGTCTTAAAAAATGGCGGGAAGTTCTGTATCTCCGGTTCAGCCGGGGGTCAGCAGACACAGCTCGACTTCCGGACGGTTTACTTGAAGCACTTGACGCTGTATGGTTCTGTTCTCGGAACGCGCGCAGAATACGGACGGATGCTTGAAGCGATTGCCGCCGGGAAACTCGAACCCGTCATCGACCGGACGTTTCCGCTCGAGGAAGCGGGGGCAGCGCAGACGTATTTTAAGGAAGCGGGGAAGCTTGGGAAAATCGTTTTGTTGCCAACGGGCGAATAATTAACTTTATACAAAAAACCGACGGATTCTGACCTTCCTTGGAAAGTGAGAAGCTGTCGGTTTTTTTGTATGTGTTAAAAAGAAAAATCAAAACGCAGCTTCTGTCCGTTCTGTTTCGGATAAGAGTTTAGCGTGGATGCCGCGTTGGCGTAACGATTGTTGGAACGACTGATCAATCGGGCGATAGCCTTTTTCGATTAAATCGTTGATGTAAAGCTTGTTGTATAGGAAAGCAAACGCGATATTGATTACGATACTCAGGATGCCGGCTGTCGCAAATGCTGCGATGAAACCGAGAACAAGTTGAATCAAGCCCCATGTGAACTACTCACCACTTATTTGCTTCGCAAATTGAAGTGGGAGCTTCTTGGGAAGATCGTACTTTTACTAGCTACGGTTATTTACCAAGCTCATCGGGTGGTTCCCACCCTGAAGGGTTTTCAGTCTGCCAATATCAACAAGTTGATACTCGCATTAATATCTCTGTCATGATGAGCGCCGCAAGTACACGTCCATTCGCGTACATCGATCGTTTTCTTCTCGCCTTTTACTCCACAAGAAGAACAGATTTGAGTAGAGGCGTACCATTGATCCGCTTTGATAAGTGTTCGGCCATAGAATTTGCATTTGTATTCTAACTGTCGGACGAACTCATACCAACTGACATCTGCAATCGATTTGGCGATTTTATGGTTCTTCATCATGTTCTTCGACTTTAGTGTCTCAACGACGATGACTTGGTTTTCGTCAACGATCCGTTTCGACAGCTTATGAAGAAAATCTTTACGTTGATTTGCAATCTTTTCATGCTTCTTCGCGAGGATCATCCTCGCCTTCTCTCGGTTCTGACTCCCGATTTTCTTGCAGGACAAGGCGCGTTGCGCCTTCTTTATCTTCTCTTCGGACTTTCGAAGAAAACGAAGATTGTCAACTTTCTCAGAAACACGCTCATCGTTTGTCATGATGGCGAAGTGCTCCAAACCAAGGTCGATTCCTACTTTATTCTTGGCTAGAACCCATTGCTCTTCGGCTTGATTGACAAGGATGGAGATGAAGAATTTCCGGGTCTTCGTCATCGAGACCGTCGCGGACTTGATCACACCATCAAACGGACGATGTTGTTTCAACTTCACAAAACCGATTTTAGAAGGTTTCACCTTACGATATTCGATGCGGATGCTCCCCTTCAGATTGTTTGTCGTGTAAGAGGCCCGGTCATTGTGCTTCGATTTGAATTTCGGAAACCCGACAGACCGATCTCAAAAAAAGTTGGTATACGCCTTGTTTAAGTCCATCTGAGCGTTCGCAAGAGAAAGACTGTCGACTTCTTTGAGGAAAGGGAATTCGGGCTTGTACTTCGCTGGGGTTGGGAGCTTCTGCTTCGTGTCAGGATTGAGCTTCGAATCTTCATACAATCGGATACGTTCTTCGAGCATCTTATTGTAGACGAAACGGACACAACCGAACGTCTTCACGAAATATTCTTGTTGGGGTTTCGTCGGATAGAGTCGAAACTTGTACGCCTTCAGCAAAGCAATCACTCCTTTCCTTGTTTTTCGATATAATGTCTGATGACGTCGCTTGTCGCACCACCGGTCGTCACCAGACAGTAACTTCGAGACCAAAACATGTCTTTCCATAATCGTTTCTTGACGTGCGGAAAGTCTCGTTTGATCAGTCGGCTGCTTGCGCTCTTGTAGGCGTTCAGAAACTTTGACATTTCCGTGTTCGGGTGTGCTTTGAACAGCACATGGATATGATCGCCGTCATGATTCCACTCGTTCAGCGTGATATGATACGACGCGCCGATTCGTTCGAACGTCTGTCTCGCGAACTCCGAGATGGCGTCATCGATCACTTTGCATCTGTATTTCACGACGAGGACAAGATGATAATTCAGAAGAAAGACTGAATGTTTATTTGTGTCCATTTTCATTGATATATCAGTCCTTTTGATTAGTTATACTGGTTGTATCAAACGATTGAAGTCTTGCCAAGACGGGCGATTCATCTCCCACACGCTGGGCTTCGCCCCGAGACGCTTAGAGGTGGGAGAATTCTCGCTAAATTTAGTTAAAATCACCGCGGAAAAACTCCGGGAAAAACCCAAAAAAGAACGTCGTCCATGAGAAACCGGCTTTTACTTCTTTTACTAAACCATTCGGATGTTGCAAAATCCCTTTCATAATCAAATACCTCCTATTTGAACTGAAATTTTAATAGAAAAGTCAATGTTTAACCGTAACCAAAAATATCAAAATAATGAATGAATAGTCATTCATTATATGCTATACTCATCTCAATACAACTGCTTTAGGGGGAAAGGGGCTTGTTTCATGGGGACATTTTTACTGATTAACTGGATTGCCTTCCTGCTCATCGTCGGGTATGCAGGTTATCTATTCGTGACGCTCGTCAAGAGCCGTTACGAAGCGATTCGTCGGGGGAAAAAGGCGGAATGGGATATAACGAATAAAGAACGGTTCAATTCGGTACTCGTGAACGTCTTTGGACAAAAGAAATTACTTAAGGATAAAAAGAGTGGGACGATTCACGTCATGATGTTCTACGGCTTCTTACTTGTCCAGTTCGGAGCGATTGATTTCATCTGGAAGGGACTCGCAGTCGGACAACGTTTTCCACACATTCCACTCGGTCCACTTTATCCAATCTTTACGTTCTTCCAGGAAATCGTCATGCTCGTCATCTTGGTTGCGGTCGTTTGGGGATTCTACCGTCGCTATGTCGAGAAACTGGTGCGCTTAAAACGAAACTTTATGGCAGGACTCGCCTTAATCTTTATCGGTGGATTGATGGTCGCAGTTTTATTCGGCAACGGATTTTTCCTCGTCTATGAAAATCATTCGACACTCGGTGAACCCGTTGCGTCTGCTATCGCCTTCTTGTTCAGCTGGGTACCGGAACAAGTCGCATTCGGACTGTTCGTCTTCTTCTGGTGGGCCCATTTACTGTTCTTACTCAGCTTCATGGTCTACATCCCGCAAGGCAAACATGCCCACTTAATCGCCGGTACGGCCAATGTCTGGCTCGGTCGGACGTCAAAAGTCGGCCGCCTTGCACCGATCGACTTGTCTGTCATGGAAGAAGCGGAAGATGACGATGCCGAATTTAGTTTCGGGGTCAATAAAATTGAAGACTTCAACCAAAAACAATTGGTCGATCTGTATGCCTGCGTCGAATGCGGACGCTGTACGAATATGTGCCCGGCGAGCGGAACAGGGAAGATGCTGTCGCCGATGGACTTAATCGTCAAGCTGCGGGATCACCTCAACATGAAGACGGCAGCGATCACACAAAAATCACCGTGGGCACCTGCCTTTGCCTTTGACGGATCACAAGGGAATCAGATTGCGTCCCTTGCTGCAACCGGTCAAATGGACATCGTACCCGATTCGTTGATTGGCAATGTCATCACGGAAGAAGAAATCTGGGCATGTACGACATGCCGTAACTGTGAAGATCAATGCCCGGTCATGAATGAACATGTCGACAAGATCATCGACTTACGTCGCCATCTCGTCATGATGGAAGGAAAAATGGATCCGGAGATACAACGGACGATGGCAAACATCGAACGTCAAGGAAATCCATGGGGGATGAACCGGAAAGAACGTGAAAACTGGCGCAAAACGCGCAAAGAACTCGTTGTTCCAACGGCGAAAGAAAAGAAAAAAGCTGGTGAAGAATTCGAGTACCTCTTCTGGGTCGGTGCGATGGGCTCGTATGACAGCCGCAGTCAAAAAATCGCGATGGCATTCGCCCGCATTCTGAACGAAGCAAACATCTCGTTCGCGATTCTCGGAAATGATGAAAAGAACTCGGGTGACACGCCACGCCGGATCGGGAACGAAGTTTTGTTCCAAGAACTTGCGGAAGCGAACATCAAGTCGTTTGAAAAATATGGTGTCAAAAAAATCGTCACAATTGATCCGCACGCCTACAACACGTTCAAAAACGAATATCCGGACTTCGGACTCAGTCCGGACGTCGAAGTCTATCACCATACGGAGTTACTGGCGCGCTTGATTGACGACAAACGGATCACGCCGATGCATGAAGTCAAAGAACGTGTCGTCTATCATGACTCGTGTTACCTCGGACGGTACAACGACATCTACGACGCTCCCCGTTACATTCTTGAAAAAATTCCAGGAATCACGCTCGTCGAGACGGAGCGGAACCGGGAAAAAGGGATGTGCTGTGGTGCAGGCGGCGGGATGATGTGGCAAGAAGAAAAAGTCGGAGCCCGTGTCAACGTCGCTCGGACGGAACAGCTGTTGACGGTGCAACCATCTGTCATCGGTTCTGCTTGTCCATACTGTCTGACGATGCTCAGCGATGGAACGAAAGCAAAAGAAGTCGATGAATCCGTCGCAACATACGACGTCGTCGAATTGCTCGAACGTTCAATCGTCGGGACACCGATGAAAGAATCAATCGCTACGGTATGAGTAATGACCACTTGCGCGTCTTCGTCACGGAAGACCGGCGAGTGGTCTTTTTTTGTGAATACATGTTTCAAAGCAAGCACAACGTTGTACTGTACGGTTTTGACATGCTATGATAAAAATACAAATTGCTGTGAAAGGGGGTGAGAATCTTTGGGAAGGCGCTACTTAAAATCGGTCAGGTCGCGGAGACCACCGGCTTATCAAAACGGACGATTGACTATTACACGTCGCTCGGTCTCTTAACGTCAGAACGAACGGCGGCAGGTTACCGGTTGTATCCGGAAGATGTCGTCCATCAAGTCCAAAAGATTGAATATTTAAAGACACAGCGGCTTTCCTTACAAGAGATTCTTGCTTCATTTACGGAACGGGAAGAAAAAACGGGAGATGTCATTTATCAAGAAGTACAGCAGCTTCAAGATACGGTCAAAGGGTTAGAGCGACGTCTGCTCGAATCGACAGAGTTCGAAAAACAAGAGATTCGTCTTGAGTTATCGCGTCGCCTCACCTTGATTGCATCGTTGATCGCCCAGCTGTAAAACTAATAACTGGAGGTGACCCCTTTTTAGGGGATTTTGGATACTATACTTTTCATCAATTTATTTTTAGTGGTGTTGTTGATTGTGTTAACAGCGTTTTTCGTCGGGTCAGAGTTTGCGGTCGTTAAGGTTCGGATGTCGCGTCTCGACCAAATGATTCAAGAAGGCAATAAGAGTGCGATTCTTGCTAAAAAAATCGCCGGTGATCTCGATTATTACTTGTCTGCCTGTCAGCTTGGGATCACGGTGACAGCACTTGGACTCGGGGCGCTCGGAGAGCCGACCGTCGAAAAGATTCTCCATCCTGTCTTTGACGAATTCGGCGTCTCGGCTGCCGTCTCGACACTCTTATCGTTCGGAATCGCCTTCATTTCCGTGACATTTTTACACGTCGTCATCGGGGAGCTTGCGCCAAAAACGCTTGCCATCCAGTATGCGGAAAAAATGACTTTGATTTTCGCACGTCCCTTGTTCATTTTCGGAAAAATCATGTACCCGTTCATTTGGTTACTCAATGGATCGGCACGTCTGTTCCTTGGACTTTTCGGTGTGAAACCTGCTGGACACGAACAAGCCCACTCAGAAGATGAGTTGAAAATCATCATGGCACAGAGCTTCCAAAGTGGTGAAATCAACCAAACGGAACTTGCCTTGATGCAAAATGTTTTTGCTTTTGACGAGCACGTCGTCAAAGATTTGATGGTCCCGCGGATGCGGATGGCGACGATCTCAGAGCGTCTCTCAAAAGCGGAGCTGATGGAAATTTTCATGGACAATCCGTTTACCCGTTACCCGGTAACGGAAGAAAATGATAAAGACCGTATTCTTGGCTATATCAACGTCAAAGAAGTCTTGACAGATTTCGCGAACGGACATGAATATCCGGTCACACATTACTTGAAGGATTTACCGGTCGTCTCAGAATCGACGTCGCTTCAGGATACGTTACGAAAAATGAAAGAAACCCGTTCACATATCGTCCTCGTCGTAGACGAATATGGCGGTACGGCGGGAATCGTCTCGATGGAAGATTTACTTGAAGAAATCGTCGGTGAAATCCGTGACGAATTTGATACGGATGAAGTCGAAGAAATTCAAGAGTTGCCGAACAACGAATATCTCGTCGCAGGAACGGTCTTACTAGAAGATTTGGAAGAACGTTTCGGTCTGCGGTTTACGAACGATGAAGATGTCGATACGATCGGTGGCTGGATTCAGATGCACAACATCGATCTGCAGCCAGGCGAACATATCGATACAGAGACGTTCTCTGTCGAAGTGATGGAAATGGAGAACTATCAAATCAATCAAATCAAACTGTGGTTGCACCCGCTCGAAAAAGCAGAATAAGAACAACATGCAAAATCCTCTTGAGCCAATCAAGGGGATTTTAGCGTGTAGACAACGTGATATCGGAAGATAAAAGTGTCTTTTTTCGTTGCTTTCCTCGGGCGAGGCGCAAGCCGTTGCTCCTTGGTCCTCACGGCCAACGAGCAGGGTCTTGCCTGCCTCTGAAAGTGCGTTAAAAACGCACTTTTTCCCGTAGGAGTCAACGAAACGTGACGCTTTTTAGGTAACATCGTGACGGAAAGCCGGGCATGCAGATGGTTTAGAGCGCAATCCGTCTCGATATCACATTTTTGCGTTTCATAAGAGTTTGTCTACAGTCTAAAATCCTCTTGAGATCACCAAGGGGATTTTTTTGTTGCTGCGGGAATCAATTTTTCAGAAATCATATCAGTGTGTGAATAACGGATCGGGAAGTAGGGAAATCGTCGTGTCGGCTTGAATACTACTAAAAAGAGAATTCATCGTGTCGTTCACTAGAGGGAGGAACCTTGTGTTAGACTTAATCCCGTTTTTACTCAGCCGGCTTGGTATGCTGGCGTTGCTAGCATTTTTATTGTCGCAGTGGCGAACGTCACGGCACGTCTTTAAAACATCGACGAGTCGCTCGCGTCGACTCGCCTTGCTCAGCATATTCGTCGTCTCGGGTATTTTGATGAACTATGCCGGAGTTGTCGTCTCCTCGAATCAAACGATTGATCCGTTGCTTGGACTTGCAGTGACCGATGATCAATTATTGATTGATACGCGTCTAACGATTATCGTCACGAGTGGACTGCTCGGTGGTCCCTTCGTCGGTGGACTGACGGGTCTCCTTGTTGGGTTTCATCGTTTTTTGCTCGGTTCGATGGGAGCAGAGACAGGATGGTTCATCGCCGTCGCTGCCGGTACTCTCAGTGGTCTCTACAGTCGTCGCTGGCGCTTGAAAGATAAATATACATTATTACAACCGATTGCTCTCGTCATGAGTATGGTTATCCTTGATTTAGGATTGGCCATCTTGCTCGCAGATGATCCGTCGGAACTCATCGTGATTGCGAGTCAGGCGGTCTTCCCGATGCTGTTTGCAAACACGATCGGGATTATCGTCTTCATCGTCATCTTACGGACGCAACTCCGATTCGAAAAGGAATTGTTTGTTCGCGAAAGTGCCCGTTCCTCTCGATTGTTGGCTGTCATCCGTCCACTTCGAAAAGAAGGCATGACAGCAGACGTCGCCTGTCAGATTGGCACGACCATTTTGGAAGAAACTAAAATTGACCGTGTCGTCTTACTTGGACCTGCAAAAGTGCTCGTCGATATTGAAGCGGGGGAAACACCTGTGTACGGCGGCAGATTTCAACCGAATGTACAACGTTGGATTGAAGAAGCGGTTCCGTTACAAGTCGAAGACCGGACGACAAACCAAATTCTATCGTTTCATCCCTTACAGATGGATGGAGACAAGGCCGGTATCGTATGTTATTTTCCGAGTCATTTGTTTGATGACACGATTGAACAGACGACGGAACAACTCGTTCAGCTGTTTGCGCGTGAGCTCGTGACGTATCGAGAAGAGCAACTCGAAAAACGCTCGCTCCCTAAAATGAAACCGTTCCTCCATCCGAATTATTTACGGGGAATCGTGGACGAAATCCATCAGACGGCTGATCCGGGGACGCCGGTCAAACAACAGCTAGGCTCTTTGCTCCAACTATTGACGGCAGCACGCTGGGTCGAAGATCATCCACTTCGTGACGAAATCACGACTTTAAAAGCCTATCTCGCTCTCGAAGGGACAAGGCGACGTCAAAATCAGTTGACCCATGCGGATATCACGATTGATTTAGATGTCGAGACGGCGATTGAGGAGACGCTCATCATGCCATTCCTGTTAACGAAGTTAGTCGACAATGCGTTACGGCATGCATTTTCGAAAGTCGGTCGTCGTTCACAAATTAACGTACGTGCTTTTCGTCAGGAGAACGATCTTGTCTTAGAAGTCAGCGATAACGGCGTCGGAATCGGACCAGATGTGAAACGACGGCTCGAAGAAGATGCTTTGACGGAGACGAGCACGTTGTTTTTACTACGACGGACGCTCGATATCAAGTATGGAGAAGCCGCGACGTGTACGATTCACTCTCGTCTCAACCAAGGAACGCGTGTCGTGCTAACCTTGCCGCTACCAGTAGTTGAGGAAGGTTGACTCAGAACTCAATATGACTGCATCAGCAGGAATCGTCTTGAAGTGAAAATCGGATTCGACAGGTGTCGAGTCCGGTTTTTTTAGGCGGGGAAGCGTTTCAACAAGAGGATTGTTTTTTTTTAGGAGAAGGTGGGTAAAAATGAAAGCAGGCAACGATAAGATATAGGAGGAAGAAGCGGATGATTACAAAAAAAGAAGTCGGACGATCCGGCGAACGACCGATCATCGCTTTTACATTGATGAATCGATTGGGACACAGTGTCGACCTGTTGAACCTCGGCGGTAAAATCACGGCGATTCGTGTACCTGATAAGCAGGGGAAGATTGAGAATGTCGTTCTCGCATTTGACGAGCTCGACCAATACTTAGATGATCCCCATCATTTAGGTGCGACGATTGGTCGTGTCGGGGGACGAATCGCCAATGGGGCATTCGCGCTCGAAGGGATGAACTACCTACTCGAACAAAACGAAGGAGATCATCATTTACATGGAGGGAGTGTCAACTGGTCGAATCGCTTTTTTGATCATGAGATTGAAGGCGATTTGCTTCACTTGTCACTTGTCAGTCCGGATGGAGAGAATGGATATCCGGGACAGCTCGATGTGCGATTGACGGTCGAGTGGACGGATGAGGATGCATTGACGTTGACGTATGATGCGACGACGACGGCTTCAACACCGTTTAGTCCGACGAACCATACGTATTTCAATTTAACAGGAGACGCGAAGACGACAGTGGAGCAACACCGCTTGCGGATGGATGCGCCATTCTATGTTCCGCTCGATCAAGACGCGTTACCGACGGGTGAAATTTTATCCGTTCATGAGACCGTTTTTGATTTTCGGACAGCGCGGCCGTTATACGAAGTGACGCATGCCCCTGACGAAGCGCTCCGTCAGGTCGGAAGCGGAGTCGATCATCCCTTCCTTCTGAAAGAGGGGGGCGAAATCGTCCTCGAAGAACCGGTCAGTGGTCGGGCGTTACGTGTCGTGACAGAACAACCGGGTGTCGTTGTCTATACGGGCAACCATTTAGGGGGAGACTTTACGATTGCCGGTCGTCGCGCGACGCCTTACCTTGGCATCTGTTTTGAGACACAAGGACTGCCGGACGCCATCAATCAACCTGATTTCCCATCCGTCGTCTTACGCGCGGGCGATCGATATCAAAAGCGGACGACCTTTCAATTTAGCCGAATACAGTGATGTTTCTCGCGAATATTAAGTTCGTATGTGGTAGGATAAAGCGAGAAGAATCTAACGGAGGCATAAGAAAATGACTAAAATAGCATGGGTGACCGATAGTATGGCCTATTTCAAAAAGGAAGAGGCAGACGCAATCGGCGTCAATGTCGTACCGATTCAAATCTTGCTCGGGGATACTGCCTACAACGAAGACACGATCACTGTCGAGCGTTTGTTCCGCGCACTTGATGCGGACAAGAAGTTGGTCGCAAAGACATCACAACCAATCTTCGGCGAGTTCGTCGGTACGTATGAACGCCTAAAAGAAGAAGGATATGATTGTGCGATTGCTGTGCACTGTACGAATGGATTATCAAGTACGGTCCAAAGTTCTGCATCAGCTGCAGAAGCGGCAAGTTTCCCAGTCCATATCATCGATTCGCATACTGCGTTTGAAAACCAACAAGAGTTCATTCGTTACGGGATGGATCTTGAAGCACAAGGAAAGACTGTCGAAGAGATTACAGCAGCTTTGACGAACTTATCGAAACGGACGCATTTTTATATGATCGTCGGGAACATGGAGACGATGCGCCGCGGTGGGCGGGTTTCGTCAGGAGATTTATTCCTCGCGAACTTACTCAACATCAAGCCAATCATCACGACGGACGAAGCGGGGAAAATCGTTCCGTTCAAAAAGGCACGTTCACTTAAAAAAGCATATATCGAAATGATTAAACAAATCGAAAATGCGATGCGTCAGAAGACATTCTATAAGAACCGGATTTATGTCGCGACGACGCTTGCGCCAGACATGGCAGCCGATCTGCGGAGCAGTGTCGCAGCGAAGTTTCCGGAATTGACGATTCTTGAAGGGACGTTCGGTCCAGCGATTGGAACACATGCCGGAGCAGAAACAGTCGGCCTTTTCTGGTTGAATGATTAAATGAAAAAAATAAAGCAGGTCTGTCCTTCTCCGCTCAGCGGACGAGGCAGACCTGCTTTTTAGTTTATTGCGAGTGCACAGACGATACCAAGAAAAGCTGCACTGATGCCAAGGACATAACTTGTCCCGAGGTAAAGAGCGAGTGTCCGTATATTTTCATGTTGGAGCAGTTGGAGCGTCTCGAGCTTAAAGGTCGAAAAGGTCGTAAACGAACCGAGAAATCCCGTCCCGAGAAACAACGTCCACGTCGAATCGAGATGAAGACCGATGACGAGACCGAGTAAAAAAGAACCGCTGACATTACCGATGAATGTCGCGAGCGGGAAGTCGCGTGTCCAAAACGTCTTCGCCCATTGGCTGAGTGCAAAACGACTGATGGCACCGAAAAAAGCACCGATTCCGAGTGCGAGCAGCGTCATGTGTTGTCCCTCCTTGCCGCGAACTGCCGGAGACGGCGCGTCCCGAGCGCGTAACCGAGGTACGAACAAAATAATCCGCCGAATAGACTAAGGAGGACATAAAGTGCGGCGAAGCCATATAGACCGGTCCGCAGTAACGTGACCGCTTCGACGCTAAACGTCGAGAATGTCGTGAACGAGCCGATGAAGCCTGTTCCGAGCGCCGTCATCGCATACTGATGGAGTAAGTTCGTCCGAAATAAAAAATGTGTGGCATATCCTAAAATGAAGCAACCGAGCAAATTAATCGCGAGCGTCGCAATCGGAAACGTTCCTGTCGCCAGTTGACCGATTGCTAAACTAAGACCGTACCGTGCCGAGGCACCGAGTACACCGGCGAGGCCGACTAAAACATACAGCATTGTCACCCATCCTCTACCTATAGCATATTTTCAACATACGCTGTTCAGAATCAAGGCGTCAAGTGGGTAAAATAGGCAAATCACTAAAACTCTCACGCATTGAAACCGATAGATGAGTATACGAATGAGAGAAGGAGTTTTGCAGATGGTGTCACCGCTCGAACAGCTCAGTACTAAAATATTGTCCCGCCTCATCCCAACGTTAATTACAGTCGCCCATCCGTTGATTTTCATTTTTGCCCAGATGGATTATGTCTCGATGCGAGCTTTTTATCAATTTTTGATCGGTGGTATCATCTTGACGATAGCATTACTGGCCGGGAATCAATTTTTCGGGCAGCACCCGATTGGGAAGTACATTCAAATCACATTGACCTATTTGGTCCTGGCGCTCGTCCTCGTCACTTTGCCGACGCAGAGCATTTGGACGATTGCCTATCTGTATCTCGTCATGTCGATTGTCTACTTGATTCCCCGGATTGTCGTGATGGCGGGAGTACTCGGTCTGCTCGAACTTGTCATGTTTACAAGCATCGGAACGGTTGAGTTTACGAATCTGTTCGACTTGATCGTTGCGCTTGTCATTTACTTGATGATTTTTGCAGCAGCCGTCTTTGTTGCTGTGTTCGGTCGCAATGTCATGACGGAAGTTCAGCGTCAACAGGAAAAAGCGGAAACGTATGCAGAAGTCTCTCGGACGACGCTTGCCCAATCCGCGGCAACAGCGATAGACGTGACGACGTTCACGGAAGATATGAGTGAAACAGTCGATACGGCAAAAGCCTCATTCGAAAAAATCGATGACGCGATGAAGATGCTTGCGGCAAACTCAGCGAAAAATGCGACATCCGTCCGTCAAATTCGGCAAATGAATGAGAGTAACGTCCAATCGATTGCTGACGTCACACTAGCCGTCGATCGCGCTCTCGAGCGGAGTTCTTCTTCAAAACTCACGGCCGAGAACAGTCAAGAGACAATCAGTGAAGCGGGCGAGTCACTCCAACAATTGACGGTCAGCATGGGTGAGTCCGTGACATCATTCGGTCAGCTCGCAGGACGATTCCAAGAAATCGTGACGATCACGTCGAGCATCAACGCAATCGCGACGCAGACGAATTTGCTGAGCTTAAATGCTTCAATCGAAGCTGCACGGGCAGGGGAATTCGGAAAAGGGTTCACCGTCGTCGCACAGGAAATTCGCAACCTGTCGTCACAAACGGCAGAGGCATCAAAAGAAATCAATCAAATCATCGAACGGGTTGAACGTGACGTGACGAATACGGGAAGTGCGATCAATGCGAGCACGACGTTACTCCGTGAGCAAGAGGAACGGATGCAGCGGAGTCAGCAAGCCTTGCAGACGATCGCATCAGACTCATCCGATTCGGTCCAAGCGATTAGTGGCGCCCGTCAGCAATTCGCAACGATTACGAGTAGTTTGACGGATATCACGCAGGCGACAGAACAGCTGGATGCCTTCATGGATTTGTTATTGACGAGCAGTGATCAATTATCAGGTCTGACCCGGTCGCAAGTCGAACAGATTCGTGACTTGCAGCACGCGATTCATGCGTTGAACGCAACGGCATCGACGCTCCGTGAAACGACAAAAGAAGGTTAATGAGTAAGCACATCGCCCTACACGCGGTGTGCTTTTTCGTTTGTGGAATAAGCAGAATGGGAAGATAGTAAAGGTGAATGAACAAATTAAAGGAGGACGATGAGATGAAAGCAGCGTATATCGAACAATATGGTGGGTCGGATGAGTTCAAAGTAGGAGAGATTGAGCAACCGACAATTGGTGCAGATGACGTATTGATTGAAGTTCATGCAGCGAGTGTCAATCCGGTTGACTGGAAACTGCGTGAAGGGTACTTAAAAGAGATGCTCAGTTACGACATGCCGCTCGTCATCGGCTGGGATGTATCGGGTGTCATCAAAGAAGTCGGAGCAAACGTGACCGATTTGAAGGTCGGAGATGAAGTCTTCAGCCGCCCGGATATTGCCCGTCAAGGCACATATGCCGAGTATGTTGCGGTCGATGCCCATCTCGTCGTCAAAAAGCCAGCCTCCCTGAGCTTCGAGGAGGCCGCATCATTGCCACTCGTCGCGCATACGGCATGGCAAGTCATGTTCGAAGTGATGGATGCGAAACCGGGTGACCGGATTTTCATCGGTGCCGGTTCAGGTGGCGTCGGGACGGTCGCAATCCAGCTCGCGAAAGCACACGGCTTGTATGTCGTCACATCAACGAGCACCCCGAACGTCGATTGGGTCAGTGAACTCGGAGCCGACGAAGTCATCGATTATAAACAACAAGATCCGGCAGAAACCGTGCGTGACCTTGATTTCGTTTTCGATACGATGGGGGGAGACGGACAGGGCAAACTATACAAAATGCTTAAAGAAAATGGAATGCTCGTCTCGATTTCAACGCCGCCGAACGAAGAGGAAGCAAAACAGGCGAAGGCACGCGTCGAATATGTCTTCATGCAGCCGACAGGCGAACGGATGAAAAAAATTGCGGAAGCCGTCGAAAAAGGTGAACTGAAACCCGTCGTCGACCGGATCTTTGATCTTGAGGATACGAAACAAGCCCATGATTACGGAGAAGAAGGGCATGCGAAAGGTAAAATTGTCATTAAAGTGAAATGACGCGGGAACGTCTTGACTCGAACTTTGAGTCAGGGCGTTTTCTAAACGTCACCTTACGTTAGGATAACCGGAACAGCAAACAAAACTCCCTTCAATATCCGAAGGGAGTTTTGTTTGTAGGTTAAGTAATATTCGACAAAAGCGACGACTTGTTCAACGGGAAACAGACGCTGAGCGGAGGAGACGGTCGAGTAACACGAGTGTCTCCGGTTGATTCTGTAATGTCATCTGCAAAAAAGAGCGTTCCTGCTCGAGTAACGCAATATAGCGGCGTCCTGCTTCTTGATACGTCGCCGGGACGAGGACGTCATAAACGGCCTCGAACGGGACACGCTGGTCGTCCGGTAAGTAATCTGAAATCGTCTTTAGTCCGAGCTGCGCCCGCTCCGGCAGATAGTGGTGCAACAGGACTTTTGCGAACTTCGTCAACGCACTGCGTAACATTTCGACCGCCCATAAGCCGTTGCCGCGCGCGGCGGCTTTTTGATACTGGAAGTAGAACCAGACGGCATCGATTGCCTCGTCTTCGAATTCCTGCTGCGACAGGGTCAGAGACGTTTCTTCGATAAACGGTGCTAACTGATTTTTTGGATCATACAGGACGCGGATGGCATCTTTTTGATTTAACGAAGTGGTCGTGACGGTAAATAGGTCGACATGTAACAAGTCATCATAGACCGCAATCATTTGTGGGGCGACGATGAAAATGTCATCGTGCCAAATGACGGGCCGGTACGCTTCAAGGTGCGCCAGACGACGAGGCAGGAACTCCGAAACAGTCCCTTCTGCGACGAGGCAGTAGAGGTCGAGGTCGGAATGAAAATCTTCCTCGCCGCGACCGAATGAGCCTTTCAAAAAAATCGCTTCAACGGTCGGATCCTGTTTGAGCCGATCTGTAAGTTGTTCGATGGCATATAGCTGGTGCATAAGTAAGTCACTCCTTCAAGCAGTCTATTTCTTCAGTATACGTGAAATAAGGGAGATTATTCCATTATCATTTTTACTGATTTCCTAAAGCGAGTGAGCAGAGAAAAATCAACAACACAAAAAGGGCCTGACTCAAAAGCCATCCCTTTAAATCATCAGCTGTTTCAAACCCTTAGCGTAAAGAAGCTGTATGTTGTTCTTGTTTTTTTTGTTCCATATGCACGGCATGCTGTTCGCCCCAATGGTTCATCACATTGAGGATTGGCATGAGTGTCCGCCCGTAATCCGTCAAGGAGTACTCGACGCGGGGTGGAACGACTTGGTAGATTTCACGGTGTACGATATCATTTAGCTCAAGTTCACGTAGTTGAGCCGTCAACATCTTTTGGGTGATGTTCGGTAGATGTCGTTTTAATTCACTGAAGCGGAGTGTCCCGTGAGTAATGAGCTCGAGCAAAATCGACGGTTTCCATTTTCCCGTCAAAATCTCGAGTGCAGTCTCGACGCGACAGATGGGTGTCTCTTGCATCATCGTTCCTCCTTCGTAGTATCTTTTTAGAAACTATACCACTTTTTTGTGCCTACTTCCGTTCACGTTGCTTCCGGGGGATAATGAACCTATGAAGTGAACGTACAGGAGGAATAACAATATGACAATCCATTCAGAGATTACGCTCGGACCGGTCAGCTTACGGATTACGGATTTAGACCAATCGATTTCATTTTACCGTGACCTGCTCGGACTAACGGTACTCGAACAGACAGGGAACACGGCGACGCTTGGTGCGAAAATGACACCACTCGTCGTGCTGGAGGAGCAGAAAGATGCACGACGTCTCGCACCCAATTCAGTCGCGGGACTGTATCATTTCGCGATTTTATTGCCAAGTCGAAAAGAACTTGGTTTCGTCATCCGCAACTTGATTTCAAATGACGTTGATCTTGGTCAAGGCGACCATCTCGTCAGTGAAGCGTTTTATCTATCCGATCCGGACGGGAACGGGATTGAGATTTATGCCGATCGTCCACGGGAGACATGGTCTTATGAGGCGAACGGGGACGTCAAGATGACGACAGACCCCGTCGATTGGCAAAGCATGCTCGTTGAGGCAGGCGAAGAAGACTGGTACGGAATGCCGGCAGATACGGTCATGGGTCATGTCCATTTCCATGTCAAATCACTCGAAGCCGGACGCGCCTTTTATGTCGACACGCTTGGTTTTGAAGTGGCGACCGATGCGTCACGGATGAAAGCCTTATTTGTTGCAGCGGGTGGTTATCATCACCACATCGGGATGAACCTGTGGGCAGGAGCGGACGCGCCAAAGGCACCGGGCGACGCCGTCGGACTGGATTATTGGACGCTCGTTTATCCAAGTGCATCCGTGTTAGAAAAAGCGGTTGCTGCGATCGATGCTTCGCTCTACCGAGTAGAGCGGACGGAAGACGCGGTGTACGTCACGGATGATGCCGGCATTACGGCACGACTGGTTACGAAATAATGAAAAATGAACCTTCTCATCACAGAGAGGGTCCATTTCAGGCTATAGACAAAGTGCCATCGGGAGATAAGCGTCTGTTTTCGTTGCTTTCCTCGGGCGAGGCGCAAGCCGTTGCTCCTTGATCCTCACGGACAACGAGCAGGGTCTTGCCTGCCTCTGAAAGTGCGTTAAGAACGCACTTTTTCCCGCAGGAGTCAACGAAACGTGACGCTTTTCAAGTAATATCGTGACAGAAATCTAGTCATGCAGACAGGGTAGCGCGAACGGATTGCTCCTCGATATCGCATGTACACGCTTCATAAGAATTTGTCTACACGCTTAAATGGACCTTCTCATTGGAGAGGGTCCATTTTTGTCAGTTAATTTTGTCCGGATAAAGCAGACGGGGCATTGCCATCGTAACGACTGACGAGTTCATACGGTCGGACGGTATAGAGGGCATGCGGCAGGTAAACGGGATTCATCGCATCGAGTGCGCGGATTTGGAAATGCTCACGTTTGATATAGGTGTCGACGTTCTCACGCGTGACAGGGAAGAAGCCGACGTCCGTCGTCTCGCCTTCTTGTGCTTGCAATTCACCGCTGACGTACGTCCCACGGAAGGCGACGCAGATGATGTGACTTGATATATTTTGATAGATGCCGGTAATGCCGTCGATCGTGACGTCAACACCGGTTTCTTCTTTGACTTCACGTTTGACGGCATCGAGAATCGATTCATTGTTTTCGACTTGTCCACCGGGTAGCTCATACGTGTCGCCACGATGGAGGTTGCGGACAAGCAAGACTTCACCAGCATCGTTCGTGATGTAGGCGGTGACGCTGACGATTGCACGGGGTGGTGTGTAGATACCTGTCGCCGTCATGAAATCTTCCGTCGATTTGATGTAGAGGTTTTTCCCGAGGCGGGCGCGTTTCTTCATCGCTTCCCGGCGTAAGGCGCTGTTACGGACATCACGGTCGACTTGCTCATAGTGCTCCCGATCGCGATATTCCCAAATGGCGATGACTTCATCTTCCGATTCCGTCACCCAGCGACCGACGAGACGGGCACCGTGACTGATTTGTAGGGGAAAGAGATAGGTGTGAAAGAACTCGGTAAATTCCTGTAGTCGTTCCGGGCGAATCGTATAGGTCTTCCGGCGATGTAACATGAAAATTCCTCCTCTATCATACAAGCAGATATACGTTCAGGTTCTTTATTACACTTCTCTTATCGTAAGCGGATTCCCTTCTTTTTCAAACGAATCGAGCACAACAAAAAAACGACTTCGCGGAGAGCGAAGCCGTTTTTGGGATTAAGCGATATCTCGTTCTTTTTTGTCATCAAGGATTGATGTATGGCGTTTGATGGCGTGGACCATTTTCGCGATCGCACCGTCCCCTGTGACGTTTGCTGCTGTACCGAAACTGTCTTGTGCGATATAGAGTGCAATCGCGAGGCTGACCATGGTCTGGTCAAAGCCGAGCATGGAGACGAACAAGCCGGTTGCGGCCATGACGGCACCACCGGGAACGCCTGGTGCTGCAATCATCGTC
Organism: Exiguobacterium sp. s127; assembly: GCF_018618695.1. Classification (NCBI taxonomy): domain Bacteria; kingdom Bacillati; phylum Bacillota; class Bacilli; order Caryophanales; genus Exiguobacterium; species Exiguobacterium sp. s127. The sequence goes on along the minus strand of NZ_JACSMO010000008.1, from coordinate 2,182 downwards.
ACACCGAGGGCGAGAATGAATGGGAAAATCGCACCGAACGTGACCGGCATGTTGTTCAAGTAAAGAATCGCGATGACGATTGACGTCAACGTGATCGTCGAACCCGCAAGGTGGATGGTCGCACAAAGCGGAACAACGAAGTTTGCGACTTCTTCATCGGTATCATTTGCTTTTGTCTGCCGTAGCGTGACAGGAATTGTCGCTGCGGAAGATTGTGTCCCGATGGCTGTGAAGTAGGCAGGCATCATTGTTTTCAAAAGACGGAACGGATTCTGTTTATTGGCGATACCGGCAATCGTATATTGTAATGTGATCATCACGAAGTGAAGAACGAGGATGACGACGAAAACGAGTGCGAACACAGAAAGAATTTCTGCGACTTGACCGGCATATGTCATATTCATGAAAATTCCTGCGATGTGAAACGGGAGTAATGGAATGATGACTTTGCCGATAATCAGTTCGATGATGCTACGGAAATCAATCGAGAGTTCAAGCAGACGTTCGCTTCTAGTTGCTGCGATTCCGATTCCGAAGACGAAGGCCATGACAAGAGCGGTCATGACGCCGAAGACAGGGGGAATTTCAACTTCCATGAAGCCTTTTAAGAGTGCTTCTTCCGGGTTCTCCATGTTTGCGAATGAACCACTGAGCATGCGCGGGAACAAGTTGACTGCTGTACCATATGCGAGTAAACCGGCGACGACTGTCGAGAGATAAGCGATGAGAGCTGTGATTCCGACAAGCTTTCCAGCGCCTTTTCCAAGTTCACCGATACCCGGAATGATGAAACCAAGGATGATTAAGGGTATAGCGAATGATAAGAACTGACCAAAAATCCCATTGAATGTGACGAAAGAACGGACGATCCAATCGAAGCGTTCGGTGACGAGGCTACCCACTATAATTCCAAATACGATGGCGATGACAATACGACCGAGCAGACCAATTTTAAACTTCAAACCAATCATCCTTTCTTAATAATGAAATTGTCTAACTGAATTGAAGCTATTTTCGCACATCTAAAATGGCATTACTACAGCGTTTTAATCATTCTGATTATTCGAAATATAGAAATCGGTTGCATGATTTTATGCAATAAACGCTTCAACGCTTTAGTACAGCCACTTTACAGTGCGTGTCTGCATCAACTTACGAAAAAATTAAAATGTAAAATAGTTTTCCGTTCAAAATACTTTGTGAACAAAGATTACTCAAAAACGTCAAAATCAGGCATACTCTCTGTATAGAGAAAAAAGGAAGTGATGAACTAATGGATATCATGGCACTCGTCCGCCTGGCCGGAGGAATCATGTTTACTCCGCTATCGGATGATGTATTGATGATGGGATATACAGCGTTACGAATCAAAGAAGGGGTACATCCGGTCCTCATATGGCTCGCTGCGTGGCCAATTTTTTTCATTTCCTTCGCGTGGTTTTATTTACTCGCTCGTTTCTTCCGTGAAATTCCACTCATCAAGAAATTCATGAAAGTAAAGTTTTTGACACGGGCAGAAGAGATTTTAGATCGTCGTGGTTTGTGGGCGATCGGGCTCTCGTTCTTTTTACCAGGGGTACGTCATCCCATCCATTATGTTGCAGGATTGCTTGCATACCCACTTCCACGATACCTCGGGATGACGTTTTTAGCCGCCGGTTTATATACGGGTCTTTGGACATTTGTCATCGTTCGGATTGGTCAAGCCGTGACATGGTCGGAGCTTTGGGAATGGATTATGACGAATCCGAGTATGATTTTTATTATCCTTGCCGTCATATTAATCATTGCGGGTGCCTCCATCGTACATGCGAGACGGCGACACCGCCTCGAGAAAGAAGAAGCAATCGCTGAGTGAACAAGAACATGGGGGAGCACTCTCCTAATAACTTAAAACACGATAGACAAAGTGCTATCGGGAGATCAAGCGTCTTTTTTCGTTGCTTTCCTCGAGCGAGACAGGGCAGCGCGAACGAATTGCATCTCGATATCGCATGTTCACTCTTCATAAGCGTTTGTCTAAACGCTGAAAGACACGTTCGCCGATGCGGAACGTGTCTTTCGTTTGAATAAAGTTGATTAAGTGAACTTACGCGTTTTGACGTTTGCGTGCCACGACGATTCCAGCTGCACCGAGTGCAAGACCGAAGAGTGCGAGTGCACCTGTTGTTGCGTTGTTGCT
>NZ_JACSMO010000007.1:0-164283 GCF_018618695.1 Exiguobacterium sp. s127 | reverse complement strand
GACTCCGGCACAATACCGAAGCCATCTCATAGCAGCTTAAACAATAAAGGTGCTTTTATTAAATTGTCCAAACTATAGGGCGCAGTTCATACTTCAAGAAGGCGGCGTTCGTACGTATTAGAACTTTTTCTTTTTCTTTTTCTCGAGGACGACGATTGCTTCGACATGTGCCGTTTGCGGGAACATATCGTACGGTTGAATGTAACTCACTTTATAATCAGCCTTCATCAAGTGATCACAATCGCGGGCAAGCGACTGTGGATTACACGAAACGTAGACGATTTTTTTAGCTTTTGACGAAATCATCGCATTCAATAGTTGTGTATCACAACCCGACCGTGGTGGGTCGACGATGAAGACATCCGGGACCCAACCTTCTTTGACCCAACGCGGAATCCAAGCTTCTGCTTTCCCGACGACGTAATGGGCGTGATTGAAACCATATTGCTTCATGTGTGCATTCGCATCTTCAACCGCTTCTTCAATGATTTCCATACCGCGGACTTCTTTTGCTCCTTTTGCAAGCCAAAGACCAATCGATCCTACTCCAGCATACGCATCGACGACACGCTCTTCACCCGTCAGCGCCGCTGCCCGAACGACTTCTTCATACATCCGTTCTGCTTGTTCCGGATTCAATTGGAAGAAGGCACGTGGCGAAAGTTGATACGTGAATTCACCCATCTGCTCTTCAATCTTTTCGACACCACGAAGAACTTCTGTTTCTTCTCCGAAGACACGTGACGTCAGTTTGTCATTGATGTTTAGCGCGACCGAGATGACACCCGGAATATTGTGAATATCACGTGATAGTCCTTCGAGATCTTTAAATCCATCTTTAAACGCGACGAGGACGACTTGAATCTCACCTGTTTTGATTCCTGTCCGGACGACGATGTTACGAATGACACCATCTTGTTTCGCAGAATTGTAGACCGGTACATTGTAATCATTTAATAACTTCGTCACGGCATTGTTGACGCGTAACGTTTCTTTATTTTGTACGATGCAATCATCAATCGCGACAAGACGATTTGAATTCGCTGAATACAAACCACTGACGATTTGATTGCCTTCTTTTCCGACCGCAAATTGCGATTTATTCCGGTATTCCCATTCTTTTGTACCGATTGTTGAACGGATATCTGCCTTTTCGATGTTCAACTTCGTTGATTTCGAGAATGCATTTCGTAACATCTCTTCTTTGTAACGGAGTTGTCCTGCATAGCTCATATGTTGAAGCTGGCATCCGCCGCATTGACTGTAAATCGGGCAGAGTGGTGTGACACGATCCGGCGAACGGTCATCACGTTTGACTAGTTTTGCATTTGCGAAATTGTCGTGGACTTCCGTGATTTCAATCTGTGCTGTTTCTCCGACGAGTAACCCCGGAATGAACACGATTTGTCGTTCGAGTGTCGCAATCCCCTCGCCATTGATTCCCATCCGTAGACACGTGACGGAGCGGATTTCTCCGACATTTAGTTTAATTTTCGTTGCCATTCTCTTCATCCTTTCCATGATACAAATGAAAAAGCGGTTTCGATTAACCGCTTTCTGATCCCTCATGTTCCTTCATATCTTTTGCATAACGAAGTACCTTGGCTTTTAACTGGTCCAAGGAAACTGCGAGTCGTTCTAAATCCTCGATATCTGATGTTTCATCCAGTGAATCGATCGTGTGGCATAGAAGCTGCATTCTTGATTTTAGCACATTCATCTGGCCAAGTTTATCAGTTCTTGCTTTTCCCATTATTCAGACTTCCTTTCTTCTTATAGATTCCGTCGTTATTTTAGCATACGATACGAAGTGGAGCATTTATGAAGGAGGAATATAACTATGTTACAACAATCAACGATCACGATCGAAAATGATCCGTGGGAAGCCTATCGCGATATCGAACAGTATGGTCAGGCCATGCTGACGAACATCGAAGTGACGACAACAAAACTCTGCAACATGCGGTGTGAACATTGTGCCGTCGGCTATATGTTAGCGAGTAGCGAGAACCCAGAAATCCCCGTCGAACTATTAATCAAACGTCTCGATGAAATCAAACATCTCCGGGCCTTTTCGATTACAGGGGGCGAACCGATGCTATCGACGAAATCGGTCAAGGAATATGTTGTCCCTTTACTTAAGTATGCCCACGAACGCGGCGCTAAAACCCAAATTAATTCAAATTTAACACTTCCACTCTCACGGTACGAATTAATCATCCCCTATCTCGACGTTTTACACATATCCCATAACTGGGGAACGGCGGACGATTTCATCGATGGTGGTTTTGCGATGATGGAACGGAAACCGTCACGTGAAGCGCGGACGAAGTTATTCGAACGAATGAAGGAGAATGCACGGATTTTAAATGCCCGTGGCGTCCTTGTCTCCGCCGAAACAATGATTAATAAACGGACACTCCCGCACCTCGAAGCGATTCATCAAGAAATCGTGGATATGGGTTGCGTCCGTCATGAAGTGCACCCGATGTATCCAGCAGATTTCGCTTCAATGATTGAAGCTGCCAGTCTTGATGAGATTCGCGACGGGATCCATCGTTTGCTTGACGTCCGTGACCCGAACGTCTGGATGCTCTTCGGAACACTCCCGTTCTATGCCTGTTCGATGGAGGAAAAAGATTTAGCTCTTCATCGCCGTCTGCGTCAAGAAACGAATGTATCTGTCCGAAACGATCCCGATGGACGCTCACGCCTAAACGTCAATATTTTTGATGGTGAGATCATCGTCACGGACTTTGGTGATGAACTCGCTTCTCTCGGAACGATTCATGATACCTCTTTCAACGACGCCTATGCTGAATGGCAACAAACTGAACTAAACAAAAGTCTATCGTGTCATTGCCCGGCCGTTAAGTGCCTCGGACCGAATGCGCTCGTCAAGAATGCCTACTATCCAGATGTCGACTTCCTCAAGCAATCAAGTCGCTTATAACAGCCGACAGGTTTTACCTGCTTCCAAACGGGGAAAAGATTGTCACAAAGTTGACACACGTTCTTTCGCTGAAGGGAGTTTTCATAATGGAATGGCTCGTCGGGATTGTCACCATCATCGGGATGTTCAGTATGGTACTCGGAATCATGATGATTGGAATTCGTTCTTCCCACAGCATCGAACATGATGAAGTGTTCGATCAGACGGATTGGGACGAACACCTTCTGCATATGCCACGCCCAACACGTTTTGAACAGACTGAAAAATAGGAACACAAGCGCCCCGCTGTACAATCGTGCAGGCGGGGCGTGTTATGCTTAATTCAAAAAATGAAAGGCAGTTGTTTTGTCGTGTCTCGTCGCTTCGCCCTGATTTTATCGATTGTCTTTATCTCCGGCTTTACGCAAGGATTATTGATTCCTTTGTTGTCTATTTTACTCGAGCGTCAAGGAACACCTGCTTACATAAATGGTCTGAGTGCTGCCGTCCTTTATATCGGTGTTATCGTCGCTGCTCCATTGATGGAAAAACCTTTACGACGTCATGGCTATGTCCCCGTCATCTCTTTCGGTCTATCGTTAGTCGCCGTCGCTGTGTTCGCCTTTCCGTTGTTACCAAGCGTCCTCGCCTGGATGGTATTACGCTTCATCGTCGGGTTTGGCGATCAAACGTTACATTACGGTTCGCAAGTCTGGGTGACATCGATTACCCCCAATGAAAAGTTAGGACGGACGATGTCGCTTTACGGCATGGCATTCGGGCTTGGCTTCGCACTCGGTCCCCTTGCCGCTCCACTTGTCGATTTAATTGACTGGCTTCCGTTCGTCTTAACCGGGACATTGACCGTCATCGTCCTCGTCTTGTTACGTCGCTTGCCGAATGAAAAACCAACCGACATCATGCCGGAAGAATTACAAAGTGCAGCCTCCCGCTATCGTCTCGTCCTCGCGAGTGCCTGGTTTACGTTACTGCCTGGCTTCACATACGGATTTTTGGAAGCGACATTGAATGCAAGTTTCCCCGTTTTCGCGACACGGAACGGGTATGCCTTGTCCGAGACGAGTGCCTTAATCACGACGTTCGTCGTCAGTTCGCTCATCATGCAACTCCCGCTCGGACGGCTAGCTGACCACTTTGGAAAACGGCGGACCTTAATCACTGTACTCTGCATCGGGGCAAGCGCGTTTCTCGCGGCTTGTTTCCTTTTTGAAAGTTACGGTGCCTTGTTCGCCATCTTCGCCTTTAGCGGCATGGCACTTGGCTCGACGTATTCGTTAGGGGTCGCTTACATGACCGAACAATTACCGAGTCATTTATTACCGACCGGCAACCTCCTAGCTGGTATCTCCTTTAGTCTCGGGTCGATTCTTGGACCGATTGCAGGCAGTGTCTTTGTCTTACTTCCTCCTGCTTTTTACTTTAGTTTATTTGTCGGCGTCCTCTTTACACTTGCTTATTTATTATTTCGCTCGACAGCGAAGCCGACACAAATTAAATGAGACCCGTTTTTTAATGTAGAAGAAAGAAGGGAGTGCCGCTCGATGCGACACTCCCTTCTTTCTTTACCGTTTCGTTTTTGTTCAGTCCATCGTAGTTCGTTGACTCCTATACACGAGACGGTATCACTTGACGATTCCAACTTGCCGAAAACGTTGCCAGAGCTTTTCATCGATTGCGTATGGTTGATTTTTCGCTTGCTTCAACTCTTCCGTCTCCAATAATACGATGACCTCTCGACCATTGATCGACCAAACTGAATCGTACCCCTTTTCCGCCTCAATAATTTCCACATCGACCTCGCCATGGGTTTCCTTGAGTTGCTGGCTGACGCACGTTACGACGAACCGAGCGAACTCATCCCGGGGACGGCGATTTGCCATGATCTTTCGAACGATCTCATTACGTTCCACTTTTCTCATCTCCTCTCGTTTTCTAGTCATACTAGCCTTTTTGGCAAGGCCGAATCGGTGTTTTATGACCGTACAGAAAAAGCCGAACAAGTCGGCTTCAGCAACGAACGATTAAGAATGAAACTTTAATTGAGACTATTCTCACACGATTCAGATTCTTCGTCAACCACGCTTTTGAAACCAGACTGGAAGATACGTCGAGACAAGAATCCCTGATACAACAAAAACCAATCCAAGGAGCGCTTGAGGCGGAATCGTCTCGCCGAGAATCAGGGCCGACAGACTGACACCGTAAATCGGAACGAAAAACATGAATAATGAAACACGACTAACAGGATTGTACTTCATTAATAAATTCCAAAGTGTAAACCCTGTCGCCGACAAAAAAGCGAGATAGAACAACATCCAGGCCGTCGTTTGTGTGAAGTGGAACGGGAACCATTGACCATTCAGCACCGCACCTGCGATGAACAGGCCGATCGAACCAATCACCATTGCCCAGCCCGTCATCGGCGCGACCGGATAAACAGCCGAATACTCTTTCGCAATCAAGTTAGCAAATGCCCCTGAGATCATTGCACAAATCAACAAAATCTCACCGACACCGAACGTGACACCCGCCGCCCCTTGTGGCCAGTTTGCTAAAATGACACCCGTGAACCCTAAGAACAACGCTAGTCCTTTAAAACGATTCAAGCGGTCGTCTTCATAACGAAAGTGTGCAAGTAACATCTGAAAGAACGATGTTGAACCGGCAATGATTGAGCCTTGGACACCTGTCGATAATGACAACCCGATGTAGAAGAAGACATATTGTAAAAAGGTCAAAAAGAATCCAAGACGACTATAGGCATACGCTCTCTTTTTCAAAGTAATCGGCTGTTTAAAAATCAGGACGCTGACGATGAGCAATAAAACTCCTGCCAGAAAAAAGCGATAGCTCGCAAACAATAACTGCTCTCCATATTCTGAAGATGTGATTGCTAAAAGTTCATAACTCTTTTTAATGAACGGAAAGGCGCTCCCCCATAAAAGTGTCGTAAACAATGCAAAAACAACCATCCCGACCGGATGGGTTAAGATTTTTTTCATTTTTTTCAGTTTCCTTCCCTGTTTCTTTTCACTGAGGCATGGTATAGTAACTTTACAGATAATAATAATTATAATCTAGCGACAATGAAACTCATTATCATTGACTTAAAAACGTTGGTAATAAACATTCTCATTGTTTTAATATAATGATTTCATTTCTCATTTATAATTTGGAAGGAGCTTTTTTATGACTACCTCTACTACTACCGATACTCATCAGCGTTCCGCAATTCGTCATGCTATCGAGGAGCATCACGAATTGATTTTAGCACTCTTTAGCGGAATATTAATTTTAATTGCTTACGCTTTCGAAAAACTACAAATTCCGGCAACTGTCTACGTCACACTTTACTTATCCGCCTATGTGATCGGAGGCTATGCGAAAGCTAAAGAAGGATTGACAGAAACGTATCAAGAAAGAACATTGAATGTTGAATTGTTGATGATTTTAGCAGCAATCGGTGCAGCAGCCATCGGCTACTGGATGGAAGGTGCGATCCTAATTTTCATCTTCGCGTTATCCGGTGCGCTTGAAACGTATACGATGAACAAAAACGAACGTGCTCTTCAAAGCCTGATGTCACTACAACCAGAAGAAGCAACACGATTGAACGCAGACGGAAAACTTGAAGTCATCGGAATTGAACATCTCTCGGTTGGTGATATCGTCTATGTCCGTCCCGGTGAACGAATTCCCGTAGACGGGACGATCATTCGTGGTCAAGCCGCGATTGAGGAAGCTTCGATTACGGGTGAATCCATTCCTGTCGAAAAACGGACCGGTGACACGGTTTACAACTCAACCGTCAATATGAACGGCGTCTTGACGATTGAGATGACGAAAGCCGCTGATGAATCGTTGTTCCAAAAAATCATCCATATGGTTCAAAATGCGCAAAGTGAACAATCACCTTCTGCTCAGTTCATTGAGCGGTTTGAAAGTCGTTATGTCAAGGTCGTCCTTGTCGTCGTCACATTGATGATGGTTCTCCCACATTATCTTGTCGGTTGGAGCTTTGAAACAAGCATCTATCGTGCCATGATTTTACTCGTTGTTGCGTCACCTTGCGCCCTCGTTGCCTCAATCACACCAGCTGCCCTATCAGCCATTGCAGCTTCTGCCCGGAATGGTGTCCTGTTTAAAGGGGGCGCCCATATTGAGACGTTAGGTCAAGTCAACACGATCGTCTTTGATAAGACAGGTACACTCACGACCGGTAAACCGATTGTGACCGAAAGTCATTATGCAGAGGATGCTAATCAGTTCTTGCTCAAACAAGCCGTCGCCTCGATCGAAGCGCAATCAAATCACCCGCTCGCTCAAGCGATTGTCGATCATCTTCAAATCGAGACGCAAGAACCGTCTGCTTTTAAAGACGTGACAGGATACGGCATTGAAGCGACGGTTTCCGGCGTGACGTATCGGATCGGGAAATATGGTTTCCATGAAGGCTTAAATGACCCGTTTCGCTCGATGGAACAAACATTAAAAGAAAAAGGAAATACAATGGTCTACGTCAGTAACGGCGAATCCATCGTTGCACTCTATGCACTCCGTGATACGATTCGTCCTGAAGCAAAAGCAGCCATCACTTCTCTCAACTCGCTCGGCATCACGACAATCATGCTGACAGGCGACAACCCTGTCACGGCAGCTGCAATTGCAGAAGAAGCCGGTCTTACATCGTTCGTCGCAGAATGTCTACCTGAAGATAAAGTAAACTACATCAAACAATACCAAGCAGATGGACAAACTGTCGCTATGGTTGGTGACGGAATCAATGATGCTCCTGCTCTTGCCCTTGCTCATGTCGGAATCGCGATGGGCGAAGGAACAGATGCTGCACTAGAGACTGCTGATGTCGTCTTGATGAAAAATGACTTAGGTCGTCTTGCTTACGCTGTCAATAAGGCACGGAAAATGAACCGTGTCGTCAAACAAAACATCACGCTCGCAATCGGCGTCATCTTAATCTTGATTGCCTCGAATCTCTCTCAATTCCTCATCATGCCGTTCGCTGTCGTCGGGCATGAAGGATCGACGATTCTCGTCATCCTCAACGGCTTACGTCTTTTACAAAAAGACGCTCCCACACCTGTAGAGATGACTGCCAGCTTAAAAAAAGTCGCAGCTTAATTCAGTGATTCACTAAAAAAGACTCTAAAAACCGAGCAACCGGTTTTTAGAGTCTTTTTTTTATCACCCGAACGTATTCGTCGGAATCGAGTCGAGATCCGCTTGTTCTTTCAGACGTTTTTCTTCCATTTTTTTCGGATCAGCCTTCTTCATGAAACGTTCCCATGAAGCATTTAATTCTGAACCCAGTAAAATAATCAATCCTGTGAAGTAGAGCCATAAGAGAACGATGACGACACTCCCGAGTGAACCGTACGTCTGGTTGTAATTCGAGAAGTTCGATACGTAAAATCCGAATCCAACGGACAGCAATTGCCAAACGATGACACCGAACACGGCACCTGGAATCGCCTCTTTCATCGTAATCGGACGCTTTGGTGCAACACGATAAAAGATGGATAAGATGACAATCAGTAATACTGTCGAGATTGTATACCGAAGGACCGTCAAGAGAACTTTTTGCCCCATATCAATCGGTAAAACGAAATCTGCTAAGTAACTAATGATCGGACCACCGAGGACGTTTAAGATGATTAGCAATAACATCCCAATCCCGAGAACGACCGTCAAGATTAAGGCGATTCCACGCGAAGCAACAAAGCTCCGTGGAGAAAAATCTCCATAGGCGTGATTGGCAGTTGTAATCAAACGATCGACACCTTTAGATGCTGACCAAATCGCTAAAATCGCACCAATCGAGAGCAGACCACCTTGAGGTTCTTTGATTGCTTGGAAGATGACATCCGTGAATGTATTCACTGATCCACCCGGTGCTAAATCGCGAAGTTGCGATTCAAGTGTTTGCTGGTCAATATCGAAAAATGATAATACTGAAATAACAAAAATGATACCTGGGAAAATCGATAAAAACCAATAATAGGCGAGCGTTCCAGCGTAGTCTGTAATGTTATGATCAGACATCCGCTGCTTTAAATTAAGTGCTAACCCTTTTGGGTCACGTGTATGCGCCATCCTCATCATCTCTCCTTAATTAAAAAGAGGCAGTCTAGGACTACCTCATCATCTTCCTATTTATTTCCCTGTTTAGTTCAACTAAAACCTCAAATATCTTCTAGTCGAATATCATAAAATCGTTCTGTCATCTCTGACAATTCCTTGACGAGAGAAGTCGGACGAACCGGTAACTGTTTTAGTTCGCTACGTTTGACCCAAAGCGGGGTATACCCAGATGATGTATCTTCGAACTCTTCTCCAGTCCCTGTACCAAATACTCCACCCGTGATTTTCGCCCAGTAATATGGATTGTCTAAATCGTTAAAACGAACGATTGCTGCTACCCCTTCGAGTTCGACATCGACACCTAATTCCTCATGAGCTTCCCGAATCGCCGTTTGTTCGAGCGTCGCCCCCTCTTCGAGACCACCTCCGGGGAAAACGTAATACGTCACGTCTTGTTTATCCCGGCGAATCAAGGCAACCTCATCTGCTTCATTCAAAATGATGACGGCACTTCGTTGTATTGGCATGGCTATCCTCCCCACATTTACATTAGACATAGTCCGGTTACTTATCGAATCGTCTCTAACATCTCAGGAACTAAGCCGTTTTCTGTAGAAGCGATGACTTCGGCCGCGACTTTCATTCCGAGCGTTAAGGCGTCTTCTGCTTTTTTTGCGTCTGTTAACTCCGACAAAACAGCTGAGAAGAATGAGTCTCCCGCTCCAGTCGAATCGACGACCTTCACTTTTTTTGTTCCGATGTGACCAGATGTCGCACTGCGGCGATCAACATAGACTGCACCAAGCTCGCTCATCGTCACGACTGTGAACGGTGCCCCTTTTTTCGCCAGTTCATTTGCCACATGAAGCGCATCCTGAACCGTCACGATTGATAAATCAGATAAGATTTCTGCTTCTTCGCGGCTGCAGATAAATCCTGTGAATCCTTGCAAAAGGTGACGATTCCGTTCGATGACACTGAGGTGTCCGCACACTCCGAACAACGGCAACTCCATTTTTCGGCAGAGATGAATCAACCGTTCTAAAACGGTCACGGATAAATCTAAATCGATCGCGACTGCATCGACTCCATCTAGGGCGTAGACGGACTGGCGAAGAATCGCTTCTTCTAATAATTTTGCGTCAGGTTGCTTTGAAATCGATGTCTGGAGGTCACCCTCGTTATCCATGACGGCTAACCACATACCCATTCCGTTGTCGTCAAGCATTTCGACGTGATCCACATTTGCACCGTATGATTTTAGTTCTTCCAACACGCCGACACCGATTTGGTCGTTCGTAACCGTCGAGATAAAGCGAACATCATTCCCGAGAACGGCTAAGTTCTGCGCTACATTCCGTCCTGTACCACCATTTGAAAACGTGATGTCTCCAACGTTTTTCGCATCCTTATGCAATGGAGCGAACGAAGTTCCTTTTATGTCGACGAATACTTTTCCGATTACCGCGATTTTATTCATTCCAGTTCCACCTCTAAAAAAAATTCATGATTCCCGAGTATCCACTCGAATATTTCAGGCACATTGCTTCAATTATAGTAAAATTTTAAATCTGTGACAACCAATCCTACTCTTACGAGTAACTCGTGCATGGCAAAAAAATACCCTGCTGCCCGTATTCACGGCAGTAGGATATTTTAAAGGTATTATTTTAGAAGTTAGCGAACGTCAAGCTAATCGCAAGCAACAATCCGAAAATTGTATTTACTTTTCCCGTCTGCGCCATTCCCGGCATCAATTCTTGTGGTTCAAGGTCGTCCCAAAACAGCTTCACGGCCTTGATCATCAATGGAATACTCAGTAAGGCAAGTAACGCGAACCAGGAAACGTTAAACGCAACGACGGCAACGATTAACGAAATGACGGCAGCAACAAAAAAGGCGATCAGGACGTAGACTGCCGCCCGGTGACCGACGAGGCAAGCAATCGTTTTTCTTCCGTTCACTTTATCGTTGTCGAGATCACGAATATTATTCGCTAGCAAGATCGATCCAATCAAAATCGCGACTGGCACTGAAATCGCGACCGCTTCCGTCGGGACATAGCCAATCTGGAGATAAGCCGAAATGGCGATGATGACGTACCCCATGAAGAATCCGGCGACGATTTCCCCGAACGGCGTGTATGCAATCGGGAGCGGTCCCCCGGTATAGATGTAACCGACGAACATCGAAACAAGTCCGACTAAGAGCAGCCACCATGTTGTCTCAAGACAGAGATAAATCCCAAGCAGTGCAGCAATGCCATAGAGTGATAAGGCGAAGGCAAGAATCGTCCCCGGCTTGAATCCGTCCCGGACGATTGAACCACCGATGCCGACCGACTCTTCATTGTCGAGTCCCCGCTTGTAGTCATAGTATTCATTAAATAAGTTCGTTGCGATTTGAATCAACACCGATGCGATCAACATCGCAAAAAATAGATCGAGTCGTAATGACTCGATACGTGGTGCGACGATAGCCGTCCCCACGACGACCGGTACAAAACTCGCTGTTAATGTATGTGGCCGTGTCATTCGCCAATATACGGCGATTGATTTATTCATATAATAAACCCCTTTCCCGTCTAAGTGTATCGGGTTTCGTTTTTTGCTGTCAATGCTCAATGAAAGATAGCTTATTCCTTCTTTTTTTTCAACAAAAAGTTTACACTTAGATTAAGTGAAACGTATCACAGTATCTACAGACTAGGGGGCAATGAGCGGTATGGCTTACGCTCAACAAGAGCTTAAACAACGTATTGAACAGGCCGTTGGTCATGCGAACGCATACCAGCGCTCTATAATCGCTTCTTATTCATGGGAAATCGAAGCGCAAGACGTCAATTCATTGACGTACGGAACAAAAGAACGCTATTACTTTACGACACCCGACCGATCGATGCGTGCCATCGGTTTCGGTATTGCGAAACAGTTAAAAGCGTCAGGACACGACCGATTTTTACGAATTCAATCCAAATGGTCGAATCTCAACCGCGATCATGTGGGTGATGATTTATTTGCGTTTTGCGGTTTTTCGTTCAGCGAACTCAAAAACCCCGATTATCGCTGGTCTTCCTTTGGAGAAGCCTCGATGACAGTTCCAAAGTTTTTATTCTTAGAACGGGATGGACGGACGACCGTTACACTATTCGCGATCGTCGACCCTCAGTCAAACGCTGAAAAAACACTCAATCAACTCGCTTCCGATTACGCCGAGTTACACCAACCAAAAACAAGTCGTTTCGTGACTCGGATCCGAATGACTCGCGACGGGAATGAGGCTTTTGAAGCGTCTTTCCATCAAGCGACACAACTTTTAAAAACATCGTTAAAGAAAATCGTGTTGGCCCGTGAGGTCGTGTACGAAATGGATCAGGCCGTCGACCTTGCCGGACTCGTCCGCGAACTCGAGCAGTCTCAACCGGGAAGTTATGTTTTCTTCTTCCAGCCGACCGTCGACGAGGCGTTCCTCGGAGCTACACCAGAACGACTCGTCTTAAAAGAAGGAAACCAAATTAAAACAGCTGCCGTCGCTGGTTCTGCGCCACGTCACGAAGTCGAACCAACAGATGATGCACTCGGTCTCGAGTTGCTCGAAGATAAAAAAAATCGTGTCGAACACTCAATCGTCGTTGACTCCATCACGAGTACGTTACACGATTTATCGACTCGAATCGAGAAACCGGATCAGCCGATGTTGCTTAAGAACCGCCACATCCAGCACCTGTATACACCGATTACTGCTACGTTGTCACCGGATGTGACGTTGCTGCAGATTATCGAAAAATTACACCCGACGCCTGCTTTAGGTGGCGAACCTAAACTAGAAGCAGTTCAAGCCATCCGTGAGATTGAAACATTCGAACGCGGTTGGTACGGTTCTCCTGTCGGGTGGATGGACGGTCAAGAAAACGGTGAATTCATTGTTGCCATCCGGTCAGGTCTTTTCACTGAACGGTCGGCAATTCTCTATGCCGGTTGCGGACTCGTCGACGGGTCACAACTAACGAGCGAACTAGAAGAGACGGAAACGAAACTTTCACCGATGCTTCAAGCTCTTTCACATCTGTGCACGTTAGAAAAGGATGATGTTTATGTTGACTAAGTGGATGCACACATTAATCGATACGCTCGTCGCTAGCGGGGTACGGGATTTCGTAATCAGTCCCGGCTCTCGCTCCACACCACTCGCGATTGCTGCATTTCTTCACCCGTCTAGCCGTACCCACGTCCTCGTTGACGAACGGTCGGCTAGTTTTTTTGCTTTAGGATTAACACGGACGGAAGAACAGACACGTCCCGTCGCTTTGATTTGTACGAGCGGGACAGCTGCGACGAATTATTTTTCCGCCATCACGGAAGCAAACATTTTTGAACTCCCGTTGATTGTTTTGACCGCTGACCGACCACACGAATTGCGTGGGGTTGGAGCACCACAAGTCATCGATCAAGTCGGTCTTTACGGAAAACAAGTCCGTCATGCATTCGATTTACCTTTACCCGAGGAACAAAGTCTATCGTATGTCGCTCATGTTGCAACGCGGTCCGTCCTGTTGGCGATGACCGAACCGGCCGGACCGGTCCATATCAATGTCCCGCTACGCGAACCGTTGATTCCGGAGCTTGATCCATTGCGGACTGGGCGAACTGTCGGAACACTCCCCCGTTTTGCCGAGCAAATGACGACTGACGAGCTCCTAGCTCTTCTATCTACAAAGCGTCTTTTGATTGTCATCGGACCACAACTTTCGACGGTCGATACAAAAATTATTTTGGATTACGCGAAACACTCGCGAATCCCCGTATTAGCGGATCCCCTGAGTCAAGGACGTCAGTACAAAACAGACACCGTTTTTGCCTTCTATGATACGTGGCTAAAAAATGAGACAGTCAAAACAGTAGCTAAACCCGACCACATCTTACGGTTCGGAGCAATGCCGACATCAAAACCTTACTTACTTTGGTCACATGATATTCCGACGACGGTCGTCGGTCATGCGGCAAATTGGCGTGCTCCGCAACTGCATACGAATCTGTTAGCCGGGCATCCGAGTCAGCTCCTGAGGATGCCCGTGACTGAGCATGATCCTGCTTATCTCAAGACGATCCAAAGAGCTGAAGAAACAGTCGGCACTGTCTTTACGACGCTCGATCAAGACGACCTGACGGAGTATAACGTCGTTCGTGCCTTAAACACCTTGTCGTCAGGCAGCTTATTCGTCTCAAACAGCATGCCGATTCGCGACATCGATACGTTTTTGCCTGCAGGTACACCGCTTCGCCTTCTCGCCAACCGGGGTGCGAATGGAATCGATGGGATTTTATCGAGCGCAGTCGGTGCGACATACGATGCACAGGAACGCTACTTGCTCGTCGGTGACCTCGCCTTTATTCATGACGTCAATGGCTTGATGATGGCACGGACTCGTCCGATTACCATCTTGCTCATCAACAACACCGGGGGCGGAATTTTCAACTTCCTCCCACAACAGCAACAGCTTGAATCCGAGGTCTTCGAACCGTTATTCGGAACAGCCCAGCATCTCGATTTCAGTCATATCGCAGCCGGTTATGGGGTCAAACATCAAGTCGTCACGTCGATTTCCGAACTGAAAACACGGTTAACCGAACCGACGACCGTCACACGAATTCTCGAGATTCGAACAGATCGTGCGACGAACGTCCTGAAGCACCGTACGATTTGGGAACAGACGAATCATGCGCTCACGGAGTGCTTTCAATGAAGTTACGTGACCATGACTACCATCTCGAAATCGAGGGGCAAGGTCCTCCATTGTTGTTACTGCATGGGTTTACCGGCAGCAGCGGGACATGGACGATGCTCAGTGCACGACTTCAGGAAACCTACACCGTCTATCGGATTGACTTGCTTGGTCATGGAAAGACGCCGCCTGCTGCATATCAGCGGATGCGTTTGACGGAACAAGCCAAAGACTTACAAGCGTTACTTGCGACAAGAAATGAACGATGGACCGTGTTAGGCTACTCGATGGGTGGACGGATTGCCTTGATGCTTGCAGCCTGTTCAACGCAAGTCCAAAAGACGATCGCTGTCAGTACGACACCTGGCCTAAAGACAGCACACGAGCGCCGTGCCCGGCGTGCAACAGATCGGCTTTTGCAACAGATGTTGCTTGAAGACGGACTCGAAGCATTCGTCCGGCACTGGGAAGCGTTACCGCTATTCGCAAGCCAGCAGCAATTACCGTCATTTGCGCAGCAACAGATTCGGTCGGAGCGTTTGTCCCAATCAGCAGAGGGGCTAGCCGCTTCACTCGCCGCGCAAGGAACAGGGAACATGCCGTCTTTATGGACCTGTCTTCAAGACGTATCCATTGAATGGATTGTCGGGGAACATGATGAAAAATTTAAAAAAATTGCGCACCAAGCGGCGGATCCAAAAAAAATCCACCAGATTTCGCATGCAACGCATGCCCCACATATCGACCAACCGGAAAAGTTTGTTACAATAGTAGAGAAACTACTCTTAACTTAAGCAAATGGGGGAATTTAGATGAAATATGCTCCAGAATGGGCAGCAGTCCGTAGTTATGAAGACATTAAATACGAAAAATGGAATGGGATCGCTAAAATTACGATCAACCGTCCTGAAGTGCGCAACGCGTTCCGTCCACACACGGTCCATGAATTAATCGATGCGTTCTCACGTGCGCGTGACGACCAAAACGTCGGTGTCATCATCTTGACAGGTGAAGGCGATCTCGCTTTCTGTTCAGGTGGAGACCAAAAAGTTCGCGGACATGGTGGTTACGTCGGTGAAGATGAAATCCCACGCTTGAACGTCCTTGACCTTCAACGTTTGATTCGTGTTATCCCGAAACCGGTCATCGCGATGGTCGCTGGTTATGCAATTGGTGGCGGACACGTCTTACACTTAGTCTGTGACTTAACGATTGCTGCTGATAATGCGAAGTTTGGACAAACCGGTCCTAAAGTTGGATCATTTGATGCAGGGTATGGTTCTGGTTACTTGGCTCGTGTCGTCGGCCATAAAAAAGCGCGTGAAATTTGGTTCCTCTGCCGTCAGTACGGTGCTCAAGAAGCACTCGACATGGGACTCATCAACACGGTCGTTCCACTTGCTGATCTGGAGCAAGAAACAATCCAATGGTGTTCTGAGATTCTTCAACATTCACCAACAGCTCTTCGTTTCTTAAAAGGAGCGCTCAATGCAGACTCTGATGGTCTTGCTGGAATTCAGCAACTTGCTGGAGATGCAACATTACTCTACTACACAACAGACGAAGCAAAAGAAGGACGCGATGCGTTCAAAGAAAAACGTGATCCTGACTTCGGTCAATTCCCACGTTTCCCATAATACGAAAAAAGGTTCAATGTCGTGAGACGTTTGAACCTTTTTCGTATCATCTTGAAGAAAGGATGTGATTTCCGGTGTACCCTTGGATTTATACACGCGCTAAGGAACAACCTAACGACTTAGCTCTAGTCACAGATCAAGCCCGCTTATCTTGGCAGGAATTATATACGGCAGCACACAAATTAGCAAGTGCCTGGGCAAGCCACCTTTCGCGTGGTGACCGGATTGCTCTTTATGGTCCTGCAAGTCAGTCATATATCATTGCCATCCATGCGGCACAACTACTTGAATTAACAATCGTCCCACTCAACGTCCGCTTAAGTCAGCGCGAACTGGATGATCAATTAAAACGAGCACAAGTCAAATATGTCATCTCCGACCGGACGCTAGATACCGATATCAAGATTTTACCGTTCCACTATGTGAACACGGCACCTGACATCATCGTTCGACATATGCCAAAACATTATGTCCAATCCATGCTCTTTACGAGCGGAACGACAGGTCGGGCTAAGGCAGTCGAACAGACAATGCTAAATCACTTTTCAAGTGCGATGAATGCAGCACGTCATATCGGTTCCTCGACGGATGATCGCTTCTTAATCGTTACCCCACTGTTTCATATGAGTGGTCTCGCTGTCGTTTACCGTGCTGTCATCTACGGCGCCCCGATCGTCCTTGAACCTCATTTCGCCCCGACGAAAACGATTGAATGGATTAAAAATGAACGGATTACCCATGTTTCCCTCGTTTCTGTCATGTTGGATCGGCTGCTTGAAGCAGGGTTGCGTCGCTATGATTTACGTGTCGTCTTGACGGGCGGTGGACCGGTCCCTTTACCGATTTTGACTCGCGCCCTCGATCGAAAGATTCCTGTCATGCAAACATACGGGATGACAGAAACCGCTTCGCAAATTGCGACACTATTGCCGGAAGATGCGTTACGAAAAATCGGTTCTGCCGGCCAAGCAATTGCCCCGACCGATATCCGAATCACACGCCATCAAGAAATCGAAGTCAAAGGACCGACCGTCATGAAAGGTTATTTTTCAGATGAGCAAGCGACCGTAGCATCTTTTACCGCAGACGGCTATCTCAAGACAGGTGACCTTGGACGTTTAGATGAAGAAGGCTATTTATACGTTCTCGATCGGCGAAGCGATTTAATCATTTCAGGCGGTGAGAATGTCTATCCGGCTGAAGTCGAATCTGCCCTGCTCTCGATTGACGGAATCAAGGAAGCTGGTGTCGTCGGTCGCTTTGATTCGACTTGGGGACAAGTCCCTGTTGCGTTTATCGTCAGCGCTGTCGATGAATCGGTCGTCCGTCAAGCAATCAGTCAGTTGCTCGCCAAATATAAGTGTCCCGTCGCCTATGTTTATCGTGACGCTCTGCCACGGAATGCGAACGGTAAACTGCTGCGTCATCAACTGAAGGACTTCGTATGAAGATCACACTTCGAAGCGCAGAAGTATTTGATGTCCGATTAACATTCCGTCAGCCGATGAAAACGGCACTCACTACTTTAAGTAATCGCCGGACGACGATTCTCCGATTGACGGACACAGAAGGCAACATCGGTTACGGGGAAGGTGTCGCCTTTGAAACACCTTGGTATACCGCGGAGACACAAGATTCGATTCATGCCTTAGCTCCCGTCCTCTATCGCTTGCTTAAAGGACCGCTCAATCATCCGTCAGAAGTCGCAACACGCTTTCACCCGATTCAAGGAAACCAGATGGCAAAAGCAATGTTCGACGGCGCCGTCTATGAATTGTTTGCTCGCGCGAGTAACCAAACGCTTGCCACGTATCTCGGAGGTGACGAAAACAAAGCCATCGCTTGCGGAAAAGCACTTGGTCGCGCGGAAGCCAGCAAGACGGTACGTGCCGTTGAGGACGCGTTACAGGACGGTTTTCAGCGTATCAAGCTAAAGCTAGACCCAACGGATACCTCCGTCTTAGCGCACGTTCGAAAACAATTTCCTGATGCGCCTTTAATGTTTGATGCCAACGGAAGTTTCACCCGTTCCGAGATGAATCTCCTGCAGGACTGGGATCAGTATGGATTAATCATGATGGAGCAACCATTTCGGGCAGATGATTGGTTGACGCATCAATATGCTGCGTCACTGCTCTCGACTCCTTTATGTTTGGACGAATCGATCCAAACGGTCACTGACGCTGACTTAATGCTCTCACTCGGTGCAGGTCAAATCATCAACATTAAACCGGCACGCGTCGGAGGCTTGACGAACGCCCTAGCATTAAGAGATAAAGCGACGTACTGGCTCGGTGGAATGTTCGAGAGTGGAATCGGGCGTCGGCAGACGCTTGCTTTCGCTACACTACCTGGTCTAGCGTATCCGATTGACATGGCTGGAACCGATCATTATTTCGCCGAAGATCTCCTTGAAGTCGACTATCGAATCGGGAACGGTCACATTCCATACGCCGAGCACGAGGTTTCACTCGAGCGGTTAAATCGCCTTACCCGGTCTAAAATCGTTCTTTGAAGACGTTAAGAATTCGCATTGCGCAAAAAAAGCTTCTACCTTTTCCGTTGCTTTCCTTGGGCGAGACGCGATAAAACGGCATACCTATGTAGACAAACTAGATGGCAGGTCACTTGAATGTGATTTTCCATCTTTTTTTGTTCTCTCTTTCCTTCCTAATCGTCTTCCTGTGGCAAACATCGCGCCGCTACAGCGAAGCTGCAGGGTCGCTCCTGTTTGCTTTCCACTAGGAAGCGATTAGATCGGAAACCGAGGTTTTTTTAGCCTTCCTTCATATTATAATTGAACGTGTCTTGGCGGACGCGACAGAAAAGCATGGCATACGTTGGACTCGCTACCTCGGGTTAAAAAAGTGACGATTCAGGCAATGCTCACTTTTGCTACCCTGAACCTCAAAAAATTGGCCAATTGGTCATGGAATTTCAGTCGGAATCCTAATGTAGTGTCATATTTTTTACACATACATAAGACAAACCCTCATTTCCAAGTGGAAATGAGGGTTTGTCTACAATCTACATTCTAAAAGCGCCGTCCCTTTGCGGAACGACGCTTTTTTTAGTCTGCCTTCGTCAAGATTTCGTATCCATCCTTCAAGACAACGACGCTATGTTCGAACTGTGAAACCAAACTTTTATTTGGCGTGTACAGTGTCCAGCCATCCTTTTCATCTTCCATACAAAATTCGTCGCTCGTCGAGATAAACGTTTCGACTGCGATGACTTGTCCTTCTTTCAACAAATCATTTTCTTCTCGGTTGAAGTAATTCGAAATCGACTCCGGTTCACCATGCAACGTTTTTCCTAATCCATGTCCAGCTAAATTCCGAATGACCGTAAAGCCATTTTTGCGTGTTTCCGCATAGATTGCTTTACCGATTTGATTGACTTTCGTACCTGCTTTGACTTTTTCAAGTCCTTTTTCAAGGGCAGACAATGACACCTCGACCAGTCGGACGTGCTCAGGACGCTTCGCTTCGCCCGCAATCACCGTTTTACCTGTATCTGAATAGTAGCCATCTTTGACTGCCGAGACATCGACGTTGACGATATCGCCTTCTTGAATGACATATGCACCAGGAATACCATGAGCCGCGACTTCATTGACACTGATACACGTTGCTCCAGGGAAATCATACATGACGATCGGTGCTGATTCCGCCCCATGTTCCTTCAAAATACGCGCTCCGATGTCATCAAGCTCTTTCGTTGTAATTCCTGGTTTGACGGCATCCGCCATTTCATCGCGTGCAATGGCGACGATGCGCCCAATCTCACGTAGTGCATCATAATCATAATCCAACATGTTTCATTTCCTCCTTATTCACTTAACCGTTCTTGATATAAATAACTTGCTGAAATATCAGCAAATAAGAACATCCCATTATTTAGCGGCATACTGAACGTTCGCGTTTGTTCACTCGAACTGAAATCGACGTATCGATCAGAGAGGTATCCCGTATGCCGTCGTTCCATCGCAACCGTGGTCCGAATGAAATACGGTCGAAAACTCCAGTTATAACCTTTGTAAAACGCATATGTTTTCCATTCACCGCTCTTTTTGCTAACGTTTGATGACTTTTGAAAGCCATTCGCGTCTGTGATGTAAAAGCGAATGAATTCGGGTTCCATTTTTTGAGCCAGCTTAATTAACCATTCATCCAATGATTCATCTGATTTTAACGACTGGCAGTACTCATTAAACCGAACCGTCCAGTCTTGTTCGAGCTGGAACAAACGATTCATCTGTTCCCGGTCATATTTATAGAACATCGGCACTTCATGTAATAAGATTTCCATGCCTGGGCATGTCGTCACCCAGTCAGGTGTCGTCTCACCGAGTAGATTTCCCATGTAATAGCGCCCACCGTGTTGCCATGCATACCGGAGTTGACCAAGATGGCTGATATTTTTGTAAAGAAGTGGCGCACCGAGTTGGTCACATAAGTGTTCCATCGTTTGTAACAGGTGCGGATAACTCGCTGAAACGGTTTTTTTCTCAATCATCGAAGATAAGTCGACAATCAGCATATCCGGCGACATGGCAAAAACGCGTTCTAAGCTCGTCGCCTCCGCACGATCAAGCGCAACCTTTAAGCCAGAGTTTTGATAGTACGCAACGATTCGTCCGAGTCGATCAAAGTCATCCACTTGGACATCGGTCAGTGTGACATATAACCGGTCTTCCGGAAAGTCGATCTGTGCGTTACGTAAGATACTCAAAAAATCTTCGCCACCATTTTCGAATAACCAATCAGGTCGACAGCGGATTAAGACAAATGAATGCGCATCGGCCGGGACTTTTTGAAAAGCATGGCGAATGACATGACTCATGACTTCTAACTGGTATTCAATTGGTACATCATCTTCTTGAAAAAATGGCTTCAGCGGCTCACCGCGAAAATGAGATTGGATTTCATACCCTTCCACTTTAAAAGGTGCCGCTCCAACAATTGGTTGGAACCACGCCTCAATCTGTTCGGGATGAACAATGACATCTAATGCATCCATTCTTCTCCCCCCTATTCTCTTGTTCTATCTTATCAAAAAAAAGACCACCCTGTAATCAGAGAGGCCCCGTCTTTAAAATAACGTTGTATCTTTTCTTAACGCAATGTACAAATAGACCCCAAATGTCGCCGTTAAATAGATAATGCTCAGAACACCGTATTGAATGCCTGTAGCACCACCCTTACCAATCGCTAAGACGAGAAAAATAATCCCGCCAAACAATAACGTCGCTAAAGGGATATAACGAAAGTGTCCTTTTGTCGTCTGCTCGCTAATTTTTTTAGTTGCGATGAGCAGTCCAATCAGACAAATGAATGCTGCTGCATAAATGGTATACACGAACGATTCAGCCCTCTCTATATCTTTCATTGCTCATTTTATCATGAGAATTCATAAAAAAGAACCGACTTGTCTGTGACAAATCGGTTCGGATTTTTTACTTTTCAAAACGTGGTTTACGTCCGCCACGGTTACGATCACTTTCGCTACGGTTGCTACGACCAGCGTATCCACCTTCACGACGATCTGATGACGATGAACTACGGTTTCCTTCAGAAGGACGACCACCTTCACGGCGCTCCCCACCACGCGGGTTGCTGCCACGGTATCCGCCACCACGGTTAGAAGAACCAGAACCTGATCCACCTTTATTGCCGTAAGGACGACGGTTACCACCGCCACCGTTGCTACCAAAACGTTTGACACGGATTGGTTCGATTGACGAAATTTGAACTGGAGTTGCATCCGGCTCTTTCGTTAATCCTTTAAGCGCTGCTGCGATTAATTCAACCGCTTCATACTCTTCAAGAAGTTCTTGCGCGAGTGTTGTATACTCTTGTGAGTTTTTCGCTTCTACACGTTTGATGAGTTCTTGTGCAGCAAGCTTCAAGTTGCCTTCCAAGATTTCGTCAAGTGTCGGTGCGTGACGACGTGACATTTTTTTGTTTGTTACACGTTCGATTGTTTTGATTTGACCAAATTCACGTGGTGTAACGAACGTGATTGCTGATCCCGTTTTACCAGCACGTCCCGTACGACCGATACGGTGAACGTAGCTCTCTGGATCTTGTGGTACATCAAAGTTGTAAACGTGTGTAACACCAGAAATATCAAGTCCACGTGCTGCAACGTCTGTCGCAACAAGGATATCGATTGTTCCTTTTTTGAAGCGACGAATGACTTGGTCACGTTTCGCTTGTGTTAAGTCACCGTGTAAACCGTCCGCCGTGTATCCACGTTGGATAAGTCCTTCCGTCATTTCGTCAACACGTTTTTTCGTACGACCAAAGATGATTGAAAGTTCTGGAGAATCTGTATCAATCAAGCGGCAAAGCACATCGAATTTTTGGCTTTCTTTTAGTTCGATGAATGATTGGTCGATGTTTTCGACTGTCATTTCTTTTGCTTTTACTTTGATGTGCGTTGGTGTTGTCATGAAACGATCCGCGATTTTACGAATCTGTGGTGGCATCGTTGCAGAGAACAAAAGTGTTTGACGAGTTGGCGGAAGTGTACCTAAGATTTTTTCGATATCTTCCACGAAGCCCATGTTCAACATTTCATCTGCTTCATCCAAGATGACTGTTTGAACGTGGTCAAGGTTTAATGTTTTACGGTTCATGTGATCCATTAGGCGACCAGGTGTCGCAACGACGATTTGTGGGTTCTTGCGAAGCGCACGAATCTGACGATCGATTTGCTGACCACCGTATACTGGCAATGCATGAACGCGTTTCATTTCACCAATGCGGTTAAGTTCTTCTGCTACTTGAATCGCAAGTTCACGAGTCGGTGCAAGAATCAACGCTTGGATATGGCGCGATTTTGCGTCAAGACGCTCAATCGTCGGAATACCGAATGCTGCTGTTTTACCAGTACCTGTTTGTGCTTGACCGATTAAGTCAACGCCGCTAAGACCGACTGGAATTGTTTCTGCTTGGATTGGAGTTGCTTCTTCAAAGCCCATTTTTAGGACACCTTTGATAAGTGCCTCACTAAGATTTAATTCACGAAATGTTGTCAATGCTAAATACTCTCCTTTGTCATATGAAAAGCGTCTGCCACTAAACAGACGCTACCGTAACGAATACAATCGACTACCTATTATAGCAGAAGCCCGTCCTTAAAGATAGAGGCTATTTCTACTGATAATAATGTTTAGGGAAGTCACCATCATAATCGTTGCCATAAGGGCGAGGGAAAGGCATGATGCCCGGACCGTTCAACGCTTTAAATCGCGCCGCTTGCCCCCACTAGTGATGGGGTTTTATTTGGAAATGGTCGCCGGTTAAAACCAGCCGCAACCACCAAAATGATGAATTCCTAACTATTTATTCGAAACGTAGGTGCAGTTGGCTAGCTTACTTCGTTAGCCGAATACCCGTTTCATGTTTTTCTATTTTTTTATCTTTCAACAATCGACCTAGAGCACGTTTGAAGGCAGCCTTACTTAGGCCGAATACCTCATCAATCGTCTCAGGAGGTGTCTTATCACCATACGCCATCTGACCGCCATGTTCAAGTAGGTGGTTCAGGATTAAATCCGCATCGATGTCGATTGCCTCGTGAGCACGTGGTCTTGCTGAAAGTAATACTGTACCATCTGGCTTCACATTTGTCACCCGTAATTTCATAACTTCTCCGAGACGCGGCCACCGTTCCATCTCTTGTTCATGTAGAAAACCAATCGATTGATCGTTCACCCAAACGTTGACACCCGGGTCGCGTTGAGCAAAAACAAGTCCTTCAACGTCCATGTTATTCCACTCTTCCGGTGCCGGTTGCGCCTTGAGATTGAAATAGGCATAAGGAGCCGGGTCACCTAACAAACGTAATTTTTGGTCATGTTTCAAACGAATGTAAAGTTCGTCTCCCTCTTCCGGCCAAAATGTCCGGCGTTGCGGAAGATCGTCCAGCGAGACGAGAACATCCTTTTGAATTCCGATGTTCGCAAAAACACCTGTATTGTAACGTGTTCCGTTAATCGGTGCTTTGACGTAATCCTCAAATGACGCTTCCGGAATCGTCATCGATGAGGCGAGACGCCCTTCATTGTCTTGATAAAGGAATACTTCGACCTCTTCTTCTAGCATGAGCGATTTCGTCTGTTCATTTTTATGAAGTAAGATATCCTCCGTACCATCACTTAAAAACACACCAAATTCTGCTTCACGCTCTACTTTTAATGTGACAACCTGTCCTGCACGTAGTGCCATTTATGGTCATCTCCTTTCATTAACTTGGTTAAGCTGAAACACTCAACTAACCGTAAGTTCTTTTCATCACCTTCAATACTATACTCTTTTTCAACCTATCTCCGACATCAAATGGAAGCGAACAGTTGTGACATTTTTGTGAACGAATCTGATTTAAGTGATTTTTTTGAAAAAAACAGATATGATAAAAGAATAGGAAAAAGAAGGTTTAGTTTTGGTAAATATGGGGGAAAAACTATGTTTCATGACATTCAATCGCGTTCTTTCGCAAGACGCTTTACAAAAACGTTAGTATTCGCTTTTTTCGCATTTCTCGCAACGATTGGAATTGTATTCGCTGAAGGGTCGAGTAGCACTGATTTGTCTCCAAAGACACCTGCACTCCAACAAATCGATACACCTTAAAATCTACATCTCATCGTGTAGATTTTTTTATTTGTTTCCGAGTTTTTACTGGACGATAAAGGAAATCCTGCTTCGTTAGCGAATTGCTTTACTAGACACACTTAGTAGAGTGACACGAAGGAGGAAGTACTGTGTATTTTTACTTATTTACGACGCTTACGGGTCTCATTAGTACATACCTTAGTTTTATCACGGGATATTATACCGATTCAGTCGGGATTTTCGTCTTCACCCTATCCATTTGTCTTTCACTTTCATCTTTTAGACAATTAATTCGTACGACATATCATGGTTATCATGAATATATGCAATACCGCCGCGTCAAAAAACAGTTGGAGCGTATGAAGAAACGGGAACACTCTTATCAATTGTCTTACGAACAAAATGACACAGTCGCATCACTTGCATTATCAACGACAGAACAGCATGATAAATAAAGAGTTTGACTTCATGTTTTTAGGAGGAACCGATTCATTATGAATGAAATACCACTATCCAACGGCTGGACACTTCGTTACTCACCTGTCATCGACTTATGGCTAAAAGAAGATGGTGTTTTACTCGTCGATCATGAAGATAAGGTACGTTTGACACTCATCCTCGATGAAGAGACGATGGAAATCAAACAAATCGATAATACGAATGCCTCGTTTTCCATCGATCCGACGACGAGACGCCTGACATTCGAACTCGGCGAGAGTGAAGAGGAATCTGAACCTCGTTACTGGGAATAAAGAAGAAGACCGGGTGCGATACCTGGTCTTTTTTTGTACAATAATAATACACAGTAAAAAAGGAGTTTGATGCCATCATGTTACGCACGATCATCTGGTTCATTCATTTTGGGCTAGTATTACCTCTTACATTACCATTTTTGCCTGGCGCAAAACGTCGAACACACGCCGCTCGCTACGCGTATACACAAAAAGTAGCACACGTTTGGGCGAATTCGCTCCTTCGCTTAGCTGGAGTGAAAGTCCGTCTGACAGGGGAAGAACATATTCCGTCTGATCAACCTGTCGTCTTCATCGCCAACCACCAAGGGAATTTTGACATTCCGATTTTGCTCGGACATATCGCAAAACCCAAAGCCTTTATTTCGAAAATCGAAGTCAATAAGATTCCAATCGTCAATGTCTGGATGAATTTAATGGGATGTGTCATGATTGACCGAAAAGATCGCCGACAGTCTTTAAAGGCGATTCGTGCCGGTGTCGAGACAATCAAAGATGGGCAATCGATGATCATCTTCCCGGAAGGTACTCGCTCGAAAGGCGGACCGATTGCTGAGTTCAAAGCAGGTAGCTTCACCCTAGCAACATCTAGTGGTGCACGCGTCGTTCCGATTGCCATTTCAGGAAGCTATCGTGTCATGGAAGAGACTGGTCGGATTCGACCGGCAACTGTCGATGTGACAATCCTTCCATCCATCGACCCTGCTACAATGACCCAAAAAGAACTCGTCGCTACTGTTGAACAACAAATCAAGCATATTGTAGAAGGAGTCTGACATGCTACTTAAAGTAGATCAATTAAAAAAAGAATTTGCTGATAAAATCGTTTTTGAAGACGTGACATTTTCCGTCACACCCGGAGACCGGATTGGAATTATCGGTGTCAACGGGACAGGAAAATCGACACTGCTCCATATTTTAGCAGGAAAAGAGACAGCTGATTTCGGTGAACTGCATCATCCGAACGATTACCGGATACGTTTACTTTCACAATCGACAGATTATCCGGAAGATCAAACAGTGATGGAAGTGCTCCTCTCCGGAAACACACCGACAATCAATGCTTTACGCCATTATGAAACGGCTCGTTTAGCGCTTGAACAAGATCCGACAAATGAAACGTTACTCAAACGATTCATCGATGCCCAAACGGAAATTGATGCCGCAAATGCCTGGGATACGGAGTCTCGCCTTAAAATGATTTTAACGCGACTTGGCATTACAGATTTAGAAGCAAAAATCGGTTCGTTATCGGGCGGCCAACGGAAGCGTGTCGGCTTGGCAGAAGCTTTGCTCGACGAAGCCGATCTATTACTACTCGATGAGCCAACGAATGAACTCGATGCAGAAACGATTACTTGGCTCGAATCACAGATCAAGGAATACCGTGGAGCGATTCTGTTGATTACCCACGACCGTTATTTCTTGAATCGTGTCACGAATCACATGATGGAAATCGCGAACGGGACGGCCCATTTTTATGTCGGAAACTATGAGTCATTCCTTGAAAAGCGGGCTGAGCGCCGCGAACGGACTGCTTCAATGGAAGAGAAGCGCCAAAACATTTTACGCCGTGAACTCGCTTGGCTACGTCGTGGTGCAAAGGCACGGACGACAAAACAAAAGGCACGGATTCAGCGTGTCGATGCACTCCAAGAACTCTCTTATGAAGAAGAAGAAGCAACACTTGAAGTACAAGTCGGTTCGACACGACTCGGTAAAAAAGTCATCGAAGCAACGGAACTTGGTCATACATTTGGTGAACGAACACTGTTCGAATCATTTAGCTGGTTATTCGGTCGAAAAGAACGTTATGGCATCGTCGGTCGGAACGGGAGCGGGAAATCGACACTGTTGTCGATTTTAGCGAAACAACTTGAACCGACTCAAGGGGAAGTCGTGCACGGGGAAACGGTCAAAGTTGGGTTTTATGGACAGTTCGCCGAGTTCACGCACCCGGAACGTCGTGTCATCGATGAAGTCGAACGGATCGCCCAGGTGATCACGACACTTGATGGTCAAGAAATCACAGCCAGTCAGATGCTTGAGCAGTTCTTATTCAAACCGGAAGCACAGTATAAGCCGATTGGTAAATTATCCGGTGGCGAAAAGCGTCGACTCAAGTTGTTGACGATCTTAATGGATGAACCAAACGTCTTGTTCCTCGATGAGCCGACGAATGATTTAGATACAGAAACGCTGTCGGTTCTTGAAGATTATCTCGAGTCCTTCCCCGGGACGGTTATCACAGTCAGTCATGATCGTTATTTCCTCGACCGTGTCGTCAATCGGTTACTTGCGTTCGAGAATAGTACGATTGTCTCTTATTATGGGCAGTATACGGATTACCTGGAACAGCGTGAGGATGAGACACCTGAAGCAGCTATCGTGACTGAGGTAAAAGAAGTGGTAGCTGCTCCAACCGACATCCCGAAAAAATTGTCTTATCAGGAACAACAAGATTGGACAACGATTGAGACACAGATTGAAAACGCGGAAGCTGCGCTTGAGCAACTCGAACAACAGCTCGCTTCGGCAGGTAGCGATATCGGGCAAGTTAATGAACTCTATCAAAAGATTGAGCAAGGAAAATCCCAACTCGATCAACTGATGGACTATTGGTCTTACTTGTCCGAGAAGATAGAGGCGTACGAATCTTATAAAAAATAATTTGTTTTTGATTTATTGTCTATTTGACCGTATATTTTCCTTTCCGGAAAAATGCGGTCTTTTTTCTTCTGTTCCAAGTACGTTTTTTCCAAATTGAGGGTAATGAATTATATAGTTAAACTGTTACTTTCATTAGACAGGAGGTTTTCTCATGTCAAAAGCGTTCAAACGAATGACAGGAGGAATCGTCATTTATTTGATTATCTCGTATACCATCCTTCTTTTAATTCCAAACTCATTCGTCTTACCCACAGCCGTCTTTTCAAGCTTTGTCGGGTCTTTATTGATTACGAGTGCCGCCATTTTATTTTATAGAAAAACACCTTCACCAGAACTTAAATGGATCCTCATTGCTGTAAGTGCTTATTTCATCGGAGACTTAGGTGGAGTTGTCAGTGGTTACTTTTCGCTCACGTCTGTCAATTTGAACGTCCTACTCGACTTTCCCTATACAATCCATCTCTTGACGATTACCATTTTTTTATTCCGTCTTTTGGATATTGAACATTTCCGTTCACAAAAGCTTTTAATTCTTGATTCATTGACACTTTTTACTGTCGCGATGATTGCTGGATACTTGACAATTTTTAAATACATCCCCGAATACACAAGAACGTTCGCGGAGCAGCTCAGCTGGGATATCTATTCATTCTTGACCATTCTCCTGACTCTTTTCTTTTTTTTACTCTATGCTTCCGGTTTAAAAAAACCGGTCTCGTTGTTCGCTTTTAGTTTTTTAATGGGTGGAACGTTTTTATTAGGTATGATCAACTTTTTATTTTACAGCTTTTTATTGAACGATTTTACTTTTTACGCAATGCTTTTATTACCGCTCTATCCGCTGAGTAGCTATTTTTTCATTAGTTTCCTAGTAACTTGGCATTTACCGATCATCGCTAAACAACAATTATTGTTACTTCGGATTGAACAAATTCTTCGTCCTTCTTTTTCATACATCTTACTATTACTGTTAATTACCTATGTCACGTTTTCACCTGTCACGACACGCTTCTACTTCATCACAATCGCGACCACTTTTTTACTTTTCTTAACGCGGCAGCTTTTTTCTTATCGCGAAAATGTACGCCTTTTACGAGAAACGACTTCGCTACAAGAAAATTTGGAAACCATCGTTTCACAGAAAACGGAGTTACTTCGGTTACGCGAACAAGAATTCAAGGCACTGTTCCTCTCCTATCCGCAAATGGTACTTGAAGTAAATCAAGCGAGTCACATTCTATCCGGAAATCCTGCAGCCATTCGAGAAGGATGGATGGAGAAGTCATTGAAAGACGAACAGGTCCGTCTTTTCAAACAAGTAATGGAGGCGCTACATGCCAATAAAGGGGTCCCTTCCTTATCAAAAACGTTTTATATCCCCCATGACGAAGAGGACCTCATCTACACGATGACGTCGATTTGTATAGCCGATCAAGAACGTGTCTTTATCATTTTATCCGACGTCACAGAAGATGTTCGCCAAGAACAATGGTTGGAGAAATTAGGAAATCATGACGCTTTGACCCGTTTACCGAATCGGCGCTTTTTTGAAGAACAATTGCAGACTCTCCTCCCTACCATACGACATGGATCGTTATTGTTTATTGATTTAGATGGTTTTAAAGCTATCAATGATACGTACGGGCATGATGCTGGAGATTTATTACTTCAAGAAACCGCAGGCCGGCTACAACAACTAATTCAAGGAGAGGAGCTTGTCGCCCGTTTAGGAGGAGACGAATTCATTTTATTCACCGTTCGAGACGAAGATGAGACGACTGCATTTGCGAGTAAGTTGCTCGCATCACTCAATGAGCCGTTTTATATTAAAGATCAAACGATGTCTGTCACACCGTCCATCGGTATTTCGCTTTATCCGAGTGATGGAAAAAGTTCGAATGTCCTTTTGATCCGCGCAGACGAAGCCATGTATCACATTAAAAATACGAACAAAAATAATTTTCAGTTCGCCGCTCAACTAAAACGCAACTAGGAGGAAACGCATATGCAACAATCCCCCTACTTCATCAGATGGTTCCCTTCACTACTAATCATTTCTTTGATTTTAATTCTCTATTCATACACGCAAGGCTCATTCATGAACCACCTTGTCGAACAAATTCTAGAGTACTTGTCATTTCTTTTAATCGGACTTTTCATCCTCATCGCCTATAAAAAAGAACGGTCACTCGTCGTGCCAAGACGAAAATTTTGGATCATCGCCTTCATTTCACTTATCTTCTCGCTAGCTGCTTCGATTTTTGAAACCATTAACTTATTCAGTAATACGCTGTCTTTTCCGAACAGTTATAGCTTAATTTGTTTCTCCATTTCGCACTATATATTTTTAATCGGACTTTTTTACCGGATTGCTTCACAAAAGAGTTTTTCACAACATCTGCTTGCATTCGTGGATGCTCTAATCATCGTCGTTTTTTTAGGACTTGCTGCTTTTCATACATTAAGCGAACTGGCCGACCCGACAGCTAGTACGTTCCCGTACGATATGATCGTCGTCCTCAACACTTCACTCGGATTGTTTGTTCTCTTCTACTTCTTTTTTGTTCAAGAAACACACTGGGTTTCCCGAACGACGTTATCTCTACTATTCTTTTCACTGTTCATTCGTGGCATGTATGAAGTATCTGCTGTATACTTTCCAGATTTCACGGAACAATATTTAGTCTTTTCTCCTGTATTGATTCGTCTTGTTCAAAGTGCAGCAATCTTATGGCACCTTGATCACATCACTGAAGGTAAACAAGCGTCTCCTGTCGTTCAGAGAACTTGGCTGCCTTTGCTCGCAATTCCACTATTTTTACATTATGTCATCGAACTCGAAGGTAAAAAATTTGATGTGTTCATCATCTTATTGTTACTAATCATTCGACAAATCATCATCGCTCGGCAACATACGTTGCTCGTGCAAAAGTTAAACGAGCGAAACGAACAGTTAGCCGAACGCATCGAACACCGGATCCGGCAAATCAAAGAAAGTGAGCAACAAGTCCTGCCACTGTTTTCAAGTCATCCTGATCCAATCATCCGCTTTGATCAAAACGAAACAGCGACGTATGCCAATCTTGCGGCTCAAGCAACGTTTAAGCTTTCTGCCTTGTCAATCGAAGTACCCACTCACTCAGTCTTACATCTTCAGTCTTCCTTACAGCTTGATTCCAATCGTTATCTCGATGAATCTAACCGCCAATATGAATTAACAAAAATCCCCATCCACATCGCTTCAAAATCGGCCGGTCATTTCTTAGTCTTACACGACGTAACAGAACAAAAGGAGCGGCAGCAACGGATTGAATACCACGCGTTTCATGATGTTTTAACTGGTATCGGTAACCGTCGTTCGCTCGAACGGACATTCTTATCGATTGACCAGTCCGTAAACTATCTGGCGTTACTTGATTTAGACGGTTTTAAATTAATCAACGATACGTATGGGCACGAAGCTGGTGATTATGTCTTAATCGAAGTTGCTCGTAGAATGAGTCTAGACCTCGAACGCGAAGAGTCGGTTTACCGGCTGGGTGGTGATGAGTTCGCCTTGCTAACTTCAGCGAAAGATGAACTTTCACTCCGACGTCGCTGTAAACATTTCTTACAATTATTGCGTCGCCCTTATGTTTATAAAGGGCAAACGTTACATGTCTCGGCCAGCATCGGAGTCGCTCCATTTTTCGAAAACGATGATTTAGAAAGTTGGCTGAAACATGCTGATCTCGCCATGTATCGCATCAAAAACCGTAAAAAAAACGATATTGCGCTGTACCATCAAGATTTTTAAACGAACAAACGTCCATTCACCCTAGCTTAGGATTGAATGGACGTTTGTTTTTTG
Organism: Exiguobacterium sp. s127; assembly: GCF_018618695.1. NCBI lineage: Bacteria > Bacillati > Bacillota > Bacilli > Caryophanales > Exiguobacterium > Exiguobacterium sp. s127. Next base: position 131,976 of record NZ_JACSMO010000007.1, on the reverse strand, counting down.
CTGTTATGCTTCAGGTCGTGGTGTAATGTTTCCCTCTTCGATATCGAGTAATAAGTCAATCAACTCCGCACAAAATTCAGGATACTGACGCAATAGTGCGTCGTCACCGACTTCATCGACAAAATCAGCTAAAAGAACACGCACTTCAGGTACAAGTGCCCGTGCAACCTTCATATAGGCGATTGCGAATCGCCATTTGCCTGAAATGTAGAGAAGTTTGCCGACTAACAGATCGCCAACCGCAACGTCAATCTCTGTCAAATCGGTCTGATACGTTTGTTCCGACATGATGTCGAAGACGCCGTCTTCTTTTACAAGGAAAAGCGACGGAACAGGATCGGCCAGCCCTCTTAAGGCACGATACAGACTTTGAGACATATCTTCTTTGACTTGTTCTAAAAAACGACCATGCGGTGTTTTCCCTTGTTCATCGGTCTCATAAAAAATGGCCCAATCGACGAACAAGTCTCGGAATAACTCAGCATCTTTTAAATACCAACGTCCTTCCGTCGCGATTTCTTCGATGAATGCGACCCAATCGGTGCTTCGAGCAGTGGCTGCTTCTTGATATAAAGTTTTGAGCGCTGTGTTCATCTCTGCTTCGGATACAGTCGTCGGAAACGGGATAATCTTTCGCTCACTTTTCATCGTGTTGGTCCTTTCCGGTGTGGTTTCGCCGGACTTTTAAGCGCTTCCGGTTCCGTGACTTCACGCTTTGGAATCACTTCCCCGCCATAAATCTCCATCGGTTCAATTTCCACACCCATTTGTTTCGCTAATGTTTTCAGGTGTTTCAGATCATGATCCGTGACGAGCGCGAGGACCATACCCGACGCGTTCCCACGTCCTGTTCGACCTGAGCGGTGGACAAAATCATCAAGGGATTCCGGTAAATCATAATGCACGACATGCGTGACGGCATCAATGTCCAGACCGCGTGCAGCAAGCCCTGTCGTGACGAGTAACGGAAACTCTCCCCGTTTATATGAACGTAACGTCTCCATCCGTTCTCTTTTCCCTTTTTCGGCATCTAAAATCCGGTATTTCAGCGAAAACTTGCTTAATTCACCGTTTAACGGACCGAGGAAAGAACGGTTGTTTATGAACGTCAACACTTTGACCTGTTGCATATTAGACAAACGACGTAACATTTCCGGTTTCAGACGACGGGATGTTTCGATGTAACCGAACTTGACTTGCGTCGTCTCCGTCCGTTCAACTCGGATGACTTCTGGATCATTCGAAAGTGTCCGTCCCCATGCTGCTGTCCGTTCAGGCAATGTTGCTGAAACGAGTGCTAACTGGCGGTCACGAAGCGCACTGTTCGCGATGCGCGTCGCTGATGCACTCATTCCACTTTCGTAGATTTGATCAGCCTCATCTAAAACAATCAATTTTACTTTATGCATCTTCAACTTTTTTGAATCAATCAACTCAACTAAGCGTCCTGGTGTCCCAACAATGATTTGTGGTTTTTTCTTGAGACGCTCATATTGACGTTTTAATTCAACGCCACCGATGAACGCACCTGACTTAATCCCGCTTCCTTGGGCAAATAATTGGATGACTTGATGAATTTGCATGACCAGTTCTCGTGTCGGTGCCGTAATCGCGACTTGAACGTGTGGTTCATTCGGATCGATGCGCTCGAGGGCTGGAATGACATAAGCGAGCGTTTTCCCAGTTCCTGTCGGCGCTTCGACTAAGACATCTTTCCCCTCACGGATTAGAGGAATGGCTTGTTCTTGAACGGGCATCATTTGTTCAAAGCGTGCTCGTTCCCACGCTTCATTAATAAAAGGTTTAGTAAAATTCATAACGTATCTTCTCCTACTCTCTTGTCTATCATTCTGTTACATATTCGAAACGATCATCGGTTTCAGTTTTAATACCGCGTAACGTCTGCGTATATTCATTTCCAGAATCGATTAACCGAATATGAAAAACGATTTCTGTCTCATTTTGTTGATCTGCACTTAACACTTCGAAACCTTGCGCCATTCGATCTTGCAGCTCAACAGCAAGTGTTTCAAAACCAGCAAGTACAGGATAAGTTGCTCTGACATCGATTGGGCGTCGAACTAATCGTGCGAGGTACTTCTGGTCGTAACCGATAAAGTCCTCGAAATCAAAATCATCTTCAAACCGGAGCCAAAACCCGTCGTCTTCAAACTCGGTGATCATCCCGATCCGTTCTGTTCCTTCAGTTGATACTTTTAGGGAAACCCAGTCCCCTGTTCGATAGTCTGCTTGCTCTTTTAATGGCGAAAACTCCATTCACTCCACCTCCACGTTCTATATTCCCTTTTTCATTGTCAACGATACGTCCTAAAAATACAAGGTAGCGCCGCGTGACTTTTATCACACTAGCTTCTGTCTCTATCCATTCCACTACAAATTAATGATACAGCTACAGAAAAATCCTTTCACAGCAGTCTTTTTCTGTTTTTTGAACACGGGACACTGACTGATACAATTTACTGTGAAGTAAGTCATAGCAACACTTTTACATTTGTTAAAAGATTCACATATACGTAAAACCTCTATCCCGAATTGTTTGTTACACTATTCACATAAGAGATGTATTAAGAACCGCTGACCTTACTAATGAAGGAGTGTTGATGATGTTACTTGAAAAAACACAGGCATGGCAACGATTCGAAGGTGGAGAATGGATGGAAAAGATTGATGTCGCTGATTTCATCCGGCGCAATCGTTCAGAATACACAGGAGACGATCAGTTCCTCGCCGGTCCGACCGATGCAACCAACACGTTATGGCAACAAATCATGCAGTTAACAGAAGAAGAACGAATTCGTGGTGGTGTCTATGCCGTTGATGCTGCAACTCCATCTTCAATTCTTTCGCACGGTCCAGGTTACCTCAATCCTGAACTCGAAAAAATCGTTGGTCTACAGACCGATGAACCATTCAAACGTTCGATTCATCCGAACGGTGGTATCCGAATGGTCAATGATGCCTTAGAAGCGTATGGTTTTAAATCAGATGACACTGTTACACAGATTTTTAGCGAGTACCGTAAAACGCATAATCAAGGGGTTTTCGATGCGTATACGCCCGAAATGCGTGCTGCCCGTAAAGCCGGTATCATCACTGGACTTCCTGATGCTTACGGTCGCGGACGGATCATCGGTGATTACCGTCGCGTCGCCCTTTATGGAACAGCTCACCTCATTGCTGCAAGAAAAGCGGATTTGAAAGCACACGGTGGATTTTTATCAGAAGCGATGATTCGTGATCGCGAGGAGATGAACGAACAACTCCGCTCCCTTCATGAACTGACAGAACTCGGTAAACGTTACACATGTGACTTATCACGACCAGCTGAAACGGCCCAAGAAGCATTCCAGTGGGTCTATCTTGCTTATCTCGCAGCAATCAAAGAACAAAACGGAGCAGCGATGTCGCTCGGTCGCGTTTCGACCTTCCTTGATATTTATATCGAACGTGACTTGCAAACGGGTCGGTTGACAGAAGAGAGCGCGCAAGAACTTGTCGACCACTTTGTGATGAAACTTCGAATCGTCAAGTTTCTTCGGACACCCGATTACAACGAACTCTTTTCCGGTGACCCGACGTGGGTAACAGAATCAATCGGCGGCATGAGTGAAGACGGTCGCTCGAACGTCACAAAAAGTTCGTTCCGCTTCTTGCAGACACTCGTCAACCTCGGTCCGGCACCTGAACCGAACTTAACCGTTTTATGGTCACCAAAACTTCCACGTGGTTTCAAAGAATTTTGTGCGAAGATGTCCATCCTGTCTAGTTCGATCCAATATGAAAATGATGACTTGATGCTTCCGATTTATGGTGATGATTACGGGATTGCTTGTTGTGTCTCAGCAATGAAAATCGGTAAACAAATGCAATTCTTCGGCGCCCGGGCGAACTTAGCAAAAGCCTTACTCTACACGTTGAACGGTGGCGTCGACGAAAAACTCAAAATTCAAGTCGCCCCTCCTTCCGACTTGATTTTAGATGACGTGCTCGATTATGAAACCGTCATGGCCGCCTATGATAAACAATTGGATTGGTTAGCTGAGCTCTATGTCAATACACTGAATGTCATTCACTTCATGCATGATAAATATAGTTATGAGCGCATTGAAATGGCACTCCACGATCCTGAAATTTTACGGACGATGGCTTGTGGGATTGCCGGATTATCCGTTGTCGCCGATAGTCTGTCAGCGATTCGTTATGCTAAAGTCACACCAATCCGAGATACGGATGGCATTACAGTCGACTTTAAAATCGAAGGCGATTTCCCGAAATTCGGAAATAACGATGATCGTGTCGATCAAATGGCCGTCGATCTCGTCGAACTCTTTATGGAAAAAATCCGGAAACATCCAACGTATCGTGATGCTTTACCAACCCAATCTGTTCTGACGATCACGTCAAACGTCGTGTACGGTAAAAAAACCGGGAATACACCCGATGGTCGTCGCGCTGGCGAACCGTTCGCACCGGGAGCAAATCCAATGCACGGACGTGACACACGTGGTGCAGTCGCTGCGTTGACTTCTGTCGGCAAATTACCTTATGAGCATGCCTTAGATGGTATTTCCTACACGTTCTCAATCGTTCCGAAAGCACTCGGAAAAGATGAAACAACACGTATCAACAATACAGTCGGTCTACTTGACGGCTATATGGGCGGTACGACTACCCGTGGTCATCACTTAAACGTCAACGTGTTCGACCGCGCCACTTTACTCGATGCGATGGAGCATCCTGAACTTTATCCACAGTTGACGATTCGTGTATCGGGTTATGCCGTCAACTTCATTAAGTTGACACGCGAACAACAAATCGATGTCATCAACCGTACATTCCACGGTGCACTTTAACTTTTCTGAAAGGACTTGATCACTATGACTTACGGGACGGTTCACTCTGTCGAATCTTGTGGGACTGTCGATGGTCCCGGTATTCGTTTCATCGTCTTTACGCAAGGCTGCCCACTACGCTGCCAATATTGCCACAATGCGGACACCTGGGAATTCGGTTGTGGTCGAAAAGTAACACCGGAAGAAATCATCAAAGAAGCGAACAGCTATCGTTCCTTCTTTGACGCAACGGGTGGAGGGGTGACCTTCTCCGGTGGCGAACCGTTGGCTCAACCCGAGTTTTTAGAAGCCTCGCTGCGTGAAGCAAAACGAAACGGCTTGCATACCGTCATCGATACAGCAGGTTCGGTCGTCCCGAAAAACCTGGATCAAATCCTGGACTATACAGATCTCGTCTTACTCGATATCAAGCACATCGATGATGCGACGTGCCGGATTTTGACCGGGCGAAGTAACATCAATACACTAGCCTTCGCAAAATTGCTCGCAGAACGAAACATTCCCGTCTGGATTCGCCATGTCCTTGTCCCCGGCGTGACGATGACGGAAACGTTTTTACGGCAAACAGGTGAATTCATTCGAACACTCGGAAATGTCGAACGGGTTGAAGTCCTCCCCTATCACCAATTAGGTGTCTATAAATGGGAGGCACTCGGGCTCGAATATGCGCTAAAAGATGTCTTACCGCCTACCGCGGAGGAAACGTTTGCCGCGCAAGATTTACTCAACTCGTACTTGTCATGATTGATGTGACTTGATAGACTGAACACATAGTCTATGAAACGGAGGTACAATACCGAAATGAAGCAATCACTCGCTAACGTCTAATGATGAATGAACTCATCACTTTCGCAATCGCTTGCGGATGACTGACGCTACGAGTCTGCTCAATTTCGGTATTTCCCTATTTCAGGTGGATACCTTCTTTGAATTGCACTCCCGCACACCATCCGTACGCTCAGGATGGTGTGTTTTCATTTCATCTCAACCGAAATGAAACAAAGGGAGCTGAGCTTATGCCAACTGAAGTATTATCCATCCATGATTTACAAATCGATTTTGCCGGGCAGTGTCTTTTCCACGATGTCACGTTCTCCATCCGCGACGGCGAACACGTCGCCTTGGTCGGACCGAACGGCGTTGGAAAAACGACGCTCTTGCGCGCCATCCTAAAAGAAATCATCCCGACGACCGGGACAATCCATCGCACGTATGACCGGATCGGGCTCTTAGCCCAACAAATCGAACCCTCGACAAGTGTAGCAATTCAAATCGTCGAACAGGCGGATGTAACCCGTTACGACTTACGTGAACGTGCCTTAACCACTGAAGCCGTGGCCGACTACCAGGCTGCCGTTGACGCAGATGCCTTCACGCTCGAAGCCGATGCGAGACGTGTCCTGAAAGAAGTTCAACTCGAGCAATCTCTTTGGTTTCAGCCTTTGAACACACTGAGCGGCGGCGAACAGACCCGGATTCAACTTGCATGTCTACTGTTGAAGAAACCGGACTTCATCCTGCTTGATGAACCGACCAACCATTTAGATGAAGACACACTCGAGTGGCTCGTCGCGTGGACGCGTCAAACGAAGACGACGATTCTCTATGTTTCACATGAGCGTGCCTTTATCGATGCGACGGCTGACGCCGTCATTGAATTGACTGAAGCAGGAGCGGCACGTTACGAAGGAAACTATGAGATTTACCGTACGTTAAAGGAACAAGAACGGACTGCACAGTGGCATCAATATGAGAAGCAAGAACGAACACGAAAAGAACTCACCCGGATGATTGGTCAATATCAAAATTGGCATCAAAAAGCGACGGCTAGTGCAAGTGAACGAGATCCGTACGCGAAAAAAAAGGCAGCAAAACATGCGACAAAAGTCAAAGCAAAAGAAAATCAGCTCGAACGCCTACTGGAACACCGGGTCAAAAAACCGGAAACGCCGTCCCACGTCCATGTCAGATTCGAAGGAGAACATTTTTTAGCGAAACGTCTCGTTTCAGTCGATGATCTCTCATTCGACTATCCGCATCGCCGGCTCTTTCAGGATGTGTCGTTCTCCATCCAACGTGGCGATCGAATCGCGTTGATTGGTCGAAACGGTTCTGGGAAAACGACGTTATTACGTCTTTTACTTGGAGAATTGGCGCCATCTGCCGGTATCATCAAACGGCACCCGACTTTAAAAGTCGGTTACTTTTCTCAAGTTCTATCCACCTTACCGAATACCGGCACACTACTTGATGCCTTGCTTGAGACGAGCGAGATATCGGAAACAGATGCCCGGACACTACTCGCGTGCTTTTTATTTCGGCGAGAGACCGTCTATAAACCAATCGCTGAAGCGAGTATGGGCGAGAAATGCCGGATTGCCTTTTTACGCCTCTATTTTTCCGGCGCGCATTTACTCATCCTCGACGAACCGACGAATTACCTTGATCTTGCGACACGGGAACAAATCGAAGCGGCACTCGAAGTTTTTCCCGGTGAGTTGCTTTTTGTTTCCCATGACCGTTATTTTACCGATCGTTTATCAAACCGAACGATTTCCTTGACCGGTGACTTCACAGTCCATCCTGTCGGAACAAAGGCTTTACGGGAACAACGTGCTTCTGATTCGGATGGAATCCGGGCTGACTTACGGCGTTTGAATGAACTGACCGGTGAAATCGACTTTGATGTGTAATTGACGGAAGTCACATCACGAACTGACTTTTAGCACGATGATAAAAGCATGCTAACTTAAAAAGAAATACGGTACTTTTCCATGCGCCTCCCACATGCGTATCTAATTACCGCGAACGAAAAAAACGCTGATGATTCCCTGTAAAGAAGGGGAACATCGGCGTTTCGTTTACTTATCTTTTTTGATACTTTAATTTTGTATGTGCCTGCGCGTTTTTCTGAATCTTCTTCCACTTTTCTTTTTCGGCAGCTTGTAGCGCTACACTTTGCTTCCGTTCAGCATAGGCAATTTCCCGTTGCAGCTTCAGATAACTTTCCCAGCGTTCGTGCGGAAGACTTCCATCTTCCAATGCTTGGCGGACTCGACACCCGGGTTCATTGCCATGTTGGCAATCCCGGAAACGACAGTTTTCAGCGAGCGACTCGACATCAGAAAAAGTCGAAGTCAGACCGTCACTTCCGTCCCATAGTCCCAGTTCACGCATACCCGGTGTGTCGACGAGCAACAGACCGTTCGCTAATCGTTTGAGTTCACGGTGCGTCGTCGTATGCCGTCCGCGTTGATCGTCTTCTCGCACGCCACCTGTTTCCATCAACTGTTCCTCTGCTAACGCATTAACGAGTGTCGATTTCCCGACACCGGATGAACCGACGAGGACAATCGTCTCACGTGGTTCGAGAACATCTCGAAGACTTTCCAACCCGTCACCGGTCAACGAATCAATCGCAACATAAGGTGTCCCGAAGGCAATTCCTTCAATCTCAGCCAACTCGGACTCGACGGATTCCATCAGACTTCGTTTCGTCAAAACAATGATCGGCTTGACGCCAGCTTCCCAGGCGACCGTTAAATAACGTTCAAGCCGCCGGACATTAAAATCGTGACCGAATGCCATGACGAGCAAAGCTACGTCAACATTCGCACAAATGATTTGTTCTTCGACTTCCGTACCCGCTGCTTTTCTTGAGAATTGTGAGGTCCGCGGAAGAACTTGCTCAATCCGTCCTAATCCCGCTTCTCGCTCTGTCTGGATGATCCAATCCCCTACTGCGGGAAGATCTGCTTTCGTCAATGCCTCAAAGCGCATCTTTCCAGATAATTCACTAAGCGTCTCGCCAGCAGCCGTCATGACACGATACTGTTTTTGAAAGACTGCAGTGATCCGTCCTAAATTTTCATGTTCTCCTGCCTCATGTGCAGGTGGTTTACCCCATTCGTTCAAATGGTTTCCTCCTCTAATTTAAGGGAGGGAAACCCCTCCCTGTTCTCCAGTACGTGTTTGATTTACGTTGATTTGCACATTCATAAACCTCACTCCTCTCCAGTAACTTCCTTTGTATTTTATCATATGTAGCCACTTCAAAAACCGTTGGGCGATAAAGTCAGACCTTACTACTCCGCCTCAAGGCCGAGACGAATACGGTCCGAGGGGCGTCGTCGTTTTTTTCACCATCCCTTATCATAAAGGTATTAAGTAAAAGGAGGCTTCATCATGAAGCAATCAAAAGGCAAACAGGCTTTGATGATACTTGCTGGTATCGCTCTTCTCGCAGTCGTCATCGGGACACTCCCACATATGATTGGACTCGGGCTCGGTGGACTGCTTGCATTTTACGCCATCAGTAAGTTTATCCGTTCAACAAAAGTCATCGCAAAAATCGGTTTTGGTTTACTCGCAGCAGTCGGAATCGGCTTAGCCCTTTCAAACATTTGGGCGGTATTCGGTATCGCGGCAGCACTTGCCCTCTACATCGGTTACATGCGGATGAAGATGGAACGTGTGAATCCAAACGATTTATTTTCTCGCCGTCGTCGGTCAAACGCGTCTCATTTTGAAGCAGATTGGAAAGACCTCGATCAAAAACGCTTTTAATCGCTACTTATACTCAAGGAGGAATTCACGATGAAGAACGTATTCGACCAACTCAATGATTTTGCTAACCAAATGATGACGGAAGTCAAAAAGGCAGCCGAGCAAGGTGAAGTCCCGGCTAAAAAATTAGTCCGTCATATCCGGATTACCGAATCTGATTTAAAAGAAATCGACCGGCTACTCGAACGTCAACGGTCACTCCTAAGCGAACTCACACAAAAACAAGATGAAGCAAAAGAACTAGCTGATAAGCGGTTTGCCCAAGTCGAAATTGCTAAACAAGCTGAAGAGCAGGAACTTGCAGAACGCGCCGCTATCGAATCCAAACATTACGGTGAACAGTTCCGTTTCTTCGAAGAGTTGATTGTTGAAACGAAACGGGAATTGACGCAACTTGAACGGGAAGCACTCGAGTTGAAACTTAAACTCGAAGACTTGCAAAATAAACGCTATGAGTGGATGATGCGGGAAAACGTTTCTAATTTAAAATCAAAGATGAACCAGGTGCTAGAACGCGAACCAAATGCTACTATTAAACAAGAAGAACATCCGTTTACGGCAGCAGAACCGGATGTCGCAGAACAAACACCAGAAGACGACATCGATTCACGTATTGCGGAACTCGAACGTCGCTTCCAAAAATAAGTATTTTGACGAAGGAGGCCCTTGCCTCCCTTTGTCATGTCAGGGAGGAGATTGATCGTGCGACGATTAAGTACAAAACAATTAGTCGGCTACGTGTCGATCCTATTCGCGCTCGGATTATTTTATGATTTGATGACTGGAGCCGGAAACGTCTTATTTGGAATCTTATTCCCGTTCTTGTTGTATTATGTCGGGATTCATTTTCGGCGTCGCGGTCATGAAAAACTGGCCATCCTGTTTTATATCGTCGGTACGATTATCTTAGCTGGAGTCGTCTTGAGCTCGGCAGCTGTCGGATTCGTCATCGCCGGAATTTTGCTATATCTCGGAATTATCCTTGTCACCCGACACTCCGTCCGCGAATTTTTCTTTTCGAAGATTTCACCACGTCTTTATGAAGAAGAAGGCATTACGATCCAACCTGCTTACTCGTTTTCGACGCAGTCTGAAACACCTTACGTGTTAAAAGACTTGAGTGAACAGTTCATCGTCAAAGATTTAGAAATCGATTTAACGCATGCCTATGTCCCAGAAGGTGAAACACTCATCGTCATCAGTGGTGTCGTCGGAGATGTGCGTATTTTATTACCTTCAGGATATGACTATACGCTTGATACGTCGATTGGTTTTGGAAGCGTCAAAACAGATGTCCGCCGGATCCCGACATTTTTTAACCGTCGCATTCAGTTCCGGGCACCACAATATGAAGAAGCGACTCGAAAAGTCCGCATTCACGTCATGCTTGGCATCGGTAACGTGGAGGTGACCTCGATATGAAACGTGATCACTTCCCGCTCGGTGTCATCGCGCTCCAAGTATTGACCGGATTTCTGACAGCCGTCGTGACGACTGGTTTGTTTTTAAGTACACGCCAAGTCGATTGGCATGTACTTTTCGTCCGTCAACAAGATTTACCTGTCTTATTGCTTGTCGTCGGATTATCCCTGTTACTTCCGCTCGCAATCGGCAGCATCCACTACTTCTTTTTACGTCGTGACTTCAAACGTGTCACAACTGCCATCATCGAACTCGAGCAAGGAAAAGAAGTCACGATTGTCAACGGACCTTACTTCCACACACTGACCCGCCTCTCACGAATTGGGAAACGAATCGATGAACAGGTCGAGACGGTTCAAAAAATCAGTACACGTCCGCAACACGTCGAACAAGTTCGTGTCCAAGCCATCACGGAAGAACGCAAACGTCTCGCACGTGATCTCCATGACTCCGTCTCCCAACAACTTTATGCCATTTCGATGATGACGACGGCTGCCAAACAAACGATTTTGACGCAACCGGAAACGGCAGCGAAACAAATTGACTTAGTCGAGACGATGGCACAGACGGCACAATCGGAAATGCGTTCTTTATTGCTCCAACTACGTCCCGTGGAACTCGAAGGCATGACTTTACAACAAGGACTAACCCAACTGCTCGAAGAACTATCAAGGAAACAATCGACGCAATTGAGCTGGAAACTCGAACCGATTGAATTACCGCGCCCGATTGAAAATGAATTATTCCGCATCGTTCAAGAAGGCTTGACGAATGCTTTACGCCACGCGAAAGCATCGCACATGAATATCGAATTGCGTCAATTCAATGAGACAATCATCTTGAGTATGAATGACGACGGTGTCGGCTTTATCGTCGACGAGAAAAAACTCGCCTCGTACGGGATCAACTCGATGCGCGAACGTACGGCTGAAATCGGTGGGACGATTCGCCTCGTCAGTGTGCCCGGTCAAGGAACACAGATTGAAGTCAAACTTAGAAAAGAACGGATGGTGCAAGTATGATACGCGTATTATTAGTCGATGACCATGAAATGGTTCGCGCTGGAGTCTCTGCCTTTTTATCGACCCAACCTGATATTGAAGTGGTCGCAGAAGCTGCTGACGGACAAATCGGAGCGAAACTTGCTCTTGAACATCGCCCTGATGTGATTTTGATGGACTTAGTCATGGAGCCGGTCGATGGTGTCGAAGGAACACGTCTGATTCGCGCCGAGTGGCCGGAAGCTAAAATTTTAGTCGTCACAAGTTTCTTAGATGATGAGAAAGTTTATCCCGTCATTGAAGCCGGTGCGATGAGTTACGTCCTAAAAACGGCAAGCGCGTTTGATATTGCGGAAGCAATTCGCAAGACAGCGAGCGGACAATCTGTCATGGCAGCTCAAGTGACAGGTAAGATGATGGAACGCCTGCGCAAACCTGCCAGTCAACTCCACGACGATTTAACGGAGCGTGAACAAGAAGTCTTACAGTTGATGGCGCGCGGTATGGCTAATCAAGAGATTGCAGACGAACTGTTCATCTCCCTAAAAACAGTTAAAACGCATGTTTCCAACATTTTATCAAAGCTCGATGTCGTCGATCGGACGCAAGCCGTCGTCTATGCCTTTAAGCACCACATCGTGAAATAATCTTTTACTTAGTTTTTGCACTCGTCTACGCATCCATTCATTAAAAAAAAGGGTCAGCTTATCAAAGCTGGCCCTTCAGACTGTAAACAACGTGCGATTGGGAGATCAAGCGTCATGTTTCGTTGCTTTCCTCGGGCGAGGCGCAAGCCGTTGCTCCTTGGATCCTAGCGGACAACGAGCAGGGTCTTGCCTGCCTCTGAAAGTGCGTTAAAAACGCACTTTTTCCCGCAGGAGTCAACGAAAAGTGACGCTTTTCAAGTAATACCGTGAGGGAAAGCCGAGCATGTAGACAATTTAGAGCGCAATCCGTCTCGAATCGCTTAGAACCCCGAAAAGCAATCGGTCGCGACCCTGCAGCTTTGCTGTAGCGGCGTGACCGGTTGCCGCTTTGAAGACGAGGCGAGACAGGAAAGCACGAACGGAGTGCTTCTCAATATAGCATTTTCACCCTTCAGCGTGTATAAAAAGTCCTAGTAAGCTATCAGCACTTTTCGATAGGGCTACCAGAGTTTCCAACCTGGAGCTCCAGGAGGCGCATTATCAATCATGTGCCAAATCGGTACTGTGTAAGCAAACGCAATCAAAGCAAACGTCACGAAAATCCAAAGTTTCCAGTTCTCAAAGAAGAGTGGTGTCTTCATCGCTGCTTCCTCTGTTTCCGCGACAGGAAATTCAGTACTTCCTTTCGGTGTCCGGAAGGCCAGTTGGAACATCGCAAACAAGAATAAGAGGATTGAAATAAAGAGGATCGTACCACCGATTGCCATCGCAACGTGATAGGGAATCCAATCTGCGACGAGCGAATCTTTGAAATATGCCGCAGGACCCGTCCGTCTCGGATTGCCAAGTAAGCCTGAAATATGCATCGCAGTCGACATAAAGAGCATACCAATCGTCCACGTCGCCGTCTGGATGAGACCAATTGTATTGATCCGTTTTGTTAAGGTCCGTCCTCGTAATAATGGAACAAGCCAATAGGCCGTTCCAAAGAACGTCAACGCGACTGCAGCCCCGACTGTGATATGGAAGTGACCTGTCACCCATAAAGTGTTATGCACGACGATATTCAATTGGTGGGAAGCATTGACGACACCACCGGCTCCAGCCGGGATGAAGAACAACATGCCGACGAACGGTGCAAGAAAGCGGACATCCCGGTACGGCATTTTCTTGATCCACCCAAATAGTCCGGTCGCACCTTGACGACGACCTGCTAGTTCAAATGTCGCAAACATCGAGAATGCTGTCATCAATGAAGGAATGATGACAAGGAACGTCAAGACGACTTGGATGTACTTCCAAAATGCTGATATACCGGGTTCGAGCAACTGATGGTGAAAACCAACAGGGAACGAGAACAATAAGAACAGTAAAAATGACATTCGTGCTAAAGCATCTGAAAAAATCTTACCCCCGACAATCTTTGGAATGACCGTGTACCATACGATATAGGCTGGCAATAACCAAAAATAGACGAGCGGATGACCAAAATACCAAAATAATGTTCGGGATAATTCAATCCCGACCTTATCCGTCCAACCGAGTGATAACGGCAAGAGTTGAAAGAGAATCGTCGCTGCGACACCTAGCGTGGCGATGACCCACAACAAAGCCGTCATAATGCTCATATAGGCTTGAAGTGGTGGATGGACATCCTTATGTTCTCGTTTGTAATCCGCGTACATCCGGAACATTGCGGCAGAAGAAACCCATGTTCCAACAACGAAAATCACGAGTCCGATATAAAAAACAGGGTGTGCCTTCAGCGGCGCATAAAATGTGTAGAGAACGGATGCTTCACCTGCTAACACCATCCATGTGACAAGGAGGACACCGACAATCATCAACCAGAATCCAACCCAGCCCAAGCGTCTCGGAAACTCTTCAAAACGCCCGAACGACTGTCCTAAAAATGAAAATAAAAGTCCAAATATGAATAATGTCGTAAAGACAATCGCAAGCATTAGTCCGTGAGCCGTCAGCAATTCATAATAACCGACTCCAGCAATTTCTGGAATGACTCCAGTACGGACGAGTGTCTGTAGTAGACCACATAGTCCACCGATCAGTAACGCCACAAGTGAAAAACTGACGTAGGCAAATCCGAGTTTTGCTTCTTTTAATCCAATCTCTCCTGCGGGGATTCCCCGCTCCATCTCAAACTCCATTAATTTTTTCGAAATCGCATTCATTTATTCCACCACCTTAATCTTAGTCGACATCATGTGATGCGCCGATCCACAATATTCATTACAGACAATTAAATATTCACCAGCTTCTTTAAATGTGTACTCGATTGAATTGATATGTCCGGGAACGACCATCATATTGACGTTCGTCTTGACGATTTCAAATCCATGGACGACATCTTTCGACGTCACCAGAAAATCGACGGTCGCGCCTTTTTTGATAATCATGTCTTGCGGTGTGAACTGGAAAGCTTGTGAGACCATGACGGCCTCATATTTATTGTCGTCAATTTTTTTTAGACCCGGTTTATCAAATGGCTTCGTCTGATCGACTTGCGTCGGGTCAATCAATGTTGCGTCCGACGGTGGTTGATTATCAGAAGCGAATGCTGATACGCCAATGATGATTAAAAAGACTGCCAACATGATACAACCGAATACTAACCATATTTTTTCTAAACGATGAATATGCACCCTGATTCCCCCTTATCTTGAAGTGAATAATAAAAAGATTGATCCCCACATTCCGATGATGACTCCGGCAACGATAAATACAGCGATAAACGTTCCCTTCAGTTCTGTATCTGATTTCTGACGCATGATCAGTAGCTCCCTTCCGTCGTTGGATCGGTGACTTAACCTACCTTTATTTTAGAAAAAGACATCCTTCGTAATATGTGATAAACGTCACACCAATTGTGACGATTTCGCGCTTTTCTTTTATAAAACACACATAAAGTTCACAACTTGTTACGTACTGAACATATTTTGAACTGCTACTGTTATGCGACACAAAAAAGGACCGCATTCAAAAAGAATGTGATCCTACAGCGTGTAGACAAACTATTATGAAGAGTGAACATACTATAACGAGAGGCAATCCGTTCGCGCGTCCCTGTCTCGCATCGTCTTCAAAGCGGCAACCTTCCGCGCCGCTACAGCAAAGCTGCAGGGTCGCGACCGATTACTTTTCGCGGTTCTAAGCGATTCGAGACGGATCGCGTGCTAAACCGTCTGCATGCCAGGCTTTCCGTCACGGTATTCCTATAAAAAGCGTCACATTTCGTTGACTCCTACGGGAAAAAGTGCGTTTTTAACGCACGTTCAGAGGCAGGCAAGACCCTGCTCGTTGTCCGTGAGGATCAAGGAGCAACGGCTTGCGCCTCGCCCGAGGAAAGCAACGAAAAAAGACGCTTGATCTCCCGATAGCACGTTGTCTACATCCTGAAGGACCACATTCAAAAAGAATATGATCCTAGACTGCTGATAAGTTCTTCTAAAGTTTGACGTGTTGCGGTTCCATCAAAAGGATGATGTTGGAGCAATTTTTAAGTCAGCTCCAGCGTATGGCTCCGTAAGCTAACGCTCAAGTTAAGTTTAAATCCGGCAGACACCGACAGGACACCCTTCACAGTGGCAAAGATCGCGTAAATAGTTGGCATCATGAACGATGATTTTAGTCGTCGTCATCGAAATGACATTGTCTTTTTTCCACTGAGAAAACATCCGGTTGACCGTTTCACGTGGTGCCCCGATCAACTGACCGAGTTCAGTATCCGACGGTCGCTTTGAAATCACGTAATCGTCATCGACTTTTTTTCCGTCCATTGCGATTAGTCGTAAGAGTGTCGAAGCGAGTGCCCCTTGTTTCCCGAACAATAAGAGGTCACGTAACTTCGTTTCCGTTTGTTTTCGCATCAAGGCTTGCCAGCGCATGATATCTAATGCGAATGTTCCATCTTTTTTCATCAAATCTTCGAGTGTCGATTTCGAGATGAAGCCAATGACACTGTCCTCCATCGTTTCGACACTATAGGAGCTTGGAAATGCTTCTCCGACATCGAATTCACCAAATAAGTCACCTTTGAAATATAAGAACATCATTAGCGGGCTACCTTTTTTCGTGAGCTTTGATAGTTTTACACCACCTTGTTTCACATAAAAAAGTTTATCGTTCATTTCCCCTTCCCAACAGACGATTGAGTCTTTTTTAAAAGATACCTCAGTCATGAACTCTTCAAGTAATTCACGTGTCTCACTCGACAACACGAACGTATTGGCTTCTGTCGTCCCACAAGTAAGCATCTCGCATTCTCCTTTCCGTAGCTTCTGCCTTCAGTATAGAACATCACAAGGGAAAATAGCGTTTTTTCAAAAGATTGTCAAACTTTGTTCACTATTTCACAAATTAAATAAACAAAAAAAAGCCAAGGTAGACCGATTGGATCTACTCTTGGCTCCGTTTAAGTCCCATTTATAATAAATAACGCATCCATTTTGAATCGGTATTCGAGCGCATGTAGCGGAACGGCAAATCGAACTTCGTCGTATTGTTGACGACTCCTTTACGGTGGCTGAACGTCTCAAAGCTGAATTTCCCATGATAGCCACCGATACCACTTCCGCCGACCCCGCCAAATGGCAAGTTATGTTGCGCAACATGCATCAACGTATCATTGATGCATCCACCACCAAATGACACACGATCGAGTACACGATGCTGAACAGCTTTACTTTCTGTGAAGAGATAGAGCGCCAACGGCTTATCACGGTCATTGATGAAACGGATGACCTCTTCCACTTCACGATAAGAATAGACTGGAAGAATCGGTCCAAAGATTTCTTCTTGCATCAACGGACTTTCTGGATCAACGTCCGTCATGACGGTTGGTGCCATCTTTCTCGTCGCTGCATCGACTTGACCACCAAATAAAATTTCACCTTGGGGCAAGTAGCCACTCAATCGATCCAAATGACTGTCTGAAACAATCTTGACGTAAGAATTCACACCAACACCATTACCATACTGGGCAAAAGCTTCCTTTTCAATCAAGCGTAAAAATTCCTCGCGGACGTCTTCATGGACAAAAACATAGTCAGGGGCGATACACGTCTGTCCTGCGTTTAACCATTTGCCCCAAGCAATTCGTTTTGCAGCAAGCTTTAAGTTCGCATCGCGGTGAACGATCGTTGGAGACTTCCCGCCGAGTTCCAGCGTGACAGGTGTCAAATGTTTCGCCGCTGCTTGATGGACGATTTTTCCGACACGCGTCGACCCCGTAAAGAAGATGTAATCAAACTTCTCTTCAAGAACAGCTGAACTGACGTCCGCATCCCCCTCGATGACAAGTCCAAATCGTTCGTGAAATGCCGTTTCAAAGACTTCACGGAGAACACGCGAGACGTTTGGTGTTAGTTCTGATGGTTTCAAGACAACCGTATTTCCGGCAGCGATCGCCCCGATGATTGGTGCAACAGCGAGCTGGAAAGGATAGTTCCACGGCGCGATGACGAGCACGTTTCCGTATGGTTCATAATGGATGTCACTTTTTGACCCGATATGTAACAACGGTGTCCCGACTCGTTTCGGTTTAGCAAGTCGGCGAAGTTTCTTCTCCATCCGTGCGAGTTCGCCGTAGACGAATCCGATTTCCGTCGTAAACGCATCTTGACGTCCTTTATTCAAGTCCGTTTTTAATGCCTCATAAATTGCTTCTTCATGCGTTTCAATCGCTTGCTTTAAAAACGTCAACATACTTAGACGAAACGCAACACTTCGCGTCGCGCCTGTCTTAAAGAAATTACGTTGCGTTTGAACAAGATTCGAAATAGTTGATTCAGTCATCGTCGATTCCATCTCGTGTTCCTCCTCATGGTCTAGGCTTTCTTTTCCTCATTCTATCATAGCGAATGAGCAATGATTCAATCGTATGCTCCCTCTTCTTTGTGATTAGACAAAAAAGCAGGACTCGAAACGCGAGTCCTGCTTTGTTCGTTTCATGAAGACAGTGATTTTACCATCCGAATCGTCTTATTTCATCTGATTGATTACAGCTGAATCGCTGTTTCAAGTGCCACTTTCATCATATCATTGAACGTCGTTTGGCGTTCTTCAGACGTTGTTTCTTCTCCCGTTAGGAGGTGATCTGAAATCGTCAAAATCGTCAAAGCATTGACTTTATGTTTTGCAGCGAGTGTGTAGAGACCTGCTGCTTCCATCTCGATTGCGAGGCAACCGAAGTCCGCCCATTTTTTGAAGTGGTGGAAATCATCTTGATAAAATTGATCCGTCGTGAAGACTTGACCGACTTTTGCGTCGATTCCGTGTTCTTGTGCCATTGTGTACGCTTTATGCAATAACTCGAATGAAGCTGTCGGCGCATAATCCAATCCATTGAAACGGACACGATTTTGAGCCATGTCGTGTGAAGCACTCATCGCGATGACGACGTCACGTACTTTTACATCCGGTGTAATCCCGCCCGCTGTACCGACACGGATCAAGTTTTTTGCACCATACGATTGAACGAGTTCATTTGCATAAATTGACATCGACGGAACACCCATACCTGTTCCTTGAACGGATACTTTTTTCCCTTTGTATGTTCCTGTGAAGCCATACATCCCACGCACTTCATTATAAAGAACAACGTCCTCTAAAAATGTTTCGGCGATGTACTTCGCGCGAAGAGGATCTCCCGGAAGTAAAACTGTTTCTGCGATTTGACCTTCTGCTGCATTAATGTGTACGCTCATGTACGTTTCCTCCTTGACGTTCGTTTAATTAAATAGATAACAACTCTCTAAACTCATTCGGTGTCATGCCGAATTGCTTCTTAAATACTTTTCGAAAATATTTATCATCCTGATACCCGACTTCAACGGCAATCTCATATATACGGGCGTTCGTCTCTCCCAGCAATTCCTTTGCCCGATTTAGACGAATCGTTTGGATATAATCCGATAAGTTAACCAAAAAACGCTGTTTAAAGCGCCTTGATATATATTCTCGGCTTAAATAGAAGCGCTCACTCATGAGCTGGAGCGTTAACTCTTCCGCATAATGTGTCTCGATATACTTCGCAATTTGATCAATCGCCTCTCCCTGCTCTTGAACTGGGCAAATCAGCTCCATCGCTCGGGAAAGCGCATCATTTAAAACATCTGGATCGATCGGTTTCAATAAGTAATCAAACGATTGATGTAAGATCGCACGACGCATATACGTATAATCATCATAACCTGTCAACACGATCGTGACGACCTTTGGATGATGATTTTTTGTCCATTCTAATAAACTTAATCCGTCTACTCCCGGCATTTCAACATCGGTCAGCATCAATCCGACTTTTTCTTCATTTAAGATTTTTTTCGCAGCTGCTCCATCCTCCGCTTCAAAAATATGCGATACTTTCCAGTCACCCCATTCACCAAGTAACTTTACAGCGTCACGAACGTGTTGTTCATCATCAACGATTAGTACATTCATTACAATTCCTCCTGTTCGATTGGAATTCGGATAGTGATTCTGAATCCACCTTCTATTGGAGATTGGAGCGTCATGTTTGTGCGTTCACCGTAAAAAATTTGAAGACGTTCGTATATATTGTGTAAGCCGATACCAGATGTTTGCCGGTCTTCAGGAGCGCGATGTGCCCGCATTTTTTGGTTAATCATCTCAAGATCTGCCTCAGACATGATCGGTCCGCTGTTTTCGACGCTAATGATCAGTTGGTCCCCATCGGTTCTAATTTTGTACGCTAAGTAATTTTCTAACGCATCACTTTGCTGATTAAAGGCATGTTTAAAGTAATTCTCAGCGAACGGTTGCAAAATCATTTTTGGTACTTCAATCGGGTTCATGTGCCACGGGACATCGACGATATAACGAAATTTTTCTGGGAAACGCTGTTGTTGTAAGCGCATATACCCTTGAAGATGGTCGACTTCTTGCTTTAATGTGACAATCGTCTGTTCGTTGTTCATCGAATAACGCATCATTTGTGAAAGACCGGTTATCGAACGGTAGGCGACTTTCCGGTCCCCTTGCAACGTCGTTGTTCCGATTGATTGTAGCGCATTAAATAAGAAGTGTGGATTGAGCTGTGATTGCAACGCACGTAGCTCGTTCGTCCGATTTTCAAGTGCTAACCGGTATTCTCGTTTAATCAAACGATCCATCCGGTGCACCATTCGTTGAAACTGGCGATTCAATAAACCGATTTCATCATTTGTCGTCGCGACAAAACGTGTGGAGAGGTCCCCTTGCTCGACCCGCCAGACATTTGCCGTCAATTGTTTGATCGGTTTTGTAATTTCGAGTGCGACGAGACTTGCCGCCATAATCATTAATAGAAGTGACACTAAACCAATCACCAATAAAATGATTGCCGTTTCATTTGCTCCCTTGATGACAGAAGCATAAGGAATTTTCTTGATCAGTGTAATCGGCACGCCTTGCTTTTCGGTCTTCACATACACGATGAACGAGCTACCGACGTGCATGCTCCCACTTTTTCCAGTCATTTTTTCAGTCGTCACCGGTAATGTCGTTCCTGTCTTCGCGATTAAGTGATTCCCACTCATTAACCATAATGATTCGTCCGGTGAATTTTCAAACAGCTGTAGTTGTTGTTCAAATACCCGAACTGGAATGTCTACTGACAAAAAGCCGATGGGTTCACTCGTTTCGACGCGATCAATCCGGTAACGAAAACTGACGACTTCTTTTTCATCAAGAATCATCGTCCGAGAATTATATGCTGTAATCACATGTTCCGGGTCTATCAACCAACCATTTTCTTGTTGCATCAATCGAAAATAATCAGTCTCTTGTAACCAATCAAATTTGCCACGACCGGAAGTCTTCATATTATAGACAGAGTATTCCGAGTACCCTTTTAAAATCACAAAATGAATTTGTTCAACATCCTGTCTTGATAAAAAGAGACCGAGTAAGGAACGAGCGACGACACTATCTGACTCACCAAGCTCAGCATCGGCACCAGCATTCATAATATTCATCAATGAACGATTAGCGTAGAGACTTGTTGATAACCGTTTCACGTCTTCCATATAATGACTGATTTGACTATTTCCGCGTTGGAGAGCGCTTAAACTCGAACGCTCGGCTTCTGCAATGTTTTGCTGACGTACATATATATAAGAAGCAGTTGTAGCAAGTGTTGTCGGAACCAAGATAGCGAGGGCTACAAGTAATATAAGACGCGTCCGGATGCTCTTCATTTTGCCACCTTCCACCCTTTTTCTTCTAATAAATAGTATAGCACAACTGTATCCGCTTACATCCACTTCCTTTTAGCGCTTACGATGGTTTATAGATCAAGTTATCCATAATATACTTAAAAAATAATCCTTGATTCCGAATGAATAATCATATAGTATCGTTAATGTTCGTTTTTTAATTAAACTCATCGAAGGTGGTTCTCTATTTATGTTTAAGCTTTCTGCCCATAATACGACCGTGAAACGTGAAATACAAGCCGGGTTCATTACGTTCATCACGATGGCCTATATTTTAGTTGTCAACCCAACGATTTTAGCTGATGCGGGCATTCCGCAAGCACAAGCATTTTCTGCGACCATTATCGCTACACTCGTCGGAACGCTTTTAATGGGGTTATATGCGAATCTCCCCATCGCCGTTGCACCGGGCATGGGACTGAATGCGTACTTCACGTATACTCTCGTCATCGGTGAAAAAATTCCTTATCAAACAGCACTCTCTGTCGTCTTTGTATCCGGAATCATTTTTCTATTGCTCTCGTTGTCTCCAATCCGGACGAAACTGATTGAAATCATTCCACTGACACTCAAGTTAGCGATCACTGGTGGAATTGGACTTTTCATCGCTTCACTTGGACTGAAGATGTCAGGTATTCTTGTTGCAGATGAAGCGACTTTGATTACGATTGGCTCACTGTCTTCACCAGAAGCTATTATTACACTCATTGGTTTGATGACTGCTGCCATCTTAACTGTCAAACGTGTTCCAGGTGGATTACTGTACGCGATGATTCTTGCGGGTGCGCTCGCTTTCATCACGGGAGAACTCAAATTTTCAAATACACTCACGGCTTGGCCAACATTACCGGAAGGCTTGTTAGTCACAAACCCTTTCACAGCGATTCAAGATGTCTTTCAATACGGACTCTTTAGTGGTGTCCTTTCGTTCGTCCTCGTAACGATGTTTGATACGACAGGTACGATGGTCGCAGTCGGTGAACAGGCCGGACTGATTGAGAAGGACGGTTCACTTAAAAATAGTGATCGTGCTTTATTATCTGATTCAATGGCGATGGTCGTCGGTTCGATCTTTGGTACAAGTCCTACGACTGCTTATGTTGAGTCTGCTTCTGGTGTTGCTGCCGGAGGACGTACTGGTTTAACGTCGGTCACAGTCGGTCTGCTCTTTGCGCTCGCAGCGATTTTCGGACCAGTCGTCCAAGCGATTTCAGGTGTTCCTTCGATTACGGCACCCGCTTTAATCCTTGTCGGTGCATTGATGCTTCAAAACATCAAGCAAATTGCGTGGGAAGATTTCAGTGAGGCCTTCACTGCTTTTCTAATCATCATCATCATGCCGCTTTCAGGAAGCATCGCGACCGGAATTGCCTTCGGATTCATCGTCTATCCGATCATGAAAGCCGTACAAAAGCAACGGGTCCATGCCTTAATCTATCTATTTGCCATCCTGTTCTTTATCCAGTTATTTTTCTTATAAGATGTAAAAAACTCCTCTTCCCTATCATCGATTCGATAGGAAAGAGGAGTTTTTCATGTCAATCCCCACCATGTAAACCACTGGTCTGAGATCGCTGTAGTTACTGCTTATTTTTTCATTTTCATCCATGTCTTTGTGAAGTCCTGTAACATCTCTTCTGACGTTTTTTGTTTACCGATATAGGCTTGCATGATTGCTCCGTATTCATTTACAGCACCATCCGGATATTTGAACCAGTTCCATGAAATCGTTTTGCCCTCTTTCGAGTAAGCTTGAATATCTTCTGCAAGCGGTCCTAAGTCCGTCGCTTCGATGGATTTAAAGGCCGGAATGAACTTAAATTTATTGACCATGTAGTCTTTTCCTGTATCCGATGTCGCCATCCACTCGAGGAACTTCTTACCTTCTTCTTTATTCTTCGAGTTTTTATTGACGACCCAGTTATTCGGGACACCAACCGGAAGACGGTCCATTTTTTCTTTATCATCATTGATCGGCATCGGGATGAAGCCCATTTCGATGTCCGGGTTCACATCCGTGATCAACTGTTGCGCCCAGTTCCCTTGCTGAATCATCGCTGTTTTCCCTTCAGCAAACTGTGTGACTTGTGTATTATAATCTGTCGTCAACGGATTTTTATTCCCATATTCAATCGTTAAGTCAAAGAGATCAATAAATTCTTTAAACTGTTTGTTGTCCTCGAATTTCCCTTTTCCTGCGTTTAAATCTGCAATAAACTGGTCGGGATCATCTTGTTGCGCCATCGGAATATTCAAGAGGTGATTTCCGAGTACCCACCACTCGCCATATCCGATCGAGAACGGTGTCACACCATCTGCTTTAAGTTTTTTAGAAGCATCCGTCAGTTCCGTTAACGTTTTTGGTAAGTCTGTGATGCCAGCTTTTTTAAAGATTTCTTTATTATAAATAAAACCATAGCCTTCTAAGTTCATCGGCATACCATATAGTTTTCCATCAATCGTCATCGGTTCTTTTGAAAGATCAGTTAAGTCACTGACCCACTCCTCGTCTGATAAATCTTCAAGTTTATCTTGCCACGTTTTTGCTTCAGCAAAACCACCATTATTGAAGACATCCGGTTCATTTCCTGACGCGAACTGTGACTTCAAGGCTGCACCATAATCCGATCCACCACCGACTGTTTGAACGACGACCTTCGTTCCTGTTTCCTTTTCGTACTCTTTCGCCATTTGTTCCATGTCTTTCGCAATCTCCGCTTTAAACTGGAATACATTAAGCGTCTTTCCATCTTTGGAAGAATCACTGTCCTTAGAATCGTCGCTATTTAGCGTCCCACCACCACATGCTGCTAATGCGACGACCATTGCCGTAGTGACGACTGGTACTGTTGCCCATTTACGTTTACGCATTCGGATACCTCCCTGATTTCGAGTTGATAATCGTGCTACGCTTTTACAATAAATGAAAACGCTACCAAATAAGATAGATAATTTTGTCGGGTGTGGTGGAAAATATTGAACAGTCGTTATCCGACCGAAAAACTCGGGATTAGTGTATAATGAAGTTAGAATTAAATTTTAACAAAGGAGTTTGATGCAATGTCCTTACCTTCGATTATTTTACTGATTGGTTCTTTGTTGTTCATCGCTGTCTGGACAACAAAATTATCTAGCCGCTTTAACATACCTGCTTTACTTATTTTCATTTCTTTAGGAATGATTGCTGGTAGTGATGTCACGGGCTTCATTCGTTTTGACGATGCAGAGTTGGCACAGTTGTTCGGTACGATTGCCTTAATCGTCATCTTGTTTGAAGGTGGTCTTCAAACGGTCTGGAAAGATGTCAAAAAAGAGCTCGCCCCATCTTTGTCCCTCGCGACGTTCGGTGTGTTCATCGCAACGACTGTCGTTGCCGTTGCTTCCCACTATATTCTTGGCTTTAACTGGCCCAATTCCTTTTTACTCGGAGCCATCGTCGGGTCGACAGACGCGGCTGCTATCTTTTCTGTGCTGAGTGGTCAATCCGTCCGGCGTAAAGTGGGTTCAACCCTCGAAGTCGAATCAGGGACAAATGACCCAATGGCTGTATTCTTGACGGTTCTCTTTCTTGAGTTTGTCACCAATCCGCAAGATGCCTCTCTTTTAAACGGCTTGTTTTCACTCACTTGGGAGATGGTTATCGGATTGTTACTTGGACTCGCGATTGGTTGGGTCGCTTCTGCCGTGATCAACCGAATCGATTTAAGTTCTTCTAGTTTTTATCCGATTCTCTTGATGTCATTTGGTTTCCTCTCATTCGGTATTGCTTCTGCTTTCTCAGCAAGCGGATTCTTAGCTGTCTATGTCACAGCCATTTACATCAGCAACCATGAACTTGTCTATCGGCAGACACTCGTCCGTTTCACGATGAGCATGGCCCATCTCGCTCAAATCGGAATGTTCATCGTACTTGGTCTACTCGTCTTCCCGAAACAGCTGCTTGATCCTCAAGTCATTCTTTCGTCTATCGCGCTAGCTTTGATTTTGATTTTCATCGCTCGTCCACTTTCTGTTTGGTTAAGCTTACTGCCGTTTAAATACAGTTGGCGTGAGAAGATTTTTATCTCGTTTGCAGGTCTTAAGGGTGCTGTTCCAATCATTCTCGCTACTTATCCACTTGTTGCAGGAATTGATAATGCCTCGATGATTTTCAATATCGTCTTCTTCACAGTGCTACTTTCGACATTGATTCAAGGGAGTTTGTTAAGTTTATTAGCTGACCGCTTACACTTAAACGAAACGGGCTCATCAACAATTCAAACCGTCATCGAATTTATGTCGATTGGAAAACCAAACGCTGAAATCATTGAATTAACGATTCCACGTCACCATCCGTTCATCGGAAAAATGATTTCAGATATTCAACTCCCTCAAGAATTTTTGATCACGGCAATCATCCGTGACGACCAAATCATTACGCCGCGTGGTGATACTGTATTCGAAGGAAATGATCAACTGTTGTTGTTGACACCGAAACACCGGATTAAAACGTTAAAACGCTTCCTGTTCCCTAAAACGTCATAACAAAAAGGAGAATCGTGTTTACGATTCTCCTTTTTTCGATTTCCGACGATAAATAATGTAACCGACGATTCCGATGATGATAATCCCGAGAATCCACCACAGTTCTTTTTCAAGTGCTTTTAACATCGACTCTGCACGTGCTACCCCAAATTTTTCTCCTAGCCAAATATAGAAGAACGAGACCGGAAATAATCCGACACTCGAAGCAAGGATATAACGCTTGAAGGAAAGATTAAATAGTCCACAGGGAATCGAGACAACCGACCGAACGACAGGAAAGAAACGACCAAATAGTGCTGACCACGTTCCGTATTTCGAAACAATTCGTTCCCCTTGATCGATTTCCCGTTCTTTAATCAATAACCATTTCCCGTAACGGACGAGTAATGGTCGTCCAGCATAACGACCTAAAAAATAAAATAATGTCGCTCCCATCAGGCTACCAAAGAAGCCGATTAAGACAGCCGTCGTCCAGCCGAGTGTTCCGTTTGAGACATACAGACCCAGTAAGGGTAACCCGACTTCTGCCGGAATTAATTCAGTACCTAATCCAAGAATCATAATCCCTAAAAAAAGCCAGAGATTTGACTCTCCAGCTGCAAATAACCACTCTAACACGCTTGACCCCTCCTCTTTTTTAACCTCGCGGACGGAGGAGATAATAGATGATGACGACAAGTGTCGTCCATACACCAGTGAAAATACCAATCACACCTACAATAAAGAAACCTAGTGCTACCATTGAGCCTGTTTCTTTATAATCACGCCACATCGTTCGAAGTCCTTTAATGTTAAACCAAAGAAATAGAACAAATAATAACGCAAATACCAGTCCTGTAATGAGTAATGCAGACATGTCTTCACCTCTTTCTTATTTATTCTTATGCCCATTATACGTCAATTCAACACGTTTTCCCTCCGTCTAAGGTCTTATGAACTTACTCATACTAAAAAAGAGACCCCACGTTTGTGAGATCTCATTTTCATTTCTTCTATATAATATAGTCACTCGCTTACAGGAGGTGCACACCTTGCTCGCGGTACGAACGACGCGTTTCCTCTGACCAGACGGATGCTTGGACTTCCCCGATGTGACGTTTCTTCAATAGGAACATCGCCATTCGTGATTGCCCGATCCCTCCTCCCATCGTCAACGGGAGTGTCTCTGAAAGAACACCTTGATGGAAAGGAAACTCTAATTTTTCGTGTTCTCCTGTCGTCTTGATTTGAGACAAGAGTGCCGCCCGATCGACGCGAATTCCCATCGATGATAACTCAAAAGCACCAATTTCCGGGTGATGAACTAAAATATCACCGTTTAGTGACCAGTCGTCGTAATCAGCTGCTCGGCCATCATGTTTTTCTCCAGAAGCTAAAGCTCCGCCGATTTGCATAAGGAAGACCGCACCGTACTCTTTTGTAATTGCCGTTTCCCGCTCTTTTGATGATAGGCTCGGATACGAATCTTCGAGCTCTTGTGTCGTCATGAAATGAATCGTCTTCGGTAACGTCGCTTCAATCCCGAACTGCTCTTGAACTTCTAATTCAACTTGGCGAATTGTTTCATAGATGGATAAGACCGTTGTCTTTAATGAATCGATTGTCCGAGCTTCTTTTGAGATGATCCGTTCCCAGTCCCATTGATCAACATGAATCGAATGTGTCGCGTCGAGTACTTCATCCCGACGGATCGCATGCATCAATGTATATAGCCCTTCGCCTTCTGCAAACCCATATGTGTGCAACGCTTGGCGTTTCCACTTCGCGAGTGACTGAACGATTTCAAGTTCTACTTGATGATCGATTGCATCAAAGCGAATGACACGCTCCGTTCCGTTTAAGTGATCGTTGACACCTAGTGTGCTTTCTACGAATAAAGGTGCTTCTACACGTGTCAATCCGAGTGTTTTAGAGAACTGGTCCTCAAAGCGTTTTTTTACGAGTGTGATGGCTTCCTGTGTCTGTTTCATCGATACGAGTGTTGTCATGGTTTTCTTCCTCCTCAATTGTGTTTTGAAAAAGAAGCCATAAAAAAGAGCCCTTCTCTCCCAAGAATATGGGACGAAAGACTCGGTTCCGCGGTACCACCCATGTTAGTAGCAAAGCTACTCACTCAAAAGACTTGATGAATCATCATCTCAATCTTCGGCCATATGATAACGGACAGGCATTTCCGGCTACGCCTACTGACAATCGTGTTCGGGTAGCGACTCCAGGATGTTCTTCACAACTTGTTTCCGACTGGGCTCTCACCGTCCCCAGCTCGCTAATACGGTTTTTCAAGGTGTTACTCTTCCCTTCAACGTCGTTGTTACAATTGAATTGAGATTATCGTACACTATGCCGTCACACTTTGAAAAGCTTTTTTTTCAAAAAAATAAAATTGTCTGATTAGTCTGATTAAGTTTATCAAGCAAAAGCGTTCCCGCAGAAGCGAGAACGCGCTTTCAAAAATCATTTGATGGAACCACTCGTAATTCCTTGAATGATTTGCTTTTGCATCGCGAAGAAGAAGAGCAGTAACGG
Source organism: Exiguobacterium sp. s127 (assembly GCF_018618695.1). Classification (NCBI taxonomy): domain Bacteria; kingdom Bacillati; phylum Bacillota; class Bacilli; order Caryophanales; genus Exiguobacterium; species Exiguobacterium sp. s127. The sequence continues at coordinate 103,183 of NZ_JACSMO010000007.1, read as the reverse complement.
GATGATACCAAGCACGAGTCCGGCAAGCGCCAAGTCCCATTGTTTCGTGTATTGACCGAAGAAATAGAAAGTCGCCAGTGGAATCGTCCGTAAATCAACATCACGTAACATCAGCGATGGTAACAAAAAGTCATTCCAAATCCAAAGCGTGTTCAAGATGACGATTGTGACCGTGATGGGCTTAAGGAGCGGGAAGACGATCCGCCAAAAGACACCCCACTGTGAGCAGCCATCGATAATGGCCGCTTCTTCGATTTCTTCCGGAATGGATTTCATGAACCCATGATACAAGAAAATCGATAATCCTGATCCAAACCCGAGATACATCAAGATTAAGCCCCAGTAACTATTTTGCAAACCGAGCTGACCCGATAACTTCGATAACGGAATCATGATCGATTGGAACGGAATGATCATCGCTGCGACGAACAAAAAGAAAATAATCGTCGACAAGCGTGTTTTCGTCCGAACGAGTTTCCATGCCGCCATCGAACAGAAAATAACGATGATTGCATTGGCACCGACCGTGATGATGACGGAATTCAAGAACACTCTTCCGAAGTTCATCGCTTCCCAGGCATCCACGTAGTTTGAAGCCATCCATTCTTTTGGAAGACCGGATGTATTCGTAAAGATGTCCCCTCTCGATTTAAACGAATTCGAAAGTACGTAGTAAAAGGGGATCATATAGAGCAGTCCCATGATGAGCGCCGCAATTTCGACCATTCCAAGTCGAATCGAATAGCGTCCCTTTTTTTTCGGTTTTTGTTTTGTCGTTTGTTTTTCTGGCGTCGGTAAAGGTTGGGCTGTACTCATGCTTCCACCTCCCGCTTTTTCGTTAAGTAGACCTGTGTGACTGTAATCGCCGCAACGACCACAAAGAAGATGACAGCCTTCGCTGAACCAAGTCCTAAATTATTATTTGTAAAGGATTCTTTGTAGATGTTCAAAGCGAGCATCTCTGTCGACTTGAACGGACCACCGTTCGTTAACGATAAGTTCGTATCGAACAGTTTGAATGACCAGGAAATCGTTAAGAATAAGCAAATCGTCACCGACGGCATGATCAATGGAATCGTAATATTACGCAGTGTCGATAAGCGATTCGCTCCATCAATTTTTGCCGCTTCAACCAATTCTTGCGGTACATTTTGTAACGCAGCGATATAGATGACCATGATGTACCCACCACCTTGCCAAATCGAGACGATGACGATTCCCCAAAAACCTGTTCGGGCATCTCCGAGCCATGGTAATTCAAAAAGACTCCAACCCGTTAACTCGCCAATCGAAGAAAAACCTTTTACATAAATAAACTGCCAGATGAACCCAAGAATCAATCCACCAATCAAGTTCGGCATAAAGAAAATCGTTCGTAAAAAATTACGAGTCCGAATGTTTTGTGTTAATAAAAATGCCAGGATGAATCCAACTAGATTGGTCAAGACAACAGCAACAATTGTATAGCGCGTCGTTAACCAAAATGACTGTTGGAACTGTTCATCACTCGTAAACAATCGAACATAATTGTCAAAACCAATCCAATTCAGTTCACCTGTAATCCCGTTCCAATCCGTGAATGAATACATAACGCCATTAAAAAATGGAACAAGAACAATGACCGCGAAAACCAAAAAAACCGGTCCTACGAACATCCAGAAATCCAGTCCGCGTTTTAGTTTTTTCTTATTGCCTGATGCCATTTATCATCCCTCCTCTACCTTACATTACGAAATTCGACAAAAAATGAAAACGTAACGATTTGACTCTTTGGGTGGAAAATATTGAACGATTATTTGGCGTGTCTGTTTTAGATACGCTACTATAAGGAAATAGAGAGAAATCTATAATTGGAGAGGGAGAAGCTGCCATGGAAAAAACCATTCGTTCTGACTTAGAAATTGCACAACAGACGATTTTAAAACCAATCTCTGAGATTGCTGATCAAATTGGACTTACGGAGGCTGATTACGACAGCTACGGAAAGTACAAGGCAAAGTTAAGTGATGGATTAGCAACTCGCCTCGCAACTAAAACGGATGGGAAGCTCATTTTAGTCACAGCCATCAACCCGACGGCTGCCGGTGAGGGAAAATCAACTGTGACCGTCGGTTTAGGTCAAGCACTCCATCGTCAAAATCATAAAACGATGATTTGTTTACGCGAACCCTCCCTTGGACCAACTATGGGATTAAAGGGTGGCGCTTGTGGCGGTGGGTATAGTCAAGTGTTACCGATGGAAGAAATCAATCTTCATTTCACTGGAGACATGCATGCGATTACTTCGGCTCATAATACGATTAGTGCTTTACTCGATAACCACATGCATCAAGGAAACGAGCTTCACATCGATCCACGTCGCATCACCTGGAAACGCGTTCTCGACTTGAATGACCGCGCCCTCCGAAACATTACGATTGGTCTAGGGGGACCCGCACACAGCATTCCACGACAAGACGGTTTCGATATTACAGTCGCTTCCGAAATCATGGCCGTCTTATGCTTAGCCGACTCCTTAAAAGATTTAGAAGAACGGATCAGCCGGATCGTCGTCGCTTATTCTTATGATCAGCAAGCAATCACGGTCAAAGACATTGAAGCGTCGGGTGCTGCGACATTACTGCTAAAAGAAGCGTTCCGTCCGAACCTTGTCCAGACCGTCGAAGGAACACCCGCTTTAATTCACGGCGGGCCATTTGCAAATATCGCCCACGGCTGTAACTCACTCATCGCAACACGGACTGCACTTAAGTTAAGTGATTATGTCGTGACAGAGGCTGGATTCGGCGCTGACCTAGGGGCTGAAAAATTCTTCAACATCAAATCAAGAATTGGTAATCTCCATCCAGATGCTGTTGTCATTGTCGCGACGATCCGAGCACTTAAGATGCATGGTGGCGTCGTAAAAGATCAACTCGTCGAAGAAAACCTAGCCGCCTTAACAGAAGGACTGGCGTTGCTCGAAAAACATGTCGAGACGATGGATTTATTCGGTGTTCCCGCTGTTGTCGCACTCAATCGATTTTTCACTGATACAGAAACAGAACGGCAAACCGTCTTAACATGGTGTCGCGAACGAAACATTCGCGTCGCAGAGAGCGAAGTCTTCAGCCAAGGTGGTGCTGGTGGCGAAGCACTCGTCAGTCAAGTCATGGAGGCACTCGAGGAAGAGAGTCAATTCAAACCGTTGTATCCAGCAGAGTTACCCCTCAAGCAAAAAATCGAACGAATCGCAACGCGTGTCTATGGTGCTGCTGACGTACATTTTGAAGACAAAGCATTGCGCGAACTTGAACGTTGTGCAGAACGCGGGCTGAATGACCTGCCGATTTGTATGGCGAAAACACCGTTTTCTTTAACGGATGATTCATCAAAATATGGTCGGGTCGAAGGATTTACCATCACCGTTCGTGAAATCAAGCCGGCCATCGGTGCCGGATTCATTATTGCTCTAACCGGGAATGTATTAACGATGCCGGGTCTTCCTAAAAAACCGGCTGCTAATCAGATGGGGATTTCTGAAGACGGAACAATCTTTGGTCTTTCGTAATCAAGAGAGGATGAGACATGTGACAATTAATCATACACACTGGATTGCTTCTGATGGCTATACAACAAATATGCGGATCCTAGAAGCACAAGCACCAAAGGGAGTCGTCATCGTTTTCCATGGCATGATGGAACACGGGGCACGCTATGACGAATTCGCAGAATTTCTCAATGCTCACCACTTCCATACTTTCATTCCCGATCTTCGCTGTTTTGGTGAACGTGCGCAGCAGCAAGATGCCCTCGGTCATCTAGAGCCGAACCAAGGGTTTGAACAACTCATTCAGGACGCAGAGGAACTCGTACAAGATATTAAGCAACAGTATCCTGAATTACCGGTTTTCGCATTCGGACATAGTTTTGGTTCCCTCATCTCACGCCGCCTTGGTCAAACGCTTGGGCATGTGCTAGCAGGCGTCATCGCCAGTGGTCCACCTACCGATGCTGGAGTTTCAGGAACAGTCAGTAAACAACTCGTCAAACGGTTGATTGCTAATACTTCCGCCAAACAACCAGCTGAAGGGATGGGGCGTGCTGTATTCGGTCGATACAACTTACGTTTTTTCCCCGCCCTTTCGTCGAATGCCTGGTTATCCTCGGACCCACAATCCGTCTTGCGGTATGATGAAGATCCACTTTCAGGGCAGACCGTAACACTCGGATTTTTCCATGAGCTCTTGACGGCAACCAAATCCGTCAATGCGCTAGCAAATCTTTATCAGCACCCACGGCATCTCCCCCTTCTACTCGTCGCCGGAGAAGATGATCCGGTCGCCTTTGATGGAAAAGGAATTCACGCATTGTTTGATGCCTACAATCGCGTTCGCGTTGAAGATACTCAACTGACCGTCTATCGCGGTTTACGTCATGAACTCTTCCATGAGTTCGAACGCATTCGTGTGTTCGCAGACATTGCCGGTTGGTTGAATAATCATATCAATGCTCCATATCCTGCTTCCATTCGAAAACAGGGCTCTTAACAGGGCGCTTATTCGAAACAAAAAGAGCTGACGTTAACGTCAGCTCCGGCTGTAAATAAACTTTTAGGACGAGTGAAGAGCATGTTGGCGTGTCACCCCTGAAAAGTGCGCGAAACACTTGTTTACTGTATTTCAAAGAAAAAGGGCTTTTTGCATACGGGAACCAAGTGTGCATCCAGTCATCATGAACGAGATGAAGCAAAAAAACGCCGATGACTCCGTATGAAAAACGGGATCATCGGCGTTTTTTATGCCAAGGCCGAAACGGTCCATCACAAAGAATTGTGAAGGGAATCGTTTTGAATTAGCACCTTTTTCAATTCAAGAAATCCATTTTAAAGATGTCATGATTGTTTCGATTTCTTCTAACTCGAGCGATTCGCGATCCGCTGAGTACGTTAATAATACAAGGCGTTCTCCATCTGAATACGCAAAGATGCGAAGGAAAATTCCTTCCTCTTTTCCATCTACTGCGAGCAACGCTTCTTTTGTTGAATTACGACGCGTTTCAAGTGGACTCGTCAATTCGATATCAAATTCTTCAACCAACAGGTTGATTTCTTGTTCGGCTGCTTCGAATGGCGTCAATTCCTCCGATTCCGATTCATAAATCGAAAGTTGTAAGGTTCCCATCGCATTTTCTTCTGTCGAATAAAAACTGACAAAAGTCTCTTCTTCTTGATATTCAAATGCTTGTGGATATTCAAGTGTAATCCAATTATCGACCGTGTATTGTTTCATATTAATTCCTCCATTCGATTTATCTCGTCAAATTGTATCCCGGTCACGGTTAATCGTTCTAAATACCGTGCTAGCTGACTGGAGACGAAAATTCGATCTGTCAGTTCGTCTCGTAATAGATGATGGACACCGAGCGAATCTTGAACGAGTCGCTCTGTCATGAAGTAGACATACTTTTTTCCGATCGGTCGGAAAATGTTCGTCTTATGTAGATGTTCCACCCGTCTGACCGCTAGTATATTGATGAGATAGTAGTTGCTCCATCCCGATCTCGTTTGAAGTTGAACCCGAAGACATTGAACAGAAAACGGTGTAAACTGTTCAAGCGCCTGTTTCATCCGTTCAGAGACCAGCGGGATGTTCAACACGTTCGGAAGCACGTCCGGTAACATATCCGCATCCTGTTCAATCGAAAAGGCAAGTAAGCTTGCGTTAAGGAACCACTCTCCTGTCGTGAAGCGATGACGATCGATTTGATGATGGCATTGTGCCCTCCATCCTTTTCCCATCGGCTGTTCGCTCCAAACTTGAACTTTGTTCACTACTCATACGCTCCTCTATCCATCTTCAGCCATTCACAATCGTTACAGGAAGCTCATGTAAACGATTTAGCTATTATTATTGTACACATAAAATCAACCGAAATAGCTTTTTTTCATAAAAGTTATGGAAATAACTGCTTTGCTATGCTACTATATTTCATGTAGCACTCATGCGGGTGTAGTTTAGTGGTAAAACCTCAGCCTTCCAAGCTGATGATGAGGGTTCGATTCCCTTCACCCGCTCCAATTTTAAGACATAACATAGGTCAACGACCATAATCCCTCTAGAGGGCAGGCGGCTTGCGCGATGCAAGCCGTCTTTTTTGTTGTCTTCTAGGGTAATTCCTCATCGTTTCAGGGTATAGTTCGATATAAAAGGAGGGATTTCATGATCCAGATGAAGATGCCGGGCGTGACCGTCTATCAAAGTACATTGATGAAAACAACTTCAACCTTGATTGAAACGCCGGATTGCTTGATTGTCGTCGACCCCGGCTGGTTGCCGGATGAAATTGCGACGATTCGCCGAGATGTTGAAATCATCCGCCATGAACGTCCGCTCTATATCGTTTACACCCATGCTCACTTTGATCATATTTTAGGAGCTTATGCTTTTAAAGACGCCATCGCGATTGCATCGCGTCGGTTCATCGAAACTGACACACAAGTCGCTTTAGAAGAAGTTCAAAATTTTAATGATGAATACTATATCGATTCTCCTGTCCTCTTTCCGGAGATCACGCATATCATTGAAGAATCGGAAACAACACTCACCATCGGATCGACTAAACTTATTTTCTTTTTGACGCCGGGGCATGAAGAAACACACCTATCCTTCGTCGTCATGCCAATGAATTTACTCATTTGCGGGGATTATGCGTCAGATGTTGAAATCCCCTTGATTGAACATGACTCGACGGAATATTTAACGACGCTCGAACTACTTGAATCGTTCATTTATGAATACGAGGTGAAATTGCTCGTACCAGGTCATGGACATATCTGTGATGTGCGGACGGATATGATTGAACGTCTACATCATAGTTATGATTATATTCTCGGCCTCCGTGCCGGAAAAGAGTCGGAATGGTCTGCATCTTGGCAACGAACTCCCTTCATGCATCGCCTCCATGAAAAAAATAAACGACAGGTCAATAAAGAGCATGAAGCCCGTCTCGCACGACGGCAGTTCGATTAATTCCCTTCGTCTCTTTCACCGGAAAAGGGGGACTGACTCATGCGTCACTCCGATATCGATTTTCACAACGGACGTTTCCGTCCTACATCAACCAAATGGCCGATACTCCCTTTTCTCATGGGATCATCGGCCATTTCAATGCATATTCTTTTCAATCATGGCGTCCGCTTATTTAGGACACGCAGCTCATCTCTTGTAGAAAGGATAAGGAAACACTCGCTTCACGCAACTTCTACAGGAAAAGGGCAAGAGGGCACCTCCCCTGAGAAAAGCGCATGAAAGATAGATTCCTTTTTGATTTTATTTTTCAAGCAACAAACCAACGTCTGTCACTTACTTGCCCAGCAGCTCAATCATCAGTGCTTTTTGAGCATGAAGACGGTTTTCTGCTTGATCGAACACAACGGAGTGCGTCCCATCGATGACATCAGCCGTCACCTCTTCCCCACGGTGTGCCGGCAAACAATGTAAGAAGATGACTTCATCTGCTGCCTCGCGAAGCAAAGATAGATTCACTTGATAGCCTGCAAAGGCATTCAGGCGCTCAATCGACTCTGACTCCTGCCCCATGCTCGTAAACACATCACTGTAGATGACTTCTGCACCTTTTACAGCTGCTACGGGATCCGTAAAGAGCTGGATTGTTCCACCTGTCGCCTTCGCGATTTCTATCGCCTGTGCAACGATTTTTTCGTTCGGCGCATACGCATCAGGACTACAAATACGTACTTCCATCCCACTCAGTGCTCCACCGAGCAATAAGGAGTGCGCCATATTGTTTCCGTCACCGATATACGTCAAAATCTTGCCTTGACGAGAACCTAAGTGTTCTTCAATCGTCAGCAAATCTGCAAGTACTTGGCACGGATGATGTAGATCCGTCAGGCCGTTAATGATGGGAATCGTTCCATGCGTAGCAAGCGTTTCGACCGTCTCATGGGCAAACGTCCGAATCATCAATGCATCTACGTAACGACTCATGACTTTGATCGTATCGCTTAACGGTTCTCCGCGTCCGATTTGCATGTCAGCACCACTTAGGACGACCGGGTATCCGCCTAGTTCGACGACACCGACTTCAAATGATATCCGCGTCCGTGTCGATGCTTTTTCGAATAAGAGCGCAACCTTTTTTCCCGCCAGTGCCGTTTGATAGTCGCTTGGGGATTGTTTGACTGCTTTTGCAAGCTCAAGTAGCTCTGTTAAACTTTCAGCCGTCAATTCTTCCAGCGTCAACATATGTTGTAACTTGTGCTTCGTCTTCATCCTTTCATCCACTCCTTTTGCTTGATCATCCATTCGCTTAACGGTTTGACTGGAATCGATGCACAATCACGAACCGCTTCGTAATATTCGGCTAGATGTTGCTCAGTAATGACATGAACGCCTTTTGCAAGGGCTTGTTCCCGGAGTCCTTTTTCTTCAGGAATGAAAGAAAAAAAGGCAACACACTCGTCAAACACAGGGAAATCTCCGAGCGGCGTCGCTTGTCCCCACGCTTCTGTCCCGTGACCAGCAATCGTATGCGCAGGTTTGGTCATGTGACGTTTCGTTGTTTCATCGAATAAGAAACGCTCCTTTGCATGACCATTTTCTGTCCACTGTAACGTTTCTCCGGTCGAACGCATGATCGGACCCGTTTTTGGATCGACATGTGTCAGTTTCAACGTCGAGAAGACCGGTGTCTTGACCGCATGGAAAGAGAGTTCCATCCGCTCTGACGGCAATTCGATTTTTTGACCGATTGCTGCCTTTACAGCCCATTCAAGTAACGGTTGTCCCGTTACCTTCGCGACGATCGGTAATGTCCGTGACGCGCGAGGATTAATTTCTAGAACATAGATCTGTTGTCCCGTGACGACGAATTGAATATTGAACGCTCCACGGTATGAGAGATGCTGACCGATTTTTTTAGAGATCCGCTCGATTTCATTTTGTAGCTGAGCTGAGGCTGACTTTGGCGGAAGAACCATCGTCGAGTCACCTGAATGAACGCCTGCCGCCTCAATTTGTTCCATAATGATTGGAACGTAACTCGTCGTCCCATCTGAAATACAATCGACTTCAAACTCTTGACCAGCGATGTAAGCATCGAGGAGCACGGGGAATGTCAGCGATGGTAAAAGCGCTTCTAACATCGTGTCGTCGTTTAAAATATGCATCCCTTTCCCGCCAATCACATACGATGGACGAACGATTAAAGGATAACCAAGTGCCATCACAGTTTTCTTCAATGCATCAACTGTCATGACTTCTTCTCCCGGAATATGCTTGATGTCTAATTGATCGAGAAAATCGTAAAACCGGTGGCGGTCTTCCATCGCATCAATCGTGTCTGAGGTCGTGCCTAATAACTGATACCCACGTGCTTCGAGATCGGCTGCTAAGCTGATTGCCGTCTGTCCCCCGAACTGAACAAGGACATCTTGGCATTGTTCTGCTTCTAAGACATGAACGACATCCTCAATCGTCAACGGCTCAACGTAGAGGCGATCTGCCACTTCGAAATCCGTCGAAACGGTTTCCGGATTGTTGTTAATCATGATGGTTTCGTACCCGGCACGTTGTAAAGCGCGGACCGCATGGACGGAGCAGTAATCAAATTCAATGCCTTGTCCGATTCGAATCGGACCCGCTCCGATGACTGCGACCTTTTGTTGATTCGATGGTAGTACTTCAGTTCGCCCAGACCAACTTCCGTAGTAATAAGGAGTCGTACTGACGAATTCTGCTGCGCACGTGTCAATCATTTGGAAGGCGGGAGTAATGTCATGCGCTATCCGCAGTTCGTGGACATCTTCCGCTGCCACACCTGTGATGTCAGCAATCTGCTGATCGGTAAAACCGTGCCGTTTCGCTTGTTGAATGGAAACAGGTTTCGTCAGGTCGAGCGAGTCGCGCATCGTCAGCAACCGAGCAAACAGTTCTAAAAAGAGCGGTTGGATACTTGTCTGTGCCGCTAGTTCGTCCTGCGTCGTCGCCTGACGATCGAGCAAGGCGAGCATCGCCAACAACCGTAAATCGGTTGGAGTCGTGATTTCTTTCCACAACTGCTCACTCGTCGCCTCACGCATCCACGATGGATAGAGTGGTGCCTGTTCGACCCCTGCACCACGCCATGCTTTTTGCAGTGCTTCTTCTAACGTTTTCCCCATTGCCATACTTTCACCGGTCGCCTTCATCTGTGTTCCGAGCGCACGGTCACACCCTGAAAATAAATCAAATGGGAAACATGGTACTTTCGCCGTAATATAATCGAGTGCCGGCTCAAAACTCGCCATCGTCTCTTTCGTCACAGGGTTGATGCAGTCATCCAAGCGTTCACCGAGCGCAAGACGTGTCGCTAGTTTTGCAATCGGATACCCTGTTGCCTTCGAGGCCAAGGCGGAAGAACGACTGACACGCGGGTTGACTTCGATGACGAAATACCGGTGCTCTGTCGGATGAATCGCGAATTGGATATTGCAACCACCGATCACACCGAGTACGGAAACGATGCGACGTGCCTCGGTCCGAAGAAGTTGATTCATTCGATCAGAAATTGATTGGATTGGAGCAAAGACAACCGAGTCACCCGTGTGGACACCGACTGGGTCGATGTTTTCCATGTTACAAACGATAATCGTCGTATCGTATGCATCACGCATCACTTCATATTCCACTTCCTTGTAACCTGCGATACTGACTTCGACCAAACACTGGGAAATCGGACTTGCTTGCAGACCGTTCATCGCAAGCGTACGTGCTTCTTCCTTCGTCGTCGCGATTCCACCACCGGTTCCCCCTAATGTGAATGCAGGACGGATGACAAGGGGTACACCGTGGTCCTCCATGAAATTCTCCAGTTCCTCAATCGTTTCAATCGTTTGACTATCCGGGAGTGGTTGATGTAATTCAATCATCCGTTGTTTGAAACGTTCACGATCCTCTCCGTCCCGAATCGTTTCGAGCGATGTTCCGAGCAGCGAAACACCATATTGCTCGAGGATGCCCGCTTCATCCAGCGTGAGCGACAGGTTCAAAGCTGTCTGTCCTCCAACGGTCGCAAGTAAATGCGTCGGGCGTTCTCGTTCGATGATTTCTGTCGCCTTTTCGAGTGTCATCGCTTCGATATATACTTGATCCGCCGTCGACGGATCCGTCATGATCGTAGCCGGATTCGAATTCATGAGAATGACCTCGCAGCCCGCTTCCCGAAGTGTTTGACATGCTTGCGTTCCGGAGTAATCAAATTCCGCCGCCTGACCAATGACGATTGGTCCCGATCCAATGACCATGACTTTTTTGTTATCCAACATGGGCTACCTCCTGTGATAAAACCGAGGCGACGAATTGATCAAACACGACCATTGCTTCTGTCGGTCCCGGATTTGCTTCTGGGTGAAACTGCACTGTCATGATTGGTTGCGATGGATGAATCAATCCTTCAATCGAACCATCGTTAATATGTTCGTATGCCGTAACTAGCTCTGACGCCGCAACACTCTCTGCCTCAACGACGTACCCATGATTCTGCGAGGTCATGAAAACACGACCGGAAGCAAGGTGACGGACGGGGTGGTTTGCCCCCCGATGCCCGTGATGTTGTTTCGTGATTTGGCAGCCGAAGGCTTTCGCGATGATTTGATGCCCCATACAAATGCCGAGCGTCGGATAATCCATCGCGAGCTGTTTAATTTCTAAGAGAAATGGTTCAAGTTGATCCGGATTTCCAGGACCATTCGAGAACAACAGCCCGTCCGGTTGCAATCTTTTGATGGCGGACGCTTCTGTATCGAATGGAACAACTGTCACGCGCATACCCCGTGCCAGTAAAGCTTCAATCATCGATTTTTTGACGCCATAATCCAGACAAACGATATGTCCATCAGCATTCTCGAGTTCATATGTTTTCATCGTTTTGACGGAGACGGATGCGATTCCTGTCTGATGGCGTTTCTCGTGTAGAGCGTCTGCCTCAATACTTCCCATTTGATCGCCAGATGATCGAAGTTGATGGACAAGCGCCCGTGTATCGACTCCTGTCAGAACAGGTATATCCGCTTCTGCTAACCAGTCGGCAAAATCCGTTCGTGCTCCGTTTTGTGCGAGCGTTTGAACAATGACACCCGCGACTTGAATCTGATTACTTTCTGCTTCATCATGGGCGATTCCGTATTGCCCAATTAGCGGATACGTGAAAACAAGGATTTGTCCACGGTAAGAGGGGTCCGTCAATACTTCTTGATAACCGGTCATACCGGTGAAAAAGACGACTTCTCCTTTAGCGGATGATGTACCGACCAGCTCTCCTGAATACGTTGTCCCATTTGCAAGCGTTAATGTACCTATCCCGTTCATACCATGACCTCCTGTTGGCAGACTTGTTTTATTTTTTCTAGCGCAAGATCTAGTTCCTGTCGTGTCACAAATAGAGACGGTAATAAACGAACTACGTGTGGTCCGGCACTGACGACGAGCATCCCTACTTGTTGAAGCGCTTGGACAATTCCAGCGACCGGTCGTTCGAATTCAATTCCAATCATCAAACCACGTCCTCGAACACTATGCAGACTTGTTTCAGGCAACTCTGCTGCGAGTCTTCTCATCAAGTAATTTCCTTTCTCCTGCACCTCGTGTAAAAGCTCGTCTGTTAAGAGAAGGTCGAGTGTCGCTTCCGCTGCTGTCATTGCTAGCGGGTTCCCGCCAAATGTTGAGCCGTGTGTCCCCGGTGTAAATATGGTTGCCGCTTCCGCAGTCGTGATGATCGCTCCAACCGGAAAACCGCTTCCGAGCCCTTTCGCGACTGTAATGATATCTGGTTTTAGTGGCGTCTGTTCAAAAGCGAAACGTGATCCAGTTCGCCCAATCCCCGTTTGGACCTCATCGACGACAATTTTGACGCCATACGCTTTTGTCCGTTTCATTAACGCCTCCAACCAAGCATCGTCCGCAACGATGACACCACCTTCACCTTGGATGATTTCAAGCCAAACGGCGCCCGTTTTTTCCGTGATGGCATCTAAACTACTTAAGTCGTTGAACACGAGGTGTTTAAAGTCCGCTACCATTTCACCGAAGCCTTCTTTGACTTTTTCTTGACCTGTCGCTCCCATCATCGCGAATGTCCGCCCGTGGAACGATTGGCTGAATGACAAGATTTCTGTTTTTTGCGTCCATTTGCGAATTAATTTAAACGCACCTTCATTCGCTTCTGTTCCGCTGTTACAGAAGAAAGCATGACTCAAGTGACTGTTCTCCGTCAGTAGCGTCGCGACACGTTCCTGCTTACTGCTTTCAAATAAATTTGACGTATGCCAAAGCTGACCAAGTTGTTCTTTGAGGCGTTGCTCTACGTAAGGATGCCGATGTCCCGTGTTGCAAACGGCAATCCCCATCATAAAATCAAGATACGTGATGCCTTGCGTATCTTTGACGAACGATCCCGTCCCTTCGACTAATTCGATATTATGACGTTGATAAGTTGGTAGTAATGCGCTCATCTGTTTCCTCCTTGACGCGAGTCCCCTGACTCGTCACGTATTTCCCGGACCGAATCCGAACGTCTGGAATCCCTTGTTTTGATGCTTCAATCACCGCTTCTACTTTCGGAATCATGCCACCATGAATCTCATTTGTCTTTATGCCGCCTTCCAACATTTCTCGCGTGACGACTGCTTGATAAGCACCATCTAACCGGACTCCTTCGACATCCGTCAATAGCTCAAACGCATCGACATCGAGTGCGTTTGCGACGGCAATCGCACATGTATCGCCATTGCTATTAAGCGCACCGGACGGACCGGTAATCAGCGACGTCACGACCGGAATATAGCCTGCGCCGAGTAGCGTTTCAAACAAGGTTTTATCTACGAAGCGAATATCACCAACTGCCCCTAACCCTTGTCGTTGCTCTCCGCCAATGCTTGCCCCGTCAATCCCCGTCAATCCGACTGCAGGTAGGTCTGATCGATTGAGCTGATAAACGATTTTTGACTGAACCTCGCCCCCGAGGACACGTTCTGCCCCGAGTAAGACCTCCTCGGTCGTCACACGGACGCCTTCCCGGAAGACGGATTCGATTTCTAAGGTTTCACAATAAGCTGATAAAGCGGGGCCGCCACCATGCAAGATGATTAATTCGTGACCAGCATCGCACCAGTCTTTCCATTCTTTAAAATAACGGGAATCGAGTTGTTCAAAAATACTCCCACCGAGTTTGATCAGTTTTCGTTGTTTCATGTCCGGTAACTCGCATTGATTTTGATATAGTCGTACGTCAAATCACATCCGAAGGCACGTCCGACGGCCGACCCACTATTTAAATCGATTTCAATCGCTACCGTATCCGCCGCAAGTTCATTTGAAGCAAGTGTCTCATCGAACAAAATCGGCATACTCTGTCGTAAGACCCACTGTGAACCAATCCGAATATCAATTTTCGAGACATCAATCGGTTCATCGATGCTTCCGATTGCTGCTACAATTCGTCCCCAGTTCGCGTCTTCTCCGAAAATCGCGGTTTTAACGAGCGAAGAACCAACGATTTGTTTGGCGATTTTTCGTGCCAATCGTTCTTCGTCCGTTCCTTGAACCGTTACTTCAATCAACTTCGTTGCGCCCTCTCCGTCTCGTGCAATGAGCTTCGCAAGTTCTTGACAGACATGCGTGACCGCCTGCTCAAACTGCTCCGCTTCTTGCGTATCAAGCATGATTGTCGGCGTTTTTGCCGCACCACTCGCTAACATCATGACCATGTCATTGGTTGAACTATCACCATCGACCGTAATGCAATTGAACGTCCGGTCGATTGAGCGTTTTAATATCGTTTGCAGGACGTTTGGTTCGACGGTCGCATCGGTCGTTAAAAATCCGAGCATCGTCGCCATGTTTGGATGAATCATTCCTGACCCCTTCGCAACACCGCAAATCGAAACTTCACTTCCATTCATCAAAAATTGATACCCGGCCGTTTTGATACCTGTGTCAGTCGTTAAAATCGCATGGGCAAAAGCATCCGCTTCTTCTTCCGCCTCACTCGCCACCAGTTGATCGACTCCAGCTACTAACGTGTCGATCGCCAACGTTTGACCAATGATTCCGGTCGATGCGATTGCGACTTGTTCCGGTTTAATCTGTAAGTGATTCGCGATTGCGTGTTGCGACGTATAGGCATGGGTCAAACCTAATTCACCGGTGCAGGCGTTAGCATTCCCGCTATTGACTAAAATGGCATGAATACGCCCCTCTGAGGCTTCCATCGCTTGTTTTGTCACTATAATCGGTGCTGCTTGCATTTGATTTGTCGTATAGACAGCCGCCGCACTCGCTCCTCCTTCACATACCAACAAGCCTAAATCTTTCCGTTTTCGTTTGAGTCCAACATGTATACCTGTCGCCTTAAAGCCTTTTGGTGTCGTCAGCGTCAACGGTGACACGGTTTGTAAGTTCAACACGTTCGTTCCTCCTTTAAATGAATAATGGTTGCTGGGTCAAACCGAGTGCTTCCTCATATCCGCACATCAAGTTCGCATTTTGAATCGCTTGCCCGACTGCACCCTTTTGCATGTTATCAATGACTGAAACGACTGTCAGATGTCCTGTTCTCGCGTCAGCGTATATCGTCAAATCACAGTAGTTACTGCCGACGACCGATTTAATTTCCGGATCATTTCCGTTAATTCGGACGAAGGGTTCGTTCTCGTAAAATGCATGGAGCCACTCACGCCATTGCGTTTCCGATTTATTGATGCGTGGAGTCAATGTCATCGTCGCCATGATTCCGCGATTGATTGGAATTAAATGTGTCGCGAACGAAACGATGGCGTCTTGCCCCGTCACGGTTTGAATGACCGATTCGATTTCGGGGATGTGCTGATGGCGATTCATCTTATACAGACGCATGTTTTCATTCGATCGCACATGATGTGTCTGTTCGCTAAAGGATTTCCCGGCTCCCGATAACCCTGAACTGGCATGAATGATAATCGGCACCGGCTCGATGACCTGTTCTTTTAAAAATGGTAGGAGACCCAGGAGTACGGCCGTCGCATAACACCCTGGATTGGCAATCAAACGACTCGTTTTTATCGCTTCACGGTTCCATTCTGATAGTCCGTATGTTGCTGTTGCTTGAATCATTGGCTCGACCGCTGGTTTTTCGTACCAATGTTCATATGATATTTGGTCGAGACGTAAATCGCCGCTCAAATCGATGACTTTCCCTTTCCAATCTCTCAGCTGCTCTAAGTACTGTTTTGAAATTCCGCTTGGAGTCGCCAAAAAAATGAGTTCCGTTCCAACCTCCTCTAAATGGGAAAGTGAGAACTCCTGTAAGAGGGAATAGTTTTTTTTATTCATGAATGTGTATATTTCCGTAATCGATTCAGTTGCCTTCGAATCACTCACGAGAGAGACGATTTCTAAATGGGGATGTTGCTCAATCATTCGTATCAATTCGACTGCTGTATATCCCGTCGCACCTATGATTGTACATTTCATGTCGGATACTCCTTCGTTAATAATGATAAACTGATTTAAACATATGTATATTTATACTGTCAAATGTATTTTTATTAATTTATAAACAAAAAAAGACTTTGACCGATGACACCTTTCAGTAAGATGTAACTGGTCAAAGTCTTTTTAGTTCATGTTTCTCATCTTTTTTCAGCACGTTGTGCGACGAGATGATCGATTCCAAAAACGCTTGCCCCCATCAAAGCAATAACAACAACAAAAATCGCTGTAAACATATGTATCCTCCTCTTGTTCACAAAATCGACATCACTACTTTCTTATTGTGCAAGATTTTTTATAAAAAAGAAAGCGTTTACGACAAAAAATCGTCACATTTTTTTGTATTCCTGGTTATATTTCTAAATAAAACTCAGGATGTAGACAAACTCTTATGAAAAGCAAAAATTCTACACGGAAATGCTGTCCGTTCACGCTTCCTTGCCTCACCTCGTCTTCAAAGCTGCCGGAGATCGCGGAAAGTTGCTTTCGCAATTTAAAGCGATTCAAGACCGAGCGCGCTCTAAAACGGCTGTACGGTTTGCCTTTCCCTGTGCTACGGCCTAAAAAGCGTCGCTTTTCCGTTGATTCCTACGGGAAAAAGTACGTTTTTAACACGACCTGCCAGATGTAGACAAGACCCTGCTTGTTGTCCGTAGGGTCAGCCTTGCCCTCGCCTGAGGAAAGCAACGAAAAAGGGAAAAGCTTTTTTCACCCCATGTTACTTTGTCTACATGCTGTAAAACTTTCTTAGTTGACGCAGTCAGGAATCTTCGATAAGATTGCATTTGTTCATTACTTTCACACATAAAAGCAAACAAGCATAAACGTAACAAAGATATAAGGAGGTGGAAGCATGCGCATGTCCTTTCGTGAATCCGCAGCTATCCTAGGAATTAGTATCATTATCTTATTGTCCGCATTATTCGGTGCACAGGCCGAACCACATCTCGCTATACTCGCCAGTCTTATTTTTGTTGTAGGGTATGCCGTGTATCGCCGCTTCCCTTTCAGTCAACTTGAAGAACATATGATTAACGGTATTCGAGAAGCGATTAAACCGATTTTAATCATGTTACTCGTCGGCATGACAATCGCCGTCTGGATGATGAGTGGTGCCGTTCCAACCTTGCTCCATTATGGCTTGTCGACATTATCTGCGACCTGGTTCGCGCCAACCGCTTTAATCATCGCGATGATCGTTTCGACCTTTACAGGCAGTTCATTTACTACAATTGGTACGGTCGGTGTCGCCTTGATGGGAATCGCCGTCGTCCTTGGTGTCAATCCCGCCCTTGCTGCAGGTGCAATCATCAGCGGTGCTTGTTTTGGAGATAAAATGTCTCCTTTATCGGATACGACGAATTTCGCACCAGGTATCGTCAACGTCTCTGTTTTTGATCATATTCGTTTTATGATGGGAACAACGATTCCTGCTATCGCGATCACATTTGTTCTCTTCCTTATTTTTGGACGAGGTGAAGGATCAATTGATTCAGAAGCGATTGGAGCAACACAACAAGCACTCGACAGCCTTTTCCGCTTATCTCCTTGGACATTGCTTTCTCCGCTTCTCGTGATGGTACTCGCTATTCGGAAGATGCCAGTCATTCCAACATTGATTGCAGGCGTTTTAAGCGGATTATTACTCACAGGTCTCGTTCAAGGAAATTGGAACATCGCGCAATGGATGTCTGTCATCCAAAATGGTCTCAAGCTCGAAACAACGAATGAAACGGTTGCGAGCATCATTAGTAAAGGTGGCATCCAATCAATGATGTGGTCCGTCTCCCTCGTCATGCTCGCGTTAGCGTTCGGCGGTGTTTTACGTGGTATCGGAGTCATCGATGTCATTATCGAAAAAACCGTTTCGAAACTGCAACGTGACGGGAGTATCATCTCGTCTGCTGCACTTGCTGCAATCGGCGTTAACTTCATGGCAGGTGAACAATACTTGTCTATTTTATTACCGGGACAAGCCTTCAAGAAAATTTTTGAAGAACGGTCAATTGACCCACGGTTTTTATCCCGTGCGCTTGAAGATGGCGGCACACTTGTTAATCCTTTGATTCCTTGGGGTGTATCCGGGGCATTCTTTGCCTCGACACTCGGTGTGCCCGTCACATCGTATGTGCCATTTGCCTTTTTCTTAATTTTATCTCCCCTCTTCACTTTCATCTTCGCCTTTACACGACCGACAAAAAAACAAGTCACGAAAAGTGTCGCGTGACGTAAATCTATTATCAGTAAGGCATACCATTCATAAGTCGAATGGTATGCCTCTTTTTTCTCACTTCTATATGTGAAAGAGGGATATTCAAGCGATTCTCGACTAATTTAGATAAATAAGTGTAAAGATAAAACGAAGTGGGAATATACCAAACATAAGATTAAAATTACAGAGAACTAGAGAGAGATACTGCAACCCTTTTAAAATGGTTGCCTTCGATGTAATTGTAGGAGGAGTCCAATATGATCAAACGTGGTACGCTTGAACGGCTTGATGGTAAATATGCTGTTCTTCTCTGGGAGAACGGTTCAAGTTTTATCCCTCGCCGCTATTTACCGACTGAGGCACGATTAGGTGACACAATACTTTTTGATGGTACAACGTATTCAATTGATGCATCGAGTACATCCCAATCGTCCTTTCAGACGTTTTCCTTTCGGCAAATGGGTTGATGATAATTAAAAAGCCATTTAGACAATGAATTGACTACTTGAGCGTCCTTGCCCACGTCAGTCTTTCCATCTTCTAAATGGCTTTTTCGCGTTTAATCATTCCTTACGTACAAGGATTGATGCCTACATTCGGGACACTTCGCTTGGTGCAAATCGTCAATCGAAATTCGATGTAGTACTGTCTCATCTCGTTCACAGCGATGAATCGGTTCGATGATAGCTGAAGGAATGAAGAGTGCACACCAAAAGCGTGTTGAAATCGTATCGCAACAGGGACACTGAAACAAATCGTATTGATGCGGGACCCACCCGCCTTCAATTGCATCGATATGTGCATGATAGTTCTTAATTAACATCGCCCGGTTTTGATCATCGATGTGCGCTCGGCTAATGAGTGGTTCCTGATAAGGCGGCACGAATAAAAAAGGCAATGCTGTTCTGTACTGTTCTAGTCCATAGGTTAGCATCGAAGGGAATTCCCCCCATTCCTCCCGCTGACCGATTTCAGCGACGATGTGATAAGAACAGTCGCGGCAGTGAATCTCCATTCCCTCATCCTCCCTTTTTCCCTACCATCTCTTTTAGCATACTTGATGTAACAGGACCAATGTGTTTTGCGACGATGACTCCATCCGTATCAATGACGTAAGTCGCCGGCATCGCGACTAATCGATAAGCATTTTCTGATTGGCCCTGCGTATCATAGAGCACCCCGTAATCAACAGGAGTCTCTTTCAGAAAATCGGCTACATCTGAAACCTTTCGTTCGGATGTCGTCACGTTGATGCCATAGACGGGCACGTCCACCGCTTTAGAAAAAGCGTTCAGTTCAGGTATTTCTTGTTTACATGGTGGACACCAGGTCGCCCAAAAATTGATTACGATCAATCGATTCGTCAAATCAGATAGTTCCACCATTTTTCCATCCTGTTCCAACTTGAGATTTGGTGCCTTCATTCCAATCTCTAATCCGCCTTGCGCTTGTTGCGTCGCTTGAGTAAATTCTTTAATCTGTTGTGCTTTATAGGCGTCATAGCTTTTATATGCAATCCCACTAATCGCTAACCCGACAATCACGTATAGTAAATATTTTTTCAACTGCTGTCCACTCCCTCTTTCTATTAGTGTAGCAGAATCAGCCTCTGAATCTATGAAAAACGAGCATACCCTTCCATTTTCCCCGGAAGTGATATGCTCGTTTATATACATCCTTTTTTACTGTCAGTTATAGCGAGGAAGTTGTTGTTTAACCCGACGATTGTCTTTAATGCTTTCAAACGATTCGTCTCCACCAAGCGCTTCATTTAGTGACGTTTTTCCTTGTTTCACCTCTAAACGTCGATTGAAAAGTGCCCGATTATCGACCGATGCCGCCAAAATCGACGCGACATCAATTTCAGAAATCGTTGCATCTTTTACATCTTTTAAATCCTCATCGGCTTCGATTAGTCCAAGACCTTCTCCGTCAACGATGTTGACCGGACAAATGATTGTATACGTCAAACCACTATGCTCAATTTGCTCTTCTGCCGCATTTTTTGCGGCATAGAATGGATAGACTTCTTTTTTAAATTGATTTGGTCGATCAGCGCCATAGGCACTGAGGAGGACAAAATGACGGACACGTGCCTTTTTCGCAGCATCAATCGTTTTTAAAGCAACCGTTCGATCGAGCAACTCAATTTCAGTCGCTTCACCATCGACACCCGCGGTCGCTGCACAAATCACAGCATTTTGACCTGCCACCCCGAGATCAATGACCTTTTCAAGCTCAGTTTCAATGTCGACGTAATGTGCTTTGACACCGAGTTTTTCGAAGCGATCGACGAGATGCTTATGTCGAACGATGACAGTGACTTGATGACCTTTCGCAAGCGACTTGACGACGCGAGCTCCGATTGTACCTGATGCACCTACAACTAATACATTCATATGCTAGGTCCCTCCTCAATAAGCTAGTCACCTCTATTGAACTACTCATACTTATGCAGATAAGAGCTTCCTTCATCGCTTACTCCTGTTAAAAATATCAAAAAGCAATCAAGAATTCTCATCATCCCGACGATTAGGTGTTCGGATTTCGGTACGTCGTCTTTTAAGCCGCCTACTCAAAGATATGTTCATTCCGGCCAAAGAAGCATGAATATTGAAGATATGGACAGGTCTTCAGCTATGATATCTTCCGTTCTCAAAAGCGCAACTGCGTACATCAATTTATACCCGCAATAGGGAGAAGGAAACCTTTCAAAAAGGAACCTATTTTTTTAATGTCAGTCATTCGCCAGTACACCGTAAAACGTCGTCTGTAATTTTTCTCTCAATTGTGTCAGGGCTTTTTCATCCGGGAAATCATAGAAAATGCCATTCAATCGATCACTGACAACGTCAATTTCAAGATATTCTCGCTCAGACATCAATGCCAGGGCTAAGCCTGCTGTCGCCATTTGACGGTAACTGATGTCTAAACTCATCTCCTCTTTCATATAAGCATGTGCTGATGAAATTTTAGTCCAGCCTGTCGGCTTCAACAGATGCGTCGCTACAGCTTGAATGACTTCTGACTGACGATTGGCTCGTGCCCCATCATTGTCTGTTTTTCGGTGACGAGAATAGGCAAGAGCCATCGCTCCATCCATATGGTATTCCTTTCCTTTTTGAAACGCATATTGATTCGCTTTTCCGCTAGCGTCTTGCTCCGAGAATGTTCCTGTCGAAACAAGATCAATCCCGCCGATTTGATCAACTAAACCAATGAAACTATCGAAAGAGATAACGATTTTGCTATCGATGTCTACATCAAGTAGTTCACTGACGGCGTTTTGCGTACACGATTCCCCACCGAACGCAAAAGCATGCGTGATTTTATCTTTTTTCCCATCCTCACAACTGATGGGTGTATACGTATCACGTGGAATCGACGTTAACTGAATCGTCCGTGATAACGGTACGAATTGCATGACGGATAGTGAATCAGACCGTGAACCTCGTAGCGATTCTCCGGGTCTTGCGTCGCTTCCGATCAATAAAAAGGTAAACGGCTGTGAGGCAAACAGGATAAAGCCAATCAATAGAACTAAGAGCAGCCCAAATATTTTTGTTTTGAAGCGACGTTTCTTTCTCTCAACAGGTTGTTTCTTTAAACCATCCTGCCTCGTCTCACGTGGTACCTTTTCTTCCAAACGTCCATTTTTACGTCGATTCGACCGTGTCCGCTCCGCCATAATCGTTCCGACTTGCTTGGCAGACCTTCTGACTACGGTGAAAAGTCGTCCTCCGATACCAGTCCGTGTTTTTTTCTGCGAGCCCCGGTGATTTTGTTGAACTGAACGCGACGTCAAAGTTGGTCCATCCTCGACGTATCGATGATTCTGCCGTTGTGAGGCGTCAATCCGCATTCGCTGGTCTGCTCGATGCTCAATTGGTGTATGTGTCGAAGTACGTCGCATCTGCTCTTCTTCCTGTCGTTTTCGTTCTAGTCGAGAACGACCTGATTGAAACTCATCCATAATAGTACCTCCGTTTTAGTCTTGCGATAACTGCTTATCTTGTAAGAACTTACGTAGATACGTCCGTTTCGGTTCCTTCATCGAGGTAGCCATTTGATAGACCCATCCCTCAGTTCGTGCGCCATCCGTCCGCTCTCCATAATATGACGAGGTTTCTGCCTCATACTGTTCTAGCAACTCACGCATCTTGTTGTCATTAGTATACGTATTACGATGGAAGATTGCCTCCATCGGAAGACGGGGTTTTTTACCTGACTGTTGATCCGGCAAACCGACTGCAACACCAAATAACGGTACGACGTGACTTGGCAACTCAAGAAGTTCACTCACTTTTCGAGCGTCATTACGAAGTGAACCGATATAAACTGTCCCGTATCCTAATGATTCTGCTGCTACGACAAGGTTCTGTGCGGCAAGTCCTGCATCAACCGCTCCGACAATCAACGCTTCCGTCGTTTCGACTGTGTCAGCGACTGAGCCATTCGCAATCTCTGCTGCCAACATATGTTTATGGTAGTCGATACAGAAGACGAAGAAGTAGCTATTATCTGCTACATAACTTTGTCCACTCGCTACTTCTACGAGTTGCTGTTTTTTTTCTAAATCCTCAATTCCGACAATTGCGTAGGCTTGTTGATAAGAAGACGTCGAAGCAGCCTGGGCAGATTGGATTAATAGTTCAATCGTCTGTTCGTCGAGTTGATGTTCCTTAAATTTCCGGATCGAGCGGTGGTTTAATAAATGTTCAATCGTTTCATTCATCTGAATCTCTCCCTTAAATTAATCTTTCCCTTTAAAAATAGGCAATGATTGTGTAAAAGAGCAAATGAAAGATGTTCGTTTTATGAAAAAATCGGGAAATGAATAATGAAGTGCTGTGTTTTTGTCGAAGGAGGGCGATCATGAGAATTCGAAAATTACGTCTTTTACTGGAGCAATATGGCGATACTACCCTTCGCGACATTATCGTAGAGATCTATCGCCAACTTCCTAAACAAACAATTGAAGATAAAGAATTAGATTTGATGCTGTCGCAATTCGCAAAATATAAAGGTCTAAAAAAAGAACAAGAACAACCGACAATCGAACAAACCATCGAGCAAACTGAACAATTCATTCAACTCGCTTACGATGGTGAGTATTTAGAACCAAGTACAATCGTTTCCGTACGCGAACAAAAAAACTGGTACGTCACAGCAAAACGATTATTAAAACACCTGCGACATTATGTTGGTCGAAAGAACGGAACGCGTGTTGCTTTCGAAGAATTCTTTTTTTTACTGTCTTCCGCCGCTGGTGAAGAACCTCTTTTCCTGAGTAACGACCCCTTCCGACTGATTAAAGTCTCTCAAGTTGAGCTCTTCCAAGAACTCGTTGGTTACTACAAGCTCGACACATCCGATAATGCGTGGATGAAGCGCGCCATCTACACGGCGTTAAAGGTACCGATCGACGTCGACACAGAACGCAGTGACCTTTTCCTTGCCGTTCTCGAGCATTGTGAAACGCGACAAGAGCGTGAGTCTTACCTGTCGTTATTGAACATGCATGCGAAAAAGCTTCAAATGAACGTTCGCATCGATGCAGACAAGCTCATCCTCTATCAAGAGATTCGCTTCGCAGAACTTCATGCCCTGATTGCTTTACGTGAACTAGAACGAGCCGAAACGATGCTTTTCACAGAATATATTCCTTATTTTTCACACCGTTCGACTCCATTTCGCTATTATCTCGACTTGCTGGAACAGGCGGGTCTAGATGAAGAACATGATCGGATTGAACGCGTTGGCCGAACCAAACATATTCATTTTTAAATACAAAAAAAGAGCTTCGGAAAGGTTTCCCGAGGCTCTTTCAATCTGATGTATTGACGATTCCAAGTCCTACAGTTGCAAGCAGTGCGATACAGGCAAATAAAAATGCCATGTCATTCGGTGAGTCAAAACCATCATATGTCGGTTCTTTTCGATCAATGATGAGTTCATCCATCGTTCCATAGCTTCCATACGTCACAGCTTCTCGGACGCTCGTTTCTTGTTTATCTAAATCTTGTGCTTGAACGGGATGAATACTACTTAAAAACAAAAAGAAGCAGACATAGATAAACTTTTTCCCCAATCTAATCCCTCCCCCGTTTCTAACAGATTACTTTTACCTTTTATGATAAAAACTATTATTTTCCTTTTATTGCTTATAGTATACTTAAGATATTGTTTCATCCTAATCAGAAAAGGAAGTGTAGCGTTTGAAAATTTTACGTTACGAACAATTGTCGCACGGTCAACGTCGTCTCGTCCATCAGTTGTTACAAAAAAACCGCTTATCTCCTCTGTCCCTCTCATTCCAACCACATGAAAAATATCAATGGGCTTTAATCAAGGGTGATGCCGTCTGCGCGACATTAGGATTTAACCAATTCGCCTCGTCCCTTCAAATCATCAATGCCGCTTACACGGACTTGATTGCTTTCCGCACTTTGGCGCATTTCGTCCATGATTACGCGCTCTCTCTACATCCTCATCAAATTGACGTTCAAATCATTCCACCACATGATTTCGGGTTGGTCTCGACTTGGAACACGCTCGGTTATACACTTTCCTCTGAACAATTTCGCTTCATCGGTCTCATCAATGATCATGCCGCGTCACTTCAATTCAAGCCACTTACACTCCGAAACCGTTCCTTGTTCTTAAATCTCAGAAACGAGTCGATTCAATCCTCACATTTTTTATTTAGCTATGACGTATCCCATATCGAATATTTGATTGAACAGGGGGCATTGCCGTACCTTGTCTACGATCAACAAACAATCGTCGGAACAATCATCATCCAAAAACAAAAGCAAACGATTCGTTTACTCGAAATTACGTGTATCCCTGAATTGAAGAATCAAGGATATGGGCGAAGAATTCTTGAGACCTTTCAAGCTAAATTAAAACGCACGACAGTTCGGACATTCGAGACGTATTGTTTTTCAACACATCAAGAAGCCCTTCGTTTATATGACCCCGATACATTCTGTGATATTCAACTCTTCTCACACTGGCATACTTACTCTAGAGAATCTTTACGTAACCGCTCAACGATTTCTTGATATTCCGCCAGGACGTAGGCATCCTCCACTTGTTTGAAATCAATATTTGCTCGGATCCTTAGCTGCTCCCCCATCTGATATAGACTGTCGATATAGTCATTTCCTAACGCACTCGCTTGACCTGGTTGGTGGTTATGAAAGGCTAACAGTGCATCTTCTAAAAGCAGTTGTTCCTTCTCCGTTTTTAAAACTGCTTCAAGCAACTGTTCAAATACTTCTGTATGCCGACCGATCATCGCGTAAAAGAGTGGATAGTGTTTGGCATATTTAAAATCAACTTGATATTTTTTAGTCTCGACGATTGTCTGAATGCTTGACGGATTCGACCGCTTTAACTGCTCAACAAAACCGATTGTTGCCGGATGGTCTGTAAAAAATTCTAGGCTTCGTACGTCCATTTCGTCTTCTAAATCAAGCAACAAATAGAGATCAAGCATATTAATCACGTGCGTTTCTAAAAAACGATCACTCCGTTGCAAGGATGTCGTGTAGTCTAAATCAAGACCAGCCTCTATCGCCAATTGAAAAAGTTCATGATTGATTGCACTGTATAGACCGACTGGAAATGCTAGCGGTTGACGGACAATTGAACGATGTCCATCAAGCTCTTTTAATTGATTGAGATCTACACCATGTTGTACCAACAAACGGAAAAAGAGCGTTCTATCTTGTATCGCCCCCAACTTAAGTAACAGACGATCGAGTTCAATGACTGGTTGGTTCGTATCAAGCGCTAGCGCCAAGTGCTCTGATGACTCTAAGTCAAAAGCTCGCTTCACGAAATTTAAAGCGACCCGTTCTTGTTCGGACAACTCAGCATTGTAATACTCAAAATCTTTTCGATTCAATTCTTTAAATGCACGCACTGCCTGACCAACTGCCTCATTTTTCACAAATCGTTTCATCATCGGTTTGCCCCCCTGAATACTGCTTCTCTTCGTAGTGTACGCAATATTATCTTTTCTTGAAAGCCAAAAAAATCCTGATGCCTTCCTCACAATAAGGAAATCCACCAGGATCTATCAATTCTCGCCTACTTTTAAAGGCATCGATCGAAAAATCTCATCTTGCTTTCCGACTTTTTCGACACTCGTTCCAATTGAACCGCTATATTCAATTGTCTGTTCCGGCTGAATGAACTCATAAGTAATGGCCGGTTCTCCACGCAATCGAACCTGGATTACCTGTCGATGTTGCAGGGAAAACGAGGCCTTCACTTCTAAAAATGATGCTTCACTGATTCCATGATGTTTTTCAAGCATCGTCTTTAACTGCTTTTCTGAGTTCTGTTGGCTGCTTTGAAGCTCTGCGTAAGAAATTCCGACCGCAAAAGATAAAAGTCCAATCAGACTTAACGCGAGAATGACCAGTACTTTTTTCATAGACTGATTCACCTCCGAATGAAATTCGTTCTGCTCTCATCATCGGTTCACTCCGCTATTTTTTGAAGTATTTCTCGAAAATAAGCGTTTCCTCATGTCTACAACCATTGGGACGACAAGGGAGAGACGTCTTCCCAACCTAGATGAGAACTTTAGTTGCTAGGTAAAGGAACATTCAATACTCTTCTTTAAGCGATAAATGCATATCAAGGTGTGGAATTCCATCCTCCAGATACACATCAGATGTCTCTTCAAACCCAAACGATGCATAAAACTTTTTTAGATGGGCCTGGGCCTGCAAATAAATCCCTGTTTCTTCTTGTGTCCGGATGTGT
Source organism: Exiguobacterium sp. s127 (assembly GCF_018618695.1). Lineage (NCBI taxonomy): Bacteria > Bacillati > Bacillota > Bacilli > Caryophanales > Exiguobacterium > Exiguobacterium sp. s127. The sequence continues at coordinate 75,679 of NZ_JACSMO010000007.1, read as the reverse complement.
TCGATTGCTTCATTCATCAAGCGACGTGCAATACCGTGCGACCGAAAATCAGCGTGGACGGCGACACGACCAATCGCTACAGCACCTGATTGATTTTTAGGGAGTACTCGAAGGCAACCGATTAACTGCTGATCTGCATAGGCAAGTGCATGAATCGCCTCCTGATCACGATTATCGAGCTCTGAATAGGCACATTCCTGCTCAACGACAAAAATATCAGTTCTTAATTTTAATAACTGATAAAGCGTCAAGGCACCAAGCTGATTAAACCGAATAAATTCTGTATGATACATGAATTACACTCCTCTGCTTTAATGTTCAGCCTCTAAATAGACGGGTTAGTCTGCATGAATAGACGACGACGGGTATCCCTTTAAAGACCGTTTCTTTTTCCCAACCCAATCCGTTGGCGCGAGCCACCTTTTGAGAAGAATGATTTTCTGGATGAATGATTGAAATCAGACGATCGTTTCCACGTTCAAATGCCTCACGCATCAGACGTTTCGCTGCTTCACGCCCGTATCCGACTTTCCAGTGCTTCGGCTTTAACCAATATCCGACTTCAAGTTCTTCTACTCCGTCGACTTCTTGTAGGATGAGTCCTGCAAAACCGATTGGTTCCTCATCCTCTTTTTTTTCAATCAGCAAAAACCCCGTCTGACGATCATCTTCATACCGCTCGAATTGTTGGTCGAACCATAAACGGGCCTCCGTCTCATCCAATGAAACACCACCGTTAATATACTGCATCACCAATTCATTTTGAACGAGTTCTTTATAAAAGTCGAAATCTTCCTGAGAAAAAGGTCGCATTCTCAAACGTTCGCTCTCCATATCGATTCCCCTCCTAATTTTCCGAACATCCTTCTATATACGTATTTATAATTCCCCCTTTTCTAACCGATTCATACCCTAAATCCTTATTTTGTCTTGTTCACCTTTCGAAATTCGGAATTCCAGATATATATTTTCATTACTAAGCGATGACAGTTTTCGGATAAACCTTGCATTTTTCGTGTCAACTCTGTATTTTGGGAACTATGTGCTAAACATCAATTACGTAATTAGTGTAAAATATATTTTGAGCGTACTTTCGCTGAATGGAATTCATAAAAAAAGGACTGAGAACTTATATGACTGAACAGTTGTTGACTGGGCTTTACGAGGGATTAAACGAAGACTCTGTATTAGTGAATGAACCGTTAAAATATCATACGTATACGAAAATGGGAGGAATTGCCGACCTTTTCATCATTCCTTCTTCTTACGAAGAAACAGCTTTTGCTGTTCGCTATGCTTATGAGAACGATCTCCCATTGACATTACTCGGTAATGGATCGAACCTCGTCGTACGTGATGGCGGGATTCGTGGCATCGTCTTATCATTTGAAAAATTAACGGATATTTCGGTCGAAGAACATGAGCTCGTCGCACAAAGCGGCGCGGCCATCATCCAAGCCTCACGCGTCGCTTATGATCATGCATTGAGTGGTCTCGAGTTTGCCTGTGGAATCCCCGGCACAGTCGGTGGTGCTCTTATCATGAATGCTGGTGCGTATGGAGGGGAAGTCAAAGATTGTCTTCAGAGCGCGACGGTTTTAACACGCCAAGGTGAGCTGTTAAACATCACACGCGACGAACTCGAACTTGGATACCGGACAAGCTGTTTCGCTAAAAAAGAATATATCATTCTCGAAGGACGTTTTTCTTTGACGGAGGGGGATCCTGTTCTCATCAAGGAAGTCATGGACGATTTGACGAATAAGCGTGAAACGAAGCAACCCCTCGAATACCCTTCTTGCGGCAGTGTCTTTAAGCGCCCTGAAGGATATTTCGCCGGAAAGTTAATCCAGGACAGCGGACTTCAAGGGACACGAATTGGTGGAGCGGAAGTCTCACAAAAACATGCCGGTTTCATCGTCAATATCGAAAATGCAACGGCGACTGATTACATTTCGCTTATTCACCACGTTCAAGAAACGGTGCAGGATAAATTCGGGATTCTCCTCGAGACCGAAGTAAAAATCATCGGTGAAGAACTTTAATACGAATACTTTCCTTAAACACAAAAAAGTAACAGGAACGGATACCCGTTCCTGTTACTTTTTTAGCCTCCATTCGGCTCATCCTTAAATTGACCAGTTGCCGTTACGCATTAACGCTTCGCGTGTACCGTCTGCTAATTCGCCATCGATTGCCATATCTGCTGAGCCAATCATGAAATCAACATGCGTCATCGAATCATTCGCCCCTTGCTCGGCTAATTCTTCATTCGATAAACTTGGTCCATTCTCAAGGCACGTCGAGTAGGCACGACCAATCGCGAGGTGACATGAGGCATTCTCATCGAACAACGTATTATAGAACAAGATGCCCGAGTCAGAGATTGGTGAATGGTGCGGCACGAGAGCTACTTCTCCGAGATAACGTGCTCCTTCGTCGAGCGAAATCAACTCATCTAATGCCGCTTGACCCTGTTTCGCTTCTGCTTTGACGATTTTCCCATCTTCAAACCAAAGCGTAAAGCCATCAATCAAGTTTCCGCTGTAGCTGAGTGGCTTCGTACTCGAGACATGACCGTTGACTCCTGTCTTCTTCGGTAACGTAAAGACCTCCTCCGTCGGAAGGTTCGCGATGAAATCAACACCGTCCGCATTCGGTCCACCACCACCGAGCCATACATGACGCTCTGGTAACTCGATCGATAATTCCGTCCCTGGTGCCGAGTAATGAAGTGTTTTATATTTTTTCTCCGTCAAGAATGTCGCTTTCGTACGGAGATTATGATCATGTTTCTCCCATTCAGCGACTGGATCTGCTTGATCGACACGAGTTGCCTTTAAAATCGCTTCCCATAGCTCTTCTACAGCGTTTTCCGAGTCCGGGAATACCTTAGCCGCCCAAGCATCTGAAGGTGCAGCAACGACACACCAGCTTACATTGTCGCTCATGACGAATTTACGCCAATTGGCTAGTGCAACTCCTGCTGCTTTATTCGCGCGCGCGATACGACTCGACTCGACTCCGTTTAAAAGATCTGGATCTTCACTGACGACAGATAAGAAGGCTGTCTTTTCATCAGCTAATTGATCGAACCGTGCTTTTAACCACTCTGGAAATGCGTCAAACGAATCTTCCGGTGCATCGAAATAACGGATTTTCGTCATTTCATCATCTGACCATTGCACGTAAACGTTCGATGCGCCTACTTCGTAAGCAACACGTGTAATTTCACGAACAAGTGGTGCATTTTCGATGCCAGCACGAATTTCTAGTTGCTGACCGGATTGCAAATTGATTCCTGTACGTACAGCGAGTGCTGCATACTTTTTGAGTTGTTCTTGAGTCGGCATTATGTAATCCCCTTTCGTCTCTTACTCTTATTTTCACGAAAGAGTTGCAATTTTGCAAGAAATAAGGTGAAACTAGGTGTAGAGAAGGAGTGTTGAACATGGAATTCGTACCAGGAGATTTTAAATCCGCTTACACATATTTCCACCGTCAGGCATTGGCGTTAGTCGGAGATCACAAAGCACAGGAAGATTTATTGATTCGAGGAGAAGTTGGCTTAGCACATTTAACAAAAGATATCGCTTCAGAAGAAGGGTCTGATATCGAACGTGAAGCAGAACTCGTGCTGTATTTCCAACTTAAACAGTTACTTGAGATGTTACGTGCCCTTTATCAAAAACGTTTTTCGATGAAGGAAGAACAAGAACAATTATTATTGACGGCTGTGCTCTATTTTACTTCCCCAGTTGATGCACTACCTGACGAAAATGTTCTCGGTCTGTTCGATGATGCTCAAATCGTCGAATCGATCTATGAAGAACTCGCAGCAGATGTCGATCGCTTCCAACATCTCGAATAAAGAAAAAGGTAAGGGAGGCGGGAAAACCCGTCGCTACCTTACCTTTTCTTTATGCTTTTTTTTTCGTCGCGATGTTGATTGTCGCAGCTTGTTGTTTTGATTGATCCACTTCTAGCTTTTCTTTATTCAACCACGTGTAAACCATTCCCATGAAGAGTGCTCCACCGATGATGTTACCGAAGAGAGCAGGAATTAAGTTATGGATTGCTCCGGCAAATGAAATCGCCTCTGGGTGAGGTACGACAAGCGCGATTGAGAACAATGCCATATTGGCAATGACATGGTCAAAACCTGATGCGAAGAAGACAGCAACTAAAACCATCATCATCATGATTTGTGCCAATTCATTTTTCATGTTTTTCGGAATGAAAATCGCTAAACAAACCATCCAGTTACAGAAGATTGCTCGCGTAAAAATTTCCCATGTCGAGTGATGGATTTTCGATTCAGAGACAGCGAACAACCAGTTGTTTGCGCCTAACTCTTGAATGATTCCAGTTTGCGAAAAGAGTAACGCGAAGGCAAGTCCTCCGAGACCATTACCAATCAAACAAATCGTCCATACTTTAAACGTATCCATTTTTGTAGTGTATCCACGCATCGTCGCCGTAGTAAAATACATCGTATTTCCTGTAAACAGTTCTGCACCGCCGTAGACAATTAAGACAAGCGCAACACCAAAAGTTAATCCACCGACGAGCGTCATCGCAGCCGATTCATTTAGATAAAGTCCGTTGATTGCTTTGAGTGTAAATATGATAGCAAAACCGATGAATACCCCAGCAAGCATGGCACGAACTAAATATTCGAGTGGACGCATTTGTAGCATTTTAGTTGATTTAACCGCTTTATTTCTTAGCCCTTCTAATGCTTCTACTTCATTCATTGTAGAAACCTCGCTTTCTTCTTGTTCAACACTTCACAATGTTTGTTCACTTATTATCATACTTCCATCTTATAAGATGTTCAACCCCTGCCTACCCCTTATTTAAGGTTTTTACGAAAGAATGACATGTAAACGATACCATTGTGTCAAGTTTGTGAAAAAAGCTTTTTCTTGCTAGATACAACTACTTTACGGGTATATTTTGAGTTGTGAACGGAAGTATTCTAGAAAGGATTTTCGTCTTGATTCAACTAATACATAGTCGTCAATAACTACACGATTAAAGCGGTTAGTGGACGTCGAAGCTCGCTCAATATCGCGTGGTGTATACCCTTCAAAATCATTACGCGTGATTTTAATTTGAAGGATTGATACAGGATCCGTATATTGAATTTCAACTGTCATTACATTAGGAATCGCTAAAAAAAGAGCCAGCGTATGGTGCATGACGAGTTGCGAAAATCGACTTTTGATAAAAGAGGGTGTAGACGGATCAATCCATTCATGATTTGTCCCGACCCATTCTTTTCTGGATTTACCCGTCACTTCATAACGTAAGGAGACGGTAGTCCCTTCAATCTTTACTTGTTTAAGTGCGTCTGAAAATGGAAATCGTTCAATAAATCCTGTCATTGCATTTGTATTTGTAACCGATGTTCCGACATATCTGGTGACCAGTGCTCCATCACGCCACTTATTGTCAGGGGATTCCCTCGAGTAATGCAACATAAAAACGGAACCTGCGCTTAATCCAATGAGCGCACAGCATAAAAATAAAAGGATTTTTTTCAATTCACTCAATTCCTTTCGACCCGCGTCACATTTTTTTTACGATATTTTTCAGTTGAGGGGTTGAATTTAATGCTATATAGGCGTACTCTTGCAGGCAGATACTTTACAAAGGAGGAGCATGAGGATTTCTCATCAATCACAATGAAGACTAAACAAACGAGCAAGAAAAAACGAACAGAAAAAATCAGTTTCCTTTTAATCGGTACACTTCTTTACTCCCTTTATATCAGCCTTTTATTATCTCCAAATGACATTGGATCTGGCGGCATCATGGGAATCACACTTATTTTCCAAGAGTTGTTCAATACGCCTATCGGACTGACCCAACTTGTCTTGAATATCCCGCTTTTCTTACTTGGTTTTCGCTTCTTAAGAAAACGATTCATGCTACTTTCAGGAATTATCGTCCTTATTTCTTCATTTTTAATTGATTGGATTCCAACACAAGTGGTTCCTGAGTCATTAAACGATCCTCTCGTCGCCTCCATTTTTGCAGGGTTAGTTTCCGGACTCGCAATGGCATTAATCTTCTTTGGCGGCGCTTCGACAGGTGGACTCGACATCCTCGGAAAGTTCTTTTATGCCCGCTTTCATAACTGGCCGCTCCCGCGTATTTTTTTAATGCAGGATTTAGTGATCTATATCTTAGTTTGGCTAGTCTTCGACTTAAAACATGTTATGTATGCATTAATTATGAGCTTCGTTCGCGCCAAGGCGTTGCAAACGGTCTATAGTTTTTACTCTGCTTCTAAACAATGTATTATCATTTGTGAAAAAGCAGATGAAATCAACGACGTCATCACAAAAGAACTTGGTCGTGGTGTCACGATTCTCGATGCGCGCGGTGGCTATTCCAACCGGACAAAGAAGATGGTTTATGTCGTCGTACAGAATAATGAAATCGTTCGTCTTCAGGAAATTGTTTCTTCTGTCGAACCTAATGCCTTCGTCACCTTCTCTGAGATTCATACCGTCTTCGGAAATTACAAAGAACATTCCTACTCTTTTTAAATGAACCGCACACGATGAAACGACACCCCCTGTCATGAGGTGGGTTGTTTTTTGTAAACGAAGGCTGACCCATCATATACGTCTACGTTTGGTATCGCTTCAGGTTTCATCTCAAAATATAAAACGATTGGATCCCCGTAACCAAAAGATGTTCCCCTAAAAAATAGATAACTCTTCACTTTTTGGGAATTAGTGGTTAAGCTAATGACATTACCAGTTAGCTTACGAAGGAATGATTGCATGAATAAACTTTGGCGCTACCGCATCTCTCTCATTCTTTTAGTCAGTTTGTTCGCTTCGATTCCTCTCATCTATGCCTTGACAGGTTATCGTACCATTTCAAAAATGACAGAAGAGATGCACGCCCATAACATCCCGATGATTAAACAGGTCGACCAACTCGTCGAATACAATCGGGATCGGGCAAATGCCGTTCGCGGCCTATTGCTCTATGAAGACGACCGCTACATTGAACAATACTACTTCTGCACGACCAAAATTCATGATTTACGCCGTGTGCTCAATGCTTCGAACGAAACACCTGTACCGATTAAAGATTTATTGGTCCGTAACAATGCATGGGAAAAAGAAATCGAAACCGTTTTCAGCCTTTATGAAACAAACGGTTCACAGGCAGCTACCGCTTTAGCGAAACAATCGACGCAGACCACGCAGACCATTCTTGAAGATCTTGCTCAAGTTAAAGATCAATTGTATACCGAATTAGATCAAGAACTCGAAAATACGGCGCTCGTGACAGCATCCTATAAACGGATGTGCTTTAGTCTATCCATTTTAGCCTTTCTACTCATCAGTGTGACCATCACGTTCTTCCATCGAATCAAATAATCTGTTGTTTCATACGATTAGCTTCGTGAAAAAGCTAAAAAACGCACCGCAGTTCTTTATCGGACTGCGGTGCGTTTTTTATATTTTTCTCAAGAAGAAGCCTTTCCTTCATTCACATGCTCCATTGCCAAATGAACTAACGACGAGACATGATGGTCATCAAGTGAATAATAGACAACTTTTCCTTCTTTACGATATTTGACGAGACCTTGTTTCAATAACGTTCTTAAGTGATGCGAAGCCGTCGCAATCGAACAATCAACTGATGCCGATACGTCACAAACACAAAGTTCTCGCTCGACCGTCAATGCATAAGCGATTCGTAGACGCGTTGCGTCCGATAACACTTTAAACAATTTCCCAATCTCAAGCGTCGGGATTTTCTCAACGGCATGACCAATTTCAGTAGCACGTTTTTTATCGATCGCAATCGTCTCACAGCGTGGTGCCTCCACTGTCTTCACCTCTCCTCCAAACTATTGCACCATCCTAAAACAACAAATGCAAGTAAGATGACTACGATGATTCGCGAGGTGAAGATTCATTTCCGATGTTTTTTTTGGATTGTACGAAAAACTGCCCATCCCCCTAATCGATTCCCGATATCCCAAACGATTCGATTAGTATCGACAGCCCGTACACCGATATCGATGATACTTGTATTTCGCAATCGCTCCTTATATCGATTCGATAGGAAGCGTGGTAACGGTACTTGTAACATCACTCGATAAAATAAATCGAGGTGTGTATGGCCCCAGATTTCCGTAGCGATGGATGCCGTTTTAATCAACAGCGGCCGTTTATATCGTTGTTGGTGTTTGTTTTTTAACAAAACCGCCAATTCAAATGCATAACGATTCGGATAGGGAAACAATTTCCAACCTAAATGATACTTTCCACGGTTGTCGATTCGAATGATTTGTGGTTCGATTCGATACCGAATCCAGCCTCCCCGAAAGCGAATGACTTGCCATTTCACGTACATCACCTCTTCAGTGATTATACCCGGTCTGATACTATTTGACGCGCAGTCTGAACCGCCTCTTTGAACTCTCGTGCCGCACGTTCAATATCTGGTGCTGCGAATAAGGCAGAGACGACGGCATATCCTTCAAGCATCTCGAATAAGTCGGGCACCACATGATGTGTGATTCCACCAATCCCGACGAGAGGAAGGGAAACAGCCCGGCGAATCGCCCGGAGTGTTTCGTTTGTCATCTGACTCGCATCGTCTTTTGTCGCCGTTGGATAGAGCGACCCTACGCCAAGATAAGTTGCCCCGTCTTGCTCTGCTTCGATTGCCTGTTCAACGGTGGAAACAGAAACCCCAATCGTGGCTTCCGGTAACAGCTTACGTGCTTCCTTCAAAGGGATGTCCTCTTGCCCGATATGCAGACCTGCACCGACGATTTGTGCGATATCAATCCGGTCATTGATGATGAGTGGGACGCCGTAACGAGACATCATTTTCTTCAAGTCACTCGCTTGTTCGAGAAATTCTTTCCCTTGCGCCTGCTTTTCACGAAGCTGGACCATCGTCGCGCCACCTTTTATTGCTGCTTCGACCGCATCAATCAAGGCAACGTCCGGGTGAAAGCGCCGATCTGTTACCGCATAAACCGTGTAATCATTCTCCACTGGTCAATACCCCTTTCAAACTTTCTTCTGTAGTCAAGCTGATTGCGTTGAACAACCCCATCCGGAAATCACCAAGTCCCGCTGCTTCATCTGCGACTTCACCCGCTTTTCCCATTAAATACGTCCCATAGGTCGCTGCTTCGAATGCATCATACCCTGCTCCAAGTAGGGTTCCGATGAGCGATGCCGTCATGCAACCTGTCCCTGTAATGTGTCCGAGTCGTGGCGTTCCTACGGTTAGTTTTACTTGTCGCTTGCCGTCTGTAATGAAATCAACCGGTCCCGTTACGACGAGAGTCGTCCCGAGCCGTCCAGCAAACTCATGGACGACTTGAAAATCTAATGTCTCTCCGGAAGCGACATCGACTCCTTTTGAACGTCCGACTTGACCGATGAACGTCTTGATTTCAGAGACGTTCCCCTTAATGACCGTAAAATGAATTGCTTCGAGTAACTCTTTCGTGAATTGTGTCCGAAGTGTCGTCGCCCCCATTCCGACTGGATCTAAAATAATCGGTTTCTTCAATCGGTTAGCCGTTTGACCTGCCAACAATTGCGACGCTCGTGAAGCTGCGTTCAATGTCCCGATATTGATAACGACAGCATCTGCATGTCCAACCATTTCCTCGACTTCTAGGATATCTTCCGCCATGACAGGTGAACCCCCGAGCGCAAGGGTCATATTGGCACACTCATTAATCGTGACCGCATTCGTTAAATGATGAATTAATGGTTTTTTATCATGAATGGTTGTAAGCATCCGTTTCCCTCCAAATGTCATAAAAGTGATGTGTCGGTCCGATTCCGTTCCCTAAGGCAAATCCATGCCGGATTGCTTCAGTTACGTACCGTTTAGCATAAATCACGCTATCCTTCAGGGAATCTCCCAGCGCAAGACGTGCCGCAATCGCGGAAGACAATGTACATCCAGTACCATGTGTATGCTGGCGTTTTAATCGTGCCTCCTGAAACAGATGATGCCTCCCTTCCGTGTATAAAATATCCGAGGCATCCGTACTTTCAAGATGACCGCCTTTTAACAGGATAGCGATGTCTCGTTTTTGTGCGAATTCCGTCGTCGCCAGCTTCATTTCATCAATTGTCGAAATCGCTTGCCCTAACATGCGTTCCATTTCCGGAATATTCGGGGTCGTCAAGGTTGCAAGCGGCATCAAATGCTCCATTAATGCTTGTTCAGCATATTTCCTTAACAGCGCATGCCCCCCTTTTGCGACCATCACGGGGTCTAAGACGACTGGTCCCTGATAATGTTTCAAACATTTGGCAATGACTTGAATCGTTTTTTCATTCGAGACCATCCCAATTTTAACGGCATCTACACGAATATCGCTAAAAATCGAGTTCAACTGGGCTTCGACAAGCGTTGGTGATACATCTTCAACTGCTTGTACGCCTAACGTATTTTGCGCTGTGATAGCAGTAATTACACTCATACCGTAAACCCCAAGAGCAGAAAAAGTTTTTAAGTCGGCTTGAATTCCAGCTCCACCACTAGAGTCTGATCCAGCAATCGTCAGTACATGTTTCATCGATAGACCTCACTTTCTATGAGAGCACAAGGAGAAAGCGGAACGAAAAAAAGCGCCGTCCGCTGTAAAAAAGCAGACGACGCCATGAAAAACCAACGAGTGTGGTCACTTATTCATGTCTTCAATCTCAACTTTCCTACGCTGGTATTATCCAGATCAGGTGATAGGGTCGAAAACAGAATGGTTTTCCTCTCAGCCAGATTCCTCCAGCTCCCCTAGTTGCTCATGATTTAAATTTCTCTTTCACTGTAGCATAGCGCCATAAAAAAAACGAGCCGAAGCTCGTTTTTATAAGTATGCTAATGGATTAACTGTGTTAGCTGGTCCTGTCGCACTGTATTGGTAACCACCAATATGCAATTCAAAATGAAGATGTGCGCCCGTCGAGTTTCCCGTATTTCCGAGCGTACCGATTTGTTGCCCTTGCGAGACCGTTTGTCCAGCATGAACTGATAATGAATTCATATGCGCGTAAACTGTTGTATACACTTTCCCATTCAAGAAATGTGAAATCATCACGTGATTTCCGTACGGTCCACCGCTTCCTGCTGTGATGACCGTTCCTGAAGCTGCTGCGACGATTGATGATCCGACTGACCCTCTAAAGTCGACACCATTATGGAAAGTATACCCATTCGCACCACTCGCTGGTCCGAATCCTTGTGAAACACTTCCTGACGCAGGGCGAACGAACTGCGCCGAACCACTCGGAACACTAGCGACTGGCGTAGCACTTACGACCTTCTTAGACGTCCCGGCGTTGTTTTTTTCCGCCGCCTCCGCCGCCTTTTCCGCTGCCGCTTTTTCAGCTGCTGCCTTTTCCGCTGCTGCTTTAGCTGCTGCCTTTGCTGCCGCAATCGCACGTTCTTGCGCTTCTAATGTCGCTTGAAGTTCTTTCGCATTCAGAAGTTTTGTCGTAAATTTTGTTTTACCTTGACGTAATTTTTTTAAGGTTGCACTACGTGCTTTCATTTGCTGTTTGAGTTCCTTTTTTTGAACCAAAAGGGCTTCTTTTTCTTTCACTCGCTCTTCCTTTTTATCCACAAGCGTCGCTTTAGCATCAGCTAATTTTTTTTGCGTTTCAAGGTAAGCAGAAATCATCTTGTCATCTTGTTCAGCAATTTTTTTCCCTGCCATCACACGACTAAAGAGATCGCCAAGATCTTTCGAACCAAAAATGACTTCTTCCCATTTAATCGAATTCCCATCATTTTCTTGAAGCACACGAAGGCGGTCTCCTAACAGCTCTTCCTGGCGTTTTAACATTTCTTCATAATGGATAATGTCTGCCTCAAGCTCTTCAATTCGTTCATTCAACTGACGAATCTGTTTATTTTTTTCTGAGACACGAAAAATATTTTCATTGATTGCTGCATCAATCGCATTGATTTGACGTTGCTCTTTTGAAATTTTAGATTCTTGTTTTTTGATTGATTTTTCTAGTTTACGTTGTTCAGCTGCATTATCTGCTTTCTTTTCTTTGATTGTAGCCGCTTGAGTGATTGGGGTGTTCGTCAATAATAACGTCCCTAATAGTACGGTAGAAAATAACTTTTTTAGCATATGTGAGTTCCTCGCTTATGTATGAATTCGATTTTTGAAGTCCTGTTCCGTAGTGAAACTATCTGAAATTGATTATAGCACCGTAATAGTTTCAGAAAAATTTCATTTACATTTCAAATGAAAACGTTATTTTGTAATATAACAACTAATTATTCAAACTGTATAAAAAAGAACCTCTACAATGTAGAGGTTCTTTTACGATTTTATAACATTGACATAGGATTAACACTATTTGCAGGGCCTGTTCCGCTGTAGATATACCCACCGACATGAATTTCGAAGTGTAGGTGTGGTCCAGTCGAGTTACCCGTGCTACCAAGTGCACCGATTTGTTGTCCCTGGCTGACACGTTGTCCTGCACGCGCATTCAATGAACTCATGTGCGCGTAAACCGTCGTATACGTTTTTCCGTTCAATTGGTGAGCAATCATGATGTGATTTCCGTAAGGACCACTACTAGAAGCCGTAATGACAGTTCCTGTTGCTGCTGCGACAATTGGTGTTCCAACCGGTGCACCAAAGTCGATTCCATTATGGAATCCATACCCATTTTCACCACTTGCTGAGCCGTATCCTTGTGTAGTCGCACCACTTGTCGGATGAATGAACAATGCTGAAGATGCAGCTGGAGCCGGAGCTGGATTCGGTGCTACTGGTGCTGGTTTTGGTGTTACAGGCGCTGGTGTCGGCGTTGATTGTTTTGTTGAATTCGTTGTTGCTTTTTGACGCGCTGCTTGTTTTGCAGCTTGCTCGGCTGCCGCTTTTTCTGCTGCAGCTTGCTCAACTGCTGCCTTTTCTGCCGCTGCCTGATCGGCTGCTGCTTGTGCTGCTTGAGCTTCAGCACGGGCTTTTGCTTCTCGTGCTTCTTGTGCTTTGCGCTCTTTTTCAATCCGTGCTTCACGTTCACGTGCCGCTTTTTCTGCCGCGATTGCTTTTTCTTGCGCAATCAAGATTTGTTGAACTTCTTTCGCGTCCATCAACTGTGTCTCAAATTTCTTTTTTTGCTTCTTAAGTTCTTTAATGCGTTTGTTTCGTTCACTGATTTGTTGTTCGAGCTCTGCCTGTTGACGCTTTAATTCTTTTTTCTCTGTCACAAGCTTTGCTTTTTTATCTTTAAGTTCTGCTTGGGCATTCGCTAATTTCTTTTGCGTGTTCTGGTAATCCGTAATCATCTTATCATCTTGTTGTGAGATGGATTTCCCCGCTAGCACACGGCTGACGAGATCTCCGACATCTTTCGAACCAAAGATGACTTCTTCCCATTTAATCGAATTACCATCATTTTCTTGCATGACACGTAAACGATCGCCGAGCAATTCTTCTTGACGTTTCAGCTTGGCTTTATATTTTTCGATTTGCTTACCAAGTTCGACGATTTCAGCTTCTGTCGCCTTGATTTGACGATCTTTTGCTTCGACGGCAAACATTTTTTCATTCAATGCTTCGTCTAAACGATTCACTTCTTGTTGTGTCTTCGAAATTTTCTCACCTTCGTGATTCACAGAAGACTCAAGATTTTTTTGTGTATTTTGGTTTTCTTGTTGCTTTTGTTCGTTTTTAGCTTTTTGTTCACTTAAATCATCTGCTGATGCAAAATAAGGAGTTGATGAAAGGACAAGTGCGGAAACGATGAGCGACGTAAACGTTTTTTTCATGTAGTATTCCCTCTTTTTCTCTATAATTTTATTGTAGTCAAAAGTATGCTTTATTTAAATTTCATTTTAATGTTTAAATTTTATAAGAACGTTTTTGATTATAGCATTCATTTTGCCTCTATTATATTTCAGTGAGATTTCATTTTGTATAAGTTTATTGGTTAATTATGTAATACGATGAAGCTCCTTTAGTGAAAATACCTGCGCGTTGCACCTTGAGGGAAGTTTTGGCACACTAGTGGTGTAAGGGAGGAATTATAGTGAAACTTGATCATACTGGAATTGCCGTCCGTGATATGCAAGAAGCCATTACTTTTTATACAACAATTTTAGGAGGGAAATTAGTCCGTGAATATTCAAACCCCGCTCCAGGCGTGGCATCGAATATCGCTGTCATTGAATTTGAAGATGCACACATTGAACTACTGACACCAACAAGCGCTGACAGCCCAATCGCTCGTTTCTTAAAACAACGTGGTAAAGGGGTACATCACATCGCTTACCGCGTTGACGATTTAGATCAAGCGATTCTCGATGCAAAAGAACAGGGACTTACGTTCCTCGAAGATACGTACCGGTCAACGCCTTTTGGCCGTCGTTTGATTTACATGAATCCGAGGCATTCACATGGGGTCATCACTGAGCTTTGCGATTACCCAAACGCTTAACGCAAAAACAAATCCCCTACACGACCTGTGAAGGGGATTTGTTTTGCATGAACTTATGCGAGCTTCGCTAACATTTCACGGTTGAACGCCGGAATATCATCTGGTTGACGACTCGAGACGAAGTTATCATCGACGACGACTTCAGTGTCTTCGAAATCAACCCCAGCATTTTCCAAATCGATTCGGATTGATTTATACCCTGTCATCTTGCGCCCCTTAACAATTTTAGCGTTAATCATTAATTGTGGACCATGACAAATCGCGAAGACTGGTTTCTTCGACATATCGAACTCTTCTACGAAAGAGACAAAACGTTCGTCTTCACGTAATAAATCTGGTGAAAATCCACCCGGAATCAACAGCGCATCATAGTCTGCCGGTGATGTTTGATCAATCGTGACATCAACAGAGACTTTTGCATCTTCTTGTTTACCAACGAGTTCTGCACCTTTTTCTGAACCGATGACTGTCACTTCATGACCTGCCCCTTTTAATGCGTCGACTGGTCCTGTGAACTCGACATCTTCGAAATGGTCCGCGAGTACGACTGCTACTTTTTTACCCATTAAAATCATCCCCCAATGTCTATATTACTTATCTTGTCCACGATCGCGAGGTGAAATCGGATCATCCGGCATAGCGTTCTTTCCTTCAAGAATTTCCTCTTGTTGCTCGGATGACAGTTTGCGTTCTTGTTCAGTTAAACGCTCTCGCTCATCTTCTAACTTTTCGTTTGGACGGTCAGTTTCTTTTGGCATACTGATTCCTCCCGTAAAAAAGAATAGTTTTTATTCGCTTAATGCTTCTACCACTTTTACCGATAAATCAACATCAATATTTCCGCGTGTCGCTTTAGAGTACGGGCAGAAACCATGCGCTTTTTCAAGTAATTCTTCTGCTTCTTCTTGCGAGACGCCGACAACTTCTACAACAAGTTTAGCTGCGATTTTAACGCCGTTATCTGCTTCGTCTTGTAAAAGACTCACTTCCGAGTTCGTCCGTGTTTCGACACGTTTTTTTGCTTGGCGTGCCATTAAATTATATGCACCATCGAAACATGCCGCGTATCCTGCCGCGAATAGTTGCTCTGGGTTTGATGTCGGAATATCTTCTTTACCTTTTGTACCAGGCATTACTAAATCTAAATTAATGACGTTATCGTCAGAAGAGACTTTTCCATCACGGCCCCCTACTGCCGCCGCGCGTGAAGTAAGAATTGTTTTAGTCATGAAATAGAACCCCTTTTCCTCTGGTTTGAGTAACTTTTTTGCCACATAAACAGTAATACCACTGACTGCCCGAGTATAAACAAATTCTCTACGCCTTTTATCAAGAAAAAAACAAGGTCACCCTGTGGGCGCCTTGTTTCACATGATTTCTTCTTCAGTTGGTGTAGTGGATTCTTTTTCAGGGAGTTGTAGATAAATCGATTTTACTTGGTGATTATCGACTTCCATCACTTTGACCGTATAGTCTTCATAACGGAACTCTTGACCGCTCGACACTTCCGTATCTTGCGCCATCACCCAACCACCGATTGTATCGATATCTTCTTCCTCGATTCCGAGGTTAAACCGCTCGTTCAAGTCATCGATTAGGACACGTCCAGAAATTCGATACAGTCGCTCATGAATTTGTTCGATGTCGGCCTTCTCATCTTTATCGAATTCATCACGAATCTCACCGACAATTTCTTCTAGTATGTCTTCCATCGTGATGACGCCGGCAGTACCACCATACTCATCGATGACTAACGCCATTGGTGTTCGTTCGACTTGCATTTTCAACATCGCATCTTGTAAAGGAGAATACTCTGAAACAATCGGCAAATTATGCACGTAATAACTTAACGCCTTCCCTTTATTCGCCATATGATCGGTGAACAGTTGCTTCGCATTGATGAAACCGAGGATTTTATCCTTGTCCCCTTCCTCTGCAACCGGATAGCGTGTGAACTGATATTCTTCGACAAGTGCGATGATTTCATCCATCGACGCATCATTGGAGATGGTAATCAAATCTGTTCGCGGCAACATGATGTCTTTTGCGATCCGTTCGTCAAAAGAAAAAATGTTCTGCATGTAAGACAGTTCAGTCTGGTTGATTTCACCACTCTTATAACTTTGTGTCATGATGATTTTAATCTCTTCTTCCGAGTGTGCTTCTTCATGCCCTGCCGGCTCTACACCGAACAAGCGCAAAAAGACTCGCGCTGATCCATTTAAAATCCAGATGAATGGCTTCATCACTTGACCAAACCAGTAAAGGGGTGGTGCAAGCAACATCGTAATCGCTTCTGTTTTTTGGATTGCTAACGATTTTGGTGCTAATTCACCTAACACAACATGAAGGAATGTGACGATTGAAAAGGCTAAGACAAACGAAACAATCGTAGAAATTGAATCGGGTAACGCAATCTCTACGAAGAGCATTTCCAGGATTGCACCTACTGTCGACTCTCCTAGCCACCCTAGACCAAGTGCTGTCACCGTAATCCCTAATTGACACGCTGATAAATAATAATCGAGGTTTTCCAATAATTTTTTGGCGATGACCGCTGTTTTATTTCCCTCTGTAATCAATTGATCGATTCGAGACATCCGCATTTTCACGACCGAGAACTCTGCCGCTACAAAAAATGCTGTCAAAACAATTAATAATCCAATAATGAGAAGCCTGATAATAATCGTTGTTGTGTCGAATGTCTCCATTGCATGTGTACTGTCCAATCGTTTCCCCAAGAGAAGGGGATTCACCTCCATTTAATTAAGCTCAGCTTGAGCTTTTGCGTAAAAAAGAAGCTTTTATAAAAATAAGCTTCTCCTCTTTTTCATATTCATACTATAACGGAACTTACACTAAATGTGTACTTGAAGCAACCTTTGCTTTTAGGTCAAACAATGTACAACATAAAGACGACAATCATTAAGAGCATGGCAATCCCTTTTAATAATGCACTTGATAAAATGCCTAAAACCGTTCCGATACCAATCGCCATTGATTCATTCCACGTCTTTTTACTGATGATTTTTTCTGTTAAGATTGCGAAAACAAACGGGAAAATCAACAGACCCACACCAGGAATAATGAACGGTCCTGCAATCAATCCGACTGTCGTTGCAATTTTAGCCGCACGTGACCCACCACGCCGATCGACTGTGTAAGAACTTACTAAATAGTCAAGCGTGAATAATAAAATGATAAATACCGACTGAATGAGCCAAAAACTAATCGTTAACTCGGTAAACCCGAAACCAAATCCATATATCAAAAAACCGATGATGAGTAACGGTGCACTTGGAATGATTGGATAAACAAGTCCTACAAAACTAGCTATGAAACAGACCGCAATCAGAATCCAAAGTAAAATCGTCATACATATCTCCCACTTTCTTTGTTCTCTCCTCCTAATTTACGTACAAGACACGAATTAAGTTTCAAGCAAGCGCTTTTTCTAAGACCTTTTCTAGATGCACACGATCCCAGTCATTCAGAGAAGACCAATCCAATTCTGAACAAACAAACGGGATAAACGTCTGAATTGTTGCCCGATGTTCGGACAAAGCATTTCGTTTCGCGCTCTCGAGTGACTCTAGCATCGTTGCAAGCACAGAAATATCTTCTTGTCCGTAGTGTCGCAGTTGATAAAACGTCTCGTATAGTAATTCCGAGAAAGTAACGCGTTTAACGATGACAGAGCCTTCGCCGCCGATTAACAGACTGCCATCCGGAAGCATCGCAAAATTGCGTAGCAGGTCACCGATTTGTCGAAGCGCGTGTCGCGCCGTATTCGGGTCGTTAATCCCCGGAGAAATTGCGCGTAAACCGACTTCAGATAACTTTTGGATGACAAACGTAAAATCTTGCACGGAAGAACGTGTTGGTCCAATGATGATTCCGGATTCCACACCTTCTTCGTTTGCAGTACCAATCGCTTGTCCTTTTGTCACGTAACTCCCAATCGTGACATCGACTTGAATATTCATTCCTTCTTTCGCCAATGCACCGTAATCAAGCAATTGCAAGTAACCAGACTCTGATGCGACGATTGGATATTGTAGCGAATCATAACCATCAGAAATAAAATGATGTTTTTCCGCTTTCAAATTATCAATTTGTTCCTCGATTAATTGACTGCCTTCCCGGTGCAAACGATCCAGTAATGTCGTCACACGAATCGATTGGCTAACGATATGGATGAAAGCAACGAAAGCAATGATTGAAATTAAGACGACGAGAACAGCAACGGCAGAAGCAACGACACTTCCTCGTAAAGAAGGACGAACGAAAAACAACATCGTAATCGAATACGTAACTGCCCCGATAAAGATTCCGAAAATATGTTGAACTTGTCGATTTTCGATGAAGTTCGGTAATGTTCGTGGTGAGAACTGTGATGAATAGGTCGTCAAGACGACTAAGATCGTCGAGAAGGTAAACGTCATCATCGTCAACAAACCAGCGAAGACAGAACTATGAATCGTTCTTCCTAAATCGAGCGTTGTTTTCCAATCGTCCGGAAAGTAGTTTTTTAAATATAAATCAGTCGCGAGGACACATGCCGTCAACAAGGCACCACCTACCCCATATAACAAGGGCCACCACCAGTTTGTCTCTTGATAAATCAGCTTCAATCGCTTCATCAACCCAACTCCATTCTTGATATATTGCTATATTTTTTAATTCCTGTTTCTTCATTTAGTGAAACCTTTATCATTCTTCTTTTTCAATAAAAGCTGAGTCACTTTATTTTGTGAAAGTGTCAGATTGTGTTTTACTTCTTTTCATAACGTGAATAACTTAATTGTTATCAAAAAGAATTGGAGATGAAAAGTCATGAAACAGACAAACGAGAACGTTCTGAAAACTGATTTCACAAAAATCTTCATCGATGGTCAGTGGCGCAAAGGCGCAAGTGACAGCAACATGGAAAATACGAATCCTTTCACAGGGGAAACACTATTTGAAATTTCAGCTGCAAACAATGACGATTTGGACGAAGCTTATCAAGCAGCGAAAATCGCTCAAAAAGAGTGGGCAAAAACACCGGCTCTTAAACGCCAAGGATTGATTGAACAGTTCTTGAAAGTCATGTACGAAGAAAAAGAAACCATCATCGATTGGTTAATTAAAGAATCAGGTAGTACACGAATTAAAGCTGAAGGTGAATTCCTTGCTTCCGTTTTAATCGTTAAAGAAGCAGCAACGTTCCCACTTCGGATGCATGGTGAAATTCGCCCATCTGTCGTACCAGGCAAAGAAAATCGCATCTACCGCAAAGCACTCGGCGTTATCGGCGTCATCAGCCCTTGGAACTTCCCGTTCCACTTAGCGGTCCGCTCGATCGCAACGGCAATCGCAATCGGGAATGCAGTCGTCGTCAAACCAGCGACTGATACACCCGTCTCAGGTGGGTTAATCTTCGCAAGCCTGTTTGAAAAAGCCGGTCTTCCAAAAGGTGTCTTGAACGTCATCGTCGGTCGCGGTTCTGAAATCGGCGATTCAATCGTTGAACACCCAGTTCCACGTTTAATCTCATTCACAGGTTCTACTGAAGTTGGTCGCCATATCGGTGAACTTGCTGGGAAACACCTGAAGAAAACTGCATTGGAACTCGGTGGTAACAATGTCTTCGTCGTTCTTGACGATGCTGATCTCGATCGTGCCGTCGAATCTGCTGTCTACAGCAAATTCTACCACCAAGGTCAGATTTGTATGTCAACGAACCGAATTCTTGTCGCAGATTCGATTCACGATGAATTCGTTGAAAAATACATTGCTCGTGTTAAAGAACTACAGTTCGGCGATCCATCAAAAGACCGTACACAAGTCGGTCCATTGATTAATCAATCACAAGTCGATCGTATTATGGAAGATATCGAAAAAACAAAAGCTGCAGGTGCTACAGTTCGTGTCGGTGGTGAAGCAAACGGGAATGTCATCGCACCAACGGTCGTGACTGGTGTAACGAACGATATGCCACTCGCTAAAAACGAAATCTTCGGACCTGTCGCAGTCATCATCCCGTTTAAAGATGACGAACATGCGCTTGAACTCGCAAACTCACTTCCATATGGTTTAAGCGGTGCCGTTCATGGTTCTTCAATCGAACGCGCGACTGAATTTGCGCTTCAAGTTGAAACAGGAATGATTCACATCAATGATCAGTCGGTCAACGATGAACCACATATGCCGTTCGGTGGCGAAAAAGACTCAGGTCTTGGTCGTTTCAACGGTGAATGGGTACTCGAAGAGTTCTCAACGGTTCAATGGGTATCTGTCATGCACGAACGTCGCCAATACAAACCATTCTTCGAATAAAATAAAAAAAATGCGGGCATTGCCCGCATTTTTTTTACATACTATTTAAAAGGAGTGTTACTAATGCCACTATTACGTTTTGATGTGATTGAAGGACGAAATGAAGAAGAGTTAAAGGTGCTCCTCGATACAGCGCATGATGCGATGGTCGAAGCTTTTGATGT
This sequence comes from Exiguobacterium sp. s127, assembly GCF_018618695.1. Taxonomy (NCBI): domain Bacteria; kingdom Bacillati; phylum Bacillota; class Bacilli; order Caryophanales; genus Exiguobacterium; species Exiguobacterium sp. s127. The sequence continues at coordinate 54,711 of NZ_JACSMO010000007.1, read as the reverse complement.
ACCGGAACGCGATCGTTACCAAATCGTTCACACGCATAAAGAACACGAGATGATTATTCAAGATACAGGACTCGGTTTCGAACGGACACGAAACCTTGTTTTGATTAGTGTCACGAGTAAATCGCGGACACAGGAGAAAAAACAAAAACTCTATCGCTTACTCGCGGAACGACTTGAAGCAAACTGCGGTCTCGCACCAAGTGACTTGATGGTGTCAATTGTTGAAAACGATGCCGCTGACTGGAGTTTCGGAATGGGCGAGGCACAATTCTTAACCGGAAAGTTGTAAATTCCAAATACCTTATTTCATCAAAAAAGCCCTAATTCCTAAAATGGAATTAGGTCAACGTGTAGACAAACTCTTATGAAGCGTGAACATGTTATAACGAGAGGCAATCCGTTCGCGCTTTCCTGTCTCGCCTCGTCTTTAAAGCGGCAATCTTCCGCGCCACTACAGCAAAGCTGCAGGGTCGCGACCGATTGCTTTTCGCTTTATAAGCGATTCGAGACGGATTGCGCTCTAAACCGTCTGCATGACTGGATTTCCGTCACGCTATTCCCTAAAAAGCGTCACGTTTCGTTGACTCCTACGGGGAAAGCAACGAAAAAGACGCTTGATTTCCCGATAGCACATTGTTTACACGTTGGCCTAATTCCTAAAAGGAAATTAGGTCTTTTTACTTGTATGAATCATCCATCTCAACCGTTCGCATGTAAAATCAGAGACCGCTCTCAATCAACCGTTTCTTCATCATTCTCTCGTTCTTTTGGATTCTCTCGCTGCAGCGGTGCTTTCCAACTAAACGTTTCCGGAACAAAGTCGAGTCCACCCGGGTGGAACGGTTGGCAACGTAACAGGCGACGTGTCGTCAAGTATCCACCTTTCATGGCACCATGCTGTTCAATCGCTTCTTTTCCGTAATGCGAGCAAGTCGGATAAAAGCGACATGTCGCCGGCTTCATCGGAGAAATCACTTTTTGATAGAAATGAATGCCACCAAGCATAACTTTTTTCATAATACTTCACCCTCTTTTTTTCATTTTAACGCATTCCTGCACTTATATCAGTTTAGATGATCTATAGTTAAATCCATTACTACTAAAAGGATGTGTTTCAGATGAAAGCTCTTACGTTCAGTTCATTCGGAGATTCCTCCGTCCTCACATATCAAGAAGCTCCAACTCCCGTTATTCAATCTCATGAGGTTTTAATCGAAATGAAGGCAATCGGTCTTAATTTCGCTGACATCTATCGCAGAAAAGGTAATTATCACTTAGAAGGAGCCGCTCCCTACATTTTAGGATATGAGGGTGCTGGTATCATCACTCAGATCGGGGAAGACGTTTCCGGACTTAACGTCGGTCAGCGTGTTGCCTTTGCCGATGTACCGAATGCGAACGCAGAACAGGTTGCCGCTCCCTGACGAGATTTCCTTTGAAGTCGGTGCTTCCCTGCTCCTACAAGGATTGACAGCCCATTACCTGACACGTGACAGCTACGCGATTCAACCACGCGATCTTGTTTTGATTCACGCAGCAGCTGGAGGTGTCGGACAACTGCTGACTCAAATCGTTCATTCGCATGGAGCCGTTCCAATCGGGCTGACCTCTTCCGAAGAAAAAGCACTCATCGCAAAAGAAAATGGTTGCGAAGAAGTTTTTCTTTATTCGGACGACTGGGTTGAGCAAATTCTGACAGTAACGAATAATCGTGGTTTCGATGTCGTCTATGAATCCATTGGTACAACATTAATGAACAGTTTTGACGTCACAAAAGTAAGAGGAACCGTCGTGTTTTACGGAATGGCCGGTGGAGATCCCGTCGCAGTCGACCTCCGCTTTTTAATGGATACATCAAAAACACTTACAGGCGGTGATTTGTGGAATGTTCTCACATCACGTGAAGAGCGGATTCGACGGGCGGGTGAGCTGTTCAGTTGGGTGATTTCAAATCAGCTCCATGTATCTGATCCAACTTCATTCCCACTCGCTGAGGGAGCACGTGCCCATGATTATCTTGAGAGTCGAAAAAGTACAGGCAAAATCCTCTTGATTCCTTAAAGACGCTCGTTTTTTGAAGCACGTCTCATTTTTTCCTACATTAAATACTATCTCTTTTAAAATCAATCACAATCAGTCATTACAAAATAGTAAAGATTTGATTAAATGAATTGCTTTCTATTCTGAAAGAGAGTAAAGTAAATCTCATCAAAACCGAAAACTCAAATAAGTTTTAAGTTTTCAAAAGGGGATTTATATTCATGTTTCGCTCAGAATGGAAAAAATTAAAAAGCCCGATGATGGTGATTGTCATCTTGGCAATCATTCTTGTTCCCTTTCTTTACAACTCCATTTTCCTATCTGCATTCTGGGACCCGTACGGTCAGACAGAAGAGATTAAAGTGGCCATCGTAAATGAAGACAAGACGATCAAGTATGAAGGTGAAAAAATTGATATCGGGGATCAATTCATCAAAAAATTAAAAAAGAACGATGACTTTGATTGGCAGTTTCTTTCAAGTAAAGAAGCCGAAAAACAGTTACGTTCCGGGGATATCTATATGACGGTCGTCATTCCAAAAAACTTTTCAAAGAATGCGACAACTTTACTCGATGAACATCCTAAAAAAATTGAACTCGAGTATTACTTGAACCCTGCTAAGAACTACTCAGGGACACAGATTTCAAGTAATGCCGCTAAACAGTTAAATGAAAAAATTCGAAAATCCGTAACGAAGCAATATAGTAGCGCCATCTTTGGAGCGCTAAAAAAAATTGCGCAAGGTCTTGAAGATGCCTCAGAAGGTTCGTCGAAGCTTGAAGATGGTGCCAACAAAACGACAGACGGTGCCAAAACGCTTACGACGAATCTCGGCAAACTGACAGATGGTACAAACGACTTGTCAACGAACTTAGCAAAGGCAGCGGATGGTTCGTCTCAACTCTCGACAGGTCTCAACACACTTAACGATGGTGCTCAGACGCTCGCTGAGAAATCTGGTGAGTTATCGAGTGGTCTGAACCAGCTGGATGACAATAGCGGTAAACTCATTAAAGGATCAACTGACCTGCAAGCTGGTTCTACTCAACTTCGTCAAGGTCTTGAATCGGCTTCTGCCGGATCAACTCAACTGCGTCAAGGTATTGAGAGTGCTTCTGCTGGTGCATCAGAGTTAGATAGCAATCTTCCGAAATTCAATGCCGGACTCAATCAACTGAATGAAAAAGCACAGGAAGTGGATGCGACGATTACAAACTTGAACAGTGCCGCTGCAGCTTTAAAACAAGATTTAAGTGCTCGGCGTGAAGCAATTGAAGCTAACGTCGCAACAATCAAGGGGGTCATTTCTTCTTCTGAGAATTTATCGGAAGAAGAAAAACGTACGTTACTTGAATCGATTGCGACGATGGAACAAAATGTTCAGAGTCTCGCGCAACAAGAAACGGCTCTCGATGCTAGTCTTGCCGCTGCCAACGATGCGACAGATAAAATTAATCAGTTAGCAGTCGGTGGACAAAACATCGCATCCGCCGTCTCGCAACTTGACGGTGGTCTAGTAAAATTACTTTCAGGTGCAAAAGACTTGGAGCAAGGTCAAAACAAACTGCTTTCAGGTGCAAAAGACTTAGAGCAAGGTCAAACTGATTTTAATCAAGGATTAACGACGTATACAGATGGTGTTCATAAAGCAGCTGACGGTAGTACACAGTTAACTGCCGGTGCTCAAAAAATTGCGACCGGGACAAACGATGCCAGTACGGCAATGGGAAGTTTGAACTCAGGACTCGGTCAACTGACAGACGGTGCGGTAGCACTTTCATCTGGGGCCGGTCAATTGACAGATGGTGCTTCGCGCTTAGCAGATGGTAACTCTAAACTGGCTGACGGAGCAAAAACACTCACTGATGAACTCGGTAAAGGTGCAAAAGACGCAACAGTCAAACCATCAAACGATCGTGACAACATGCTCGCTGAGCCTGTCGTATTAAAAGAACATGACTACTCGACCGTTAGCAACTACGGTTCCGGACTGTCTGCTTATATCTTAAGTATCGCGTTATTCGCTGGTGCGTTGATGTTCTCTTCGGTCTACCAGATTCGTCCAGCACACGGAGAGACGTTATCATGGCGCTTCCTCGTCGGTAAACTTTCTTTGATTTTACCAATCGGTGCATTGCAAGGGGTTGCCGCCGCGACCGCTATCGTTTACGTCCTCGATTCGACTGTCGCGAGTGTCCCTGCCCTCTATGGCTTCGCCGCCTTGACCGGGATGACGTTCATTACCTTGCTATTCGCTTTGACGATGTTATTTGGCCGCGTTGGACAATTCGCAGCGTTCCTGCTATTACTCCTTCAAATCGGTGGTAGTGGCGGTACGTTCCCAGTCGAAATGACACCAAGCTTCTTCCAGTATATTCACCCGTTCCTACCGATGACGTATTCAGTCAGTGGGTTCCGTGAAGCACTTGGACTCGGTGTCACAGATGCTCTTGCTTCTAATAGCCTAGTCCTCGGATCGATTCTAGCCGGAGCGTTAGTACTTGTCTTCGTAGGTGCTTTAAGCGCTAAACGTATTTTGCTTTCGACGAAAGCGAGAAAATCACATGACGCAGCATGAAAAAGAACAAGTCATCCTAAACGCGGCAATGGATTGTTTCTCTGAACTCGGTTATAAAGGAACGACGATTGAACGAGTTGCAAAGCGGGCCCATGTTGGAAAACCAACTGTTTATCAGCTGTTCGAAAGTAAGCTTGATTTGTTTGAATCTCTTGTAACCTTCGTGTTACAAGAGATGCGAACGGAAGCTGAGAATGCTTACGTCGAAGGTGCAAGCGTGGAAGCCAATAAACAGGCGATGATCGATGCAATCGTTAATCATCAGCAGCAACATTTATTCATCTTAAAAATTACAGAAGAGACGCACAACTTAAAACTACAAGAGATGCAAGAGTTACGAACCCGCATTGAAAAACATGTTGTTGACTATATTAAAAACTTACTCGAAACACGCCTCGAGCTAGATGTCAGTTCCTCTGGAATCCCGATTGATGTAACAGCGTTTCTACTGTTTCGAACGTATATCGCTTTGATTGCCGAATGGCCATTGATCGGCGATGAGCTTGACCTAAAAATCATCAGTCAAGCCATGCTCAAGCTACTGTAACCAAAAAGAATGACTTCTCCTGTTAAGGAAGAGTCATTCTTTTTTTGTCTAGTACTGCCTTCTTAGTGGCATGCCGTTTGACTAAATGGTATGTCTTTTTCATCGTCCTGAACAAGAAAACATTTTGATACAGCTTCTTCACCCACTCCCACCTATTCTTGTCTCTCTTCGTTTGATTCGAAATGAATCAATGATTTCCTTTTACAGAACCCCTTTATTTTGAGTTTAATCGTATACTTAAACTATCTTGCTTGAATGGAGTGTTACCCTGTATGCAATCGTATATGCTTCTCCCGCTTTATCTCTTGGTTCTGCTTGTCTACGTCATCATTTCACTGATTGATATGTGGAAATCCTATACGGCAAGCAGCAACTCGTCGGACTTCCTGTTTTTCATCTTGACGCTAGTCGCACTGTTTGCAGGCTTTCTGCTTGCCCCGATCCTGTCACTACTCTTTCATTGGAAACGCAACCGCCTCAAACGAAATATCGGGCTCGTCCTCTTCTTCATCCTCATCATTGCGTACATCGTAAGATTTTTTATTTCGTAAGTCAAAGCGGCGTCGTCTTTCTCGGCGCCCTCTCTTTTATCTATCGACTTCAACTTCTTCCCCCTAAAAACAATTTCCGTAACAACTCTTTTGACGGCATGTCTGACGCATTAAATGATTCGAGGTACGCCGCGTCATCATACGGTACATCCATAAATTCTACGTCCCAGTTCTCACTATCTCCTGACACGACCGCAAATGGTGCGATTGCCTCCGGTTGGCACCCTAACGCTCCCGGATTCACATATGTCGTTCCGTTTACTTGAACGAACTGTCGCGGATGGTGATGCCCAAAACAAATCAGGGTGGCACTCGTATCAGCAAATAACTGCGGAAGTGTTTCTTTATTACCATCAACCGTCGGACGAAGCGGTTCTTCTCCAATCATTGCCCGCACGTCCCGATAGGCATAATGCGTGAACAGGATACGCCGTGATTTAACTACTTTTGAGATGGTCCGCGGCAGTCGCCCTAAAAAAACTCGATTTTCTGCCGTTAATTGATTCGCAACCCAACTGTGATGTGCTTTCGCATGAAGATAACTGTCCGGATACCGTTCCCCATTCAATAATGCCAAGACATTTTCATCATGATTTCCACTGATTGTCCGAATTTTTTTATCACTTCGAATCAAGTCAATCACTTCATTGGTTTGCGCACCAATTCCGACCAAATCACCGAGGCAGTAAATCGTCTCGATTTCTTGATCCCGGTGGAGTATGGCAAGGACCGCTTCTAAGGCTGACGCATTGCCGTGAATATCTGTAATAAGTGCAAATTTCATGTAACCGCCTCCATTCCAGGTTTACTAACGTTTCTTCTTCCTTTCCTCTTTTAAGCTGAAAGTGAACTGAAAAATAAATTGTCAGAAAATATTGATTATTCATTTAATGCATGTTAGGCTTAGAAAAATTCAAGCGAGAGGAGCACGACACGATGTACCTTCCACAAATTGCGGGCCGACTGATTATTCTATGCACGAGGGACTGAAAACTTTTCCGAGATTTTCCGGAATCGATTTTTGGGCCCTCCTTTCGATGCATCGAATGAGGCGCCCGCACTATTCATGGCGCCTATCCAGTTAACGGATAGGTTTTTTTAATGGAAAAATAGAGAGGATGAAGAAGCGTGAAGGATTATGCGATGGATCGAATGGTAAAGGTATCAGCCGGGATGGCGAATGCAGTGCTCGTTACACTTGGCGTGGGCTTATTGATTGAGACGTTCGGAAACTTATTACATATCGAAGTGTTACTGACGATTGGCGGCATCGCAAAAGTTTTACTTGCCCCGGCGCTCGGTGCCGGCATCGCCTATCAACTTGGTGGTAATACGCTCGTTCTCTTCAGCGCAATGATTGCGGCAACAATCGGTGGTGCTGCCCTCCAGCCGACTGAAGCCGGTCTCGTCTTAATTCCCGGTCAACCGATCAGTGCGTTGATTGCTGCAGCCGTCGCTGTTTATGTCGGAAAACGAATGACAGGCAAAACGAAGTTCGACATGATGGTGATTCCAATGTGTGCCGTACTTGCAGGAGGCATCACTGGTCTTGGTGCTGCTGCCGTAACGACACCCTTACTTACAAAATTCAGTGCAATGGTCACATCTTCTGTCGAAACATCGCCAATCGCGACTTCACTCGTCATCGCACTCATCTTTAGCGTAATTTTAATGTCTCCTGCTTCATCTGCAGCACTCGCCATTGCGCTTCAGCTTGATCCCGTCGCAAGTGCCGCTGCGCTTATCGGCTGTTCCGCACAATTCGTCGGTTTTACTTTGATGGCCTATCGCCAAACCGATCCCGGCGGTTTGATTGCCTCGTTCTTCGTGACACCAAAAGTTCAGTTTCCGAATATCGTCAAGAATCCGCGAATTGTAGCCGCACCGTTTTTAGCAGCTATGATCTCAGCGCCGGTCGCAACACTCGTGTTGTCATTAAAAGTTCCATATGAGTTAGCTGGACTTGGATTGAACTCGATGATTGCGCCACTCAATATTTTCGTCAATCAAGGGTTTAACGCGTTCGCCGTCTTCGTTGTTACAGGCATTCTCTTACCCGGCGTCCTCACATTCGTCTTCTACCGGGCGACAACATTGTTCGGTTGGACAAAAGTTGGCGATCTCCACCTTGAAATCCAATAAAGTATAAGCTATTCCCGTTCAATTAAGGGAATAGCTTTTTTAACGACAAAAAAAACTCGCTCATCAAAAGATGAACGAGTTTTCGGTATGATTCTGACTGGGCTCGAACCAGCGACCTCTACCCTGTCAAGGTAGCGCTCTCCCAGCTGAGCTACAGAATCATGATATCGTGTTGCTGGGTATGTCTTTATTATATCAGCATATCGAAAAGTGTAAAGTGTTTTTTCTAACTTTTTCATAAAAATTAAACCGTTTTAAAGTTGCAGCCCTTTAAACCGTCGTCTAGTATGTAATTAAGCACATACAAAAATAAAGGAGGGACATCTTTTGAACTTTTTAACACGTTTTAGCTTAAAAAACTCTGTCGCTGTATTTATCATCGCTATTCTTTTAGTGTTAGGCGGGGTCTATTCATTTACCCAACTCAAGGTCGACCAGTTTCCTGAAATCGAATTCCCGCAAATTTCAGTTGAAGCCGTTTATCCTGGTGCATCCCCTGAGGATGTCGATCAACAAGTCGTCTCAAAACTCGAAACCGCTCTCAAAGGGATTGAGGGATCAACAAAAATTTCGAGTTCTGCGTACGAAAGCATCGGGATTATCAATATTGAATTCCCGTTTGATACCGACATGGACCAAGTCGAGCAACAAATCGATGCGGCGATCCAGGATGCAAACTTACCTGAAGAAGCAAGTACTAAATTAAACCGCTTCTCCTTTGGTTCGTTCCCCATCTATAATATCTCCTTCTTTAGCAAAGACGGAGAAGACATTGAATCACTATTAAAAGATCAAATTGAGCCGGAATTGAACAAAATCCCAGGTATCAACAGCGTTTCGGTCGGTGGTTACAAAGATGACCTCGTCCAAATTACCGTTGATAAAAAGAAGGCAACAGCAGCCGGTCTGTCGCTCTCAAGTATTAAAGATCAAATCAATGCCAAATACGTCTCCTTCCCATCTGGACAACTTGCGGAAGGTGATTCCAAGATTCCAATTCGTGTCGAAGAAAAACTTGAAAATCTCGACAAAATCAAAAATCTACAATTAACATCGTCCATCGGTACCGCAGCTGCTCCAACAGAACCATCTACTGGTGCTACCGGAGGAACAGGTGCACCAACTGAAGCAACTGGTCAGGAGGCACCTCAAGAACCAGCAGAACCGATTCGTTTAAAAGATATTGCGGACATTGAATCTGTCTCAAAACAGAGCGAAAAAACGCGTTATAACTTAAAAGATTCACTCTCGATGGCAATCACAAAAAAACAAGATGCCAACACGGTAGAAATTGCCGATCAAGTCACAAAAATTCTCAACAAATATGAGGATCAAATCGATTATACAATCGGGATTGATTCAGCAAAAGATATCGAAGAGTCCGTTTCGACACTCGTCAAAGAAGGACTTCTCGGTGCTCTATTCGCGTCGATTGCCGTACTTCTGTTCTTACGTAATATTCGTGCGACCATCATCGCAATCGTCTCGATTCCACTTTCACTATTGATTGCTGCGATCTTCTTGAACTGGCAGGACATTTCACTGAACATCATGACCCTTGGTGGGATGGCTGTCGCGGTCGGTCGGGTCGTCGATGACAGTATCGTCGTCATCGAGAACATTTTCCGAAGGGTCCGCAAGTCAGAACAAGGGATGACTAATGAAGTCATCGAACAGTCGACGAAGGAAATCTTAAAAGCGATTACTTCATCGACATTAACGACCGTTGTCGTGTTCTTACCCATCGGATTCGTTGGTGGAATTACTGGTAAGTTCTTCTTACCATTCGCTTTAACCATCATCTTCTCGCTACTCGCTTCATTGCTCGTCGCGATTACGATTGTTCCGATTTTAGCGAAGTTCGCATTCAAAAAGGTTCCGGCGGAAGAAAAAGAAGGCGTCCTCCAACGCTGGTACGGGACATTGATTGAAAAATCATTATCCCATAAAGCGATTATCTTGATTGTCTCTTTCTTATTACTCGGTGGATCACTCGCCATCGTACCGCAACTTGGCTTTACGTTTATTCCGAATGAAGCTTCTAAAACACTGACAGCATCGCTTGAGCTTCCGGCTGCGACATCACTTGAAAAAACAAGTGACGTTTCACTGAAGATGGAAGAGATGTTTGACGATGAAGAAGCGATTGACGATGTGACGACGTCTGTCGGAGCGCGTGACTTCACGACAGGTCTTCGTCTCGATAATAAGGCAAGTTACTTCCTTAACTTAAAAGCAGATGCTGATGTCGAAAAAACAATCAAGTCACTTGAATCCCAAATGGATGAGATTGCAGCCGCAGACGATGTTGATGCTAAAATCAGCATCGCCGAACTTTCGACTGGTGGTCCTCCTTCGAACAATAACGTGGACATCGATTTGTTCTCGAATGATCTCGAAGCGCTCCAAACAGCAGCAAAATTAGTCGAAGACAATATGAAAGAAAACAGTGATTTAAAATATGTTACAAATAACTTTAGTGAAAAACAAAAGCAATTCCTCGTTGAAATTGATACAGAGAAAGCAAGCGACCTCGGTCTCTCTGGTTTCCAAATTCTCGGTACCGTCAATGACCAAACGAAACCGGTCACGGTCGGCACGTTGACACTCGATGATAAGGAACAAGACGTTCAATTGTCTTATGCAAAAGAGTTAACATCACGTGAAGATCTTGAAGATGTTCAATTGTTCTCAGCGACAGGTCCTGTTCCTTTAAAAGATGTCGCTACAGTCAAAGCGGTCGATACGTTCACATCGGTTCAGAAACTCGATGGAAAAGTCTACGCACGTGTCTCAGGACAAGTGAAAGGCGATAACGTCCAAACGGTTTCGAGTGACGTTAAAGCAGATGTCGAGAAAATTGAGTTACCCGATGGTGTATCTCTCACCAGTGGTGGCGGTAATGATGATACGGTCGAAATCTTCCAGTCACTCGGAATCGCAATCGTCGTTGCGATTGGTCTCGTCTACTTGACGATGCTGATTACGTTCGGCAAGGCGCGTATCCCATTCATCATCTTGTCATCGCTCATTTTCGTACCAATCGGTTCACTCGTCACACTCTTCTTAGCGAACGAACCATTGTCCGTCAGTGTCATGATCGGATTCTTAATGTTGATCGGTATTGTAACGACGAACGCAATCGTTCTCGTCGATCGTATCGGACAAAATGTCACCCGTGGATTACCAATTCGTGAATCGCTCATCGAAGCTGGTAAAACACGTCTCCGTCCAATCTTGATGACGGCATTCGCAACAATTATGGCGCTCGTTCCACTTGCTCTGACGACTTCGTCCGGAACGCTGATTTCAAAAGGTCTTGCGTTGACGGTTATCGGTGGTTTAACGACTTCAACACTCTTAACGTTAATCATCGTACCTGTCGTCTATGAGTTATTCTTCTTCAAAAAGATCAAAAAAGAACGTAAAGCGTAACGAAAAACCCTTCTCGCCTGTGCGAGAAGGGTTTTTTAGTGTGTACAGATAACAATACGAATCCTCTTCCTTTTCCGTTGCCTTCCTCGGGTGAAGCGGTCTTGCCGGTAGAAAGCGAGTGGAAGAAAGCACGGCACTTTGTCTCGTCACTTCTTTATTTTTCAAGGTATTCATCTGTCCGTTCAATCGTTCCGTTATGTTTTGCGACTAGGCCATCCAAAACTGATGGTTCAAATTCCTCACCAATCGCGATCACCCCTGTCTTCCCGGGTGGTATGACCCCTAACGTCCGTTTAAACGTCTCTTGAATCGCTTGGTTTTCTTTCAATTCTTTTGATCCACCAATCAGCATACCAGTCATCGAACCGAGGAGAATCCCGAACGGACCACCCAGTATACCTACGGCCATCCCAATCAATGAACCTTTAAACGCTTTATTCGAACCACTTAAATCAACGGCATCCTCAAACGAAAATGCTCCATTCTCGCTTCGTTTAATGATTGCGACTTGCTCAAAATCCACTTGCCCGTTCGCATGATACTTCTTCAGTTCACTGAACACTTGATACGATGTTGATTCTTCTTCAAACGTTAACGTAATGATATGATGCTTTTCATCTTTTTTAGCCACAGCTTCCACCTCTTTCATACCAGACGGACCGATACAACTGAACGACGAAGCATACATCAAGTATTTACCATTTTTATATCCATATGAAACCTTTTAGCAGACTTTAGACGATTGAAATTCTATAACTTTGGGTAAAATAACATGTACGTGCTTTTTCTAAATAATGAATCATGTAAGGGGCGAATCTGTGATGTCAATTTTAGATTATGCCTTCATCCTCGTATCACTGTTTTGGCTACTCGAATTGTTTCTCTTTCGAAATCGTCAAAAAGAATCATCTCCATACGCAGAACAACGTAGTTTCTACTTAATTTTCATAACGTTGTCTCTCACAATTATTTTCTCGTTGCTATTCAGTCGAACAGACGAAAGTCTCCCTCGACAAATTATCGGACTAGGTTGTTTAGGAGGCGGAGTCTTTTTACGTTACTGGGGCATTCTCCACTTAAAGAACCAATTTACGCGGCACGTTACGGTAAATACGGGTGACCGTCTTGTCAGTACGGGACCGTATCGGACATTACGCCACCCACTTTATACTGGACTATTGTTTATCACGATCGGTTTCCCGTTATTTTTTGCTAATTGGATCGTTACGATTGTTGCCGGTCTTGTGATGTTCTTTATGTTGCGCCACCGGATTCGAATTGAAGAAACGTTACTCACAGCCGGTTTTGGTCCAGCTTATACGCAATGGGCGACGACACGAAAACGTTTGATTCCTTTCATTTATTAAATTCTAAGGAGAAGTGATTCTATTGAAAAAACAAGCAGTGGTTGTCGGAGCAGGTTTAGCAGGAATGTCAGCAGCGATCCGTCTCGCGGGAGACGGTTATGCCGTCACGATGCTCGAGCAGAACGGCAATGTCGGTGGGAAGTTGAATCAACGAAGCGGGAAAGGATTTACGTTTGATACAGGTCCTTCTATCTTAACGATGCCTTGGGTCCTCGAACAACTTTTCTCAAGCGTGCATCGTCGCCTCGAAGACTACTTAGAAATTGAACGGATCGAACCTCAATGGCGGACGTTTTTCGAAGACGGGACAGAACTCGATGTCAAAGGTGACTTACCTGGCATGCTCGATGAATTTAAAAAAGTTTCGGATCAAGCCGATTTTGTTGAACTCTTCAGTTATTCTAAAAAAATGTATGACCTGTGTTTAGATAGCTTTTATAAATATAGTCTTGAAGACTTAAAAGATTTAAAGAAATACCATACGATGTCCGAGTTACTTAAGATGGATCCGTTGAATACAGTTGCGAGTGGAACAAAAAAACATTTGAATAACAAACATCTCGAGCAATTGTTTAATTACATGGTGATGTATGTCGGTTCCAATCCATACGAAGCACCTGCCGTCTTCAACCAAATGATTTATGTCCAAATGGGAATTGGCATCTATTACGTCAAAGGCGGTATGTACAAGATTGCCGAAGCGATGCAAGCATTGCTTGACGAATTGCGTGTCACTGTTCACGTCAACACGCCGGTCGAACGTGTCGTCATCGAAGGAAAACGCGCAGTCGGTGTCGAAGCGAAAGACGGTACGTTTTACCCGGCTGATGTCGTCGTCTCGAATCTCGAAGTCATTCCGACTTATCAAAACCTTGTTCCGGACAAAAAAGCAGGCAAACAAGCGAAAAAGTTAAATGATTCGTTTGTTCCTTCTGTGTCTGGTCTCGTCTTGTTACTCGGAGTCAACCGTGAATACGAATCATTAAAACATCATAATTTCTTCTTCTCGGAAGATCCAGAACGCGAATTTGCACAAATGTTCAAGGATGGTGTACCACCTGAAGATCCAACGATTTATGTTGGTGTCTCGTCGAAATCTGACGCTTCACAGGCACCGGAAGGAAAAGACAATCTATTCGTTTTGACGCACGTTCCTCCCCTTACGAAAAACCCCGCTGGTAAAACGGATTGGGATGCGTATCGCGAAGTCGTCCTCGACAAACTTGAACGGATGGGACTAGACGGTTTACGCGATTCGATTGAATTCGAATATCGTTTTACACCGGAAGACTTACAATCACTCTATGGACCGAATGGCGGTTCGATTTACGGTGTCGCTGCAGATCGGAAAAAGAACGGCGGCTTTAAGATTCCTTCGAAAAGTGACCTGTACGAGGGACTTTACTTCGTCGGTGGTTCGACGCACCCAGGTGGCGGTGTGCCGATGGTCACATTGTCCGGCCAACTGACGGCAGACTTGATTAAGAAACATGAAGGCGCCGTCAACGTTTAAGTGTGACCCTATACAAAAGAGGCAGTGATTTCCGGTACGTACACGGAAGTCACTGCCTCTTTTAGTTCACCTTGTGACTTGCCGACTTCCGCTATAGCATTCGCCTTCGAAGTCGAGTCGGTACACCGCTGGCATCGGTAACGTTTGCCAAAAGGCATAGTCATACTGCGCATCAAAATGCTGCATCAATAAGGCCATGATGTTTCCATGTGTTCCGATGACAAGCACCTCTTTTTGATGTGTCCGCAGTAACTCGATCGTACTCGCAACGACACGTTCTGTCGCCACTTGATTCGACTCACCACCGTACGGATTATCATCCGGATGTTCCCAAACGACACGGACTGCTTCTTGAAAATCAGCCAAGGCCCCCGGAGCGAGCACTCGCTCCGCGAAATTTGACTGTTCCTTAACAGCGAGCCCCCGATTTGCTGCTAAAGGTTGAACTGTTTCACGTGCTCGCCTGTATGGACTCGTATACACATGATCTACTGCAATATTTTGAAACACTGAAACTAATGCTTCGGCATCTTGCTTTCCTTTCGCCGATAACGGACGATTTCGTTCATCGGTTGAATACGTTGAATGCGCATGGCGCACAAGATAGATAGTCGTCATGATATTCCCCCTTATGTTGACCAATTCGGGTAATCCGTTAACCGATAACCGATTCCCCGAACCGTCTCTAAATACCGATCAATCGGAAATTCCGCGTCACGTAATTTTTCTCGGACATGTCGAATATGCGAATCGACGGTTCGAGGTTCAAGCATGTTTTCATAACCCCAAACAGATTCCAATAAACGTTCCCGCGAAAGGATCGTGTTCTTGGCATGTAGCAGTTTTCCGAGTAACTGAAATTCTTTTTTCGTAAGTGAAATTCGCTGACCCTCGTATTCACAGCGATAGGCAGCAGAATTATACTGAAGACCATGAAAATTAATTTCTCCATTTCGAGACTTCCCGATTAACAATTCGATTCGAGCAAGCAACTCTCCTTCTTGAATCGGTTTTGAAACATAGTCATCTGCGCCGACTTCGTGACCACGCAAAACATCTTCTCGTTGATTTCGGGCTGTCACCATAATGATTGGAAAATCAGCGAACTGCCGGATAGTTTGACATAATTTCCAACCGTCGACTTCGGGCATCATGACATCTAGTAATGCTAAGTCAATCGGAACCGTTTGAACGAGTTGTAAGGCTTTTTCTGCTGATTCAGCTAAAAAACAAATGTGTCCATAGGGCTTTAAATATAACTGAAGCAACTGCCGCATACGTGCTTCATCATCCACGATCAATATACGTGCCATCTTTGTTACACCTCCCATTGGACAGTTACTGTCGTCCCTTGATTTTTTCGACTTTTAATCTCTAAGCTAGCCCCATGCGCTTTGACGATGGCACTCGCAATCGCCAGACCGATTCCTGATCCGCCACGATTCCGAGAGCGCGACGGTTCACTTCGGTACAACCGTTCTGTGACCCGCTTGATTTCATTTTCCTCTATCCCAATCCCCGTATCTCGAACCGCAAAAAAGGGCCCACCTGAATTTCTACCATAATTGATTTCAATTGATCCGGTTTCTGTATATTTCCGTGCGTTATCAAGAAGATTCAATACGACTTGACCGAGACGAACGTCATCTCCTTCAATCATTACAGCGTCACCCATGACCGTTAGTGTTAATCCTTCCGCTTCAATCGCGGGACGAACTTTCTCGACAAGTGATGGAATGAGTTGCTCAAGTGATACCGGTAACCGTTTAATCAAGAATTCATTTTCATCTAAACGTGCTAATAGAAGAAGTTGCTCAATCAATTCCGTCACCTGCATGCTTTCCTCTTGAATAATCTTAATATACGAAGCTTTTTCAGATTCTGTTAAATCAGGTCGGCTTAAGATATCCGCATAACCTTTCATATAAGTTAACGGTGTTCTCAATTCATGGGAAACATTTGCTAAAAATTCGGTACGTTCCCGATTCAGAAGATCGAGATCTTTCGCAAGTTTTGTAATCGAACGTGCCAACGCGCCTAGTTCGTCTTGCCGTTCGACCGGCAAATCAGCAGACAAGTTCCCTCTACCAAGTTCTGCCGTCGCCCGTTCCATTTCGATTAAAGGACGTGAAATCACCCGCGTAAAGA
Source organism: Exiguobacterium sp. s127 (assembly GCF_018618695.1). NCBI lineage: Bacteria > Bacillati > Bacillota > Bacilli > Caryophanales > Exiguobacterium > Exiguobacterium sp. s127. Next base: position 38,389 of record NZ_JACSMO010000007.1, on the reverse strand, counting down.
ACCACACAACAAAGACCGTCAAGACGAGTGCGACGATTCCCATTCGTATAAATTGCCGGGTTAACGGATCAACTACTCGTTGTACTAAATCTGCCTGGGCGAACATGAACACATGACCTACATGTTTTCCCGATACAGTGATCGGGCTATCTGTCATCAAATAGTGCCCTTTCGTCTCGGATGGATTAACAATCCGACTGTTTTTTTGGTATGTAAAGTCGGTATGGACAAGTTTTTGTCGCATCTCATCCGTCAGTCGGTCAGATGTACTTTTGATTTGTCCATATTGATCGGTCACGACAACCGTGAACTCGGACGTCGATTCCATCAAACTGACATGATGAATCGTCTGTTCCGTAAAAGATTGCTCGAGTACATCACGATGCGTATCTCCCCGATTCAACAGACCTAACATGACTTCATCCGAACGATCTTCGACAAGATTCAAGTACAATGCACCGAACAAAATACCTCCAGTCACTAAAAAAGCACTCAAAAATAGTACTCCGATATAGTGCGATATGCGTTTCAAGTCATCCCTCCTCATACCATGCTCTTCTTGTTCATTATAAACACCAATTGATTTTAGACTTCAACTGAAAGGTACAGGATGCAGAAATGTCACGCTTTCTGCACGGTTTCTGCACGAATAATGGGTAAAGTAATCGTGTCATCACATTATACAGGGGGAATTTAAAATGAAGAAAACAATCGTAGCAAGCCTCACATTATCGACTGCCTTATTGCTTGGTGCATGCGGGAATGATCAAGATAAAGAAGCAAACCACAATGACATGCAGAGTGAAATGCAGGACGATTCACATGAAGGAATGATGCATTCAAGTGACGGGGATTTACCGGAGGGTATTAAAAAAGCAGCAAATCCTAAATTCGAGGTCGGCTCAACAGCAATCATGTCGTCGAAGCATATGAAAGGAATGGATGGAGCGGAAGCGACAATTGCCGGTGCATTTGATACGACCGTTTATGCCGTGAGCTTCACACCAACAGATGGTGGAAAGAAAGTGACCAATCATAAATGGGTCGTCCAGGAAGAGTTAACACCAGTCCCATCTTCTCCACTTAAAAAAGGTGACACGACGACGATTGATGCTGATCATATGACTGGTATGAATGGTGCCAAAGCAACAATCGACAGCGCTGAACAAACAACCGTTTACATGGTTGACTTCAAACCGACGACGGGCGGCGACACTGTCAAAAATCACAAGTGGGTGACAGAAGACGAACTTCAAACGAACGAATAAACTAAAAAAGTCCCGTTCATCAAATGATGAACGGGACTTTTAGTATGATTCTGACTGGGCTCGAACCAGCGACCTCTACCCTGTCAAGGTAGCGCTCTCCCAGCTGAGCTACAGAATCATGATGCAGTACGTTATGTACTTGCTAGGACATTTATTAATATAGCAAGAAACTAAACAGCTGGCAAGTAGTTTCCGTAAAAAAAATAATTTTTTCATAAAAAAACAGTCGAGCTGACTCAAAAAGAAATCACCTTTCTTTTTACGCGCTTTTTTTGCAAGCGTCGCGTGAAGCAAGTGATTCCTTTTAAACAAGATGGGTGTGGCACATGTTTACTTTTGAGTCAGCCCCTTGTTTTTATAATATTGTTGTCACTTGATCGACTGGTAAGCGAAGTGCCGGGCGTTTTTTCGCATTTTCAACGGCTTTACCGACAGCAATCAACATAACAGGTACAAAACGCTCTTCCGTAATGAACGTATCGGCGAATACTTGATGATCGAAACCGCCCATCGCAAGCGTCGAGAGCCCTTTCGCTTCTGCCACGAGCATCAACTGCATCGCAGCTAAGCTGGCATTCGACATTGCCGCGTCACGGCCGTATGCAGCACTTTGGTAGGCACCTTCTACTTGCCCTTTGATCGAGTCAAATAACTCTTCCGTCATGCCGCCCGCTTCGACAGCTGGTCCGTAGACCGGATTGTAATTACGGTTTGCCTGCGTATCACCCAGCACGGCGATGACGACTGAAGAAGACGTGATGGCTGGTTGATTGTAAGCAATCGGTGCGAGCTGTTGTTTCGCTTCTTCTGAGTGGAAGGCGATAAAATGCCAATGTTGTAAGTTCCAAGCACTTGGTGCAGCTGTTGTTAATTCGATTAATTCTTTTACTTCCGTTTCAGTTAATGTAAATGACGCATCATAATGACGAACAGAACGTCGTTCATTCAATGTTTGCAGTGTTTCTGAAAAAGTTTGGTTCATGATGTAATCCCCCTTAATAGTATCTAATTTACTTTGATATCGTATCATCCTGTTTCTCGACTGTCATATGACAAGACTTACTTAACTTCATCTGTTATAAAACAATTATTGACTTTCATCATCTGTACTAATACAATAAGATTATATAAACAACGTTGTATACACATTGATTGCCATTAGGAGGAGATACAAATGGAACAGCCACTTTACCAAGAGACATCTGCTGAATTTTATCGTCAACTCCCTGCAAAAACTTGTGCTACCTGTGGAAAAGAGATGGATGAACAATGCGAATCTTACCAGTCCGAATGTACGGATTGCACAGTCACTGAACAATAAGTGAGCTATAACAAAGAGGACAAACAGATCCAAACGGGTCTGCTTGTCCTCTTTTTCATATTTAATTTAAATCAAATATCATCTGTTTTAATCTAACTTACTGAGTCATAATTTGAAAAATCTTACTCAGTTATCTTTTTGTAACATGTTTGTTACAAATGAAACAGACAAAATGTTACAGTTAACCTATACGATTTTCTGCAAAGGAGCTATAACAGCGATGGATTCATACAACACTGGAAATCCGATTGGTCTTGGACCACGAAAACGACATTCTAAGAACAAATTTCTTCGCAAGCTATCGATTTTATTCACCTTACTTTTACTTTCTGTCGGTGGATTCATCGCCTATCAATACATCAAGCCGAAACAACAGCTCGCTACTGTAACGGTCACAACGCTCGGACAAGTCCCTGTTGCTAACATGGAAAAATCCCGGGTCGATCAATGGAATGGTGTGACAAAAAAAGTCGCCTATTTAACGTTTGAGGATGGTCCTAGCGCCTTAACCACAGACATTTTAAATGAACTGGCGCAACAACAAGTCAAAGCTACTTTCTTTTTCATCGGAAGCAACATCGACGCCCAGCCGACGTTTGTAAAAGATACCGCAACAGCAGGACATTACATCGGTTTGCATAGTGAGACCCATGACTATGAAACGCTCTATAAGAAAAAACAATATGTCAAAGAGATGCTGAGCGTCCAAAAAAAGATTAATCAGTTAACGGGACATTCGCCTCTTCTGACGCGTCCTCCGTATGGCTCGTCTCCCGGTATTTCAAAAACGATTGCGAATGATGTGGCGTCTGCGAATCTACGTGTCTGGGACTGGTCGATTGATTCGATGGATTGGTATTACAAAGACAGTGCAAAAGAAGTCGCAAAAACTGTCATCGACCGGGCAGAAGATCCCTTCGAAATTATTTTATTACATGAACAACCACAAACGTTACGCGCACTTCCGGCAATCGTTGCCGGTTTAAAGAAAAAAGGCTATCAGTTTTCGATTTATGATGAAGACTTCCATATTCCGTTTAATTTTGTTCAGCAATCCAATCTATAAGGAGTTTCGTTCATGAAAAAAATATACCTGTCTCTCACTTTTCTCTCGAGTTGTGCTGCGTTACTTTTAAGTGGTTGTTCAACAGATTCCTCTATGGACTTTTATGACAAACTCGAGGAGCACGCAACATACGAACAAGACGCGACCACGCTCGCAGAGTCTAGAAGTAGAAAAGATGAAATTTCCGTTAACACGTACCAAGCAGTTCTCGATGCAGGAGCCGAGGAAATCAAGCGGTCACAAAATGAACGTGAGGAATTAATGGCTTTAAACGAAGAACGATCCTCTTTGCTTGAACAAGAACAATCGTTGCGCCGAGAGGCTTTCGCCAAGTTAGATATGCAAGAATTAAAAGATTACGTCGCAGAACTCGAAACCGGACCGAAACGTGAAGGATCTCGCGTGATTGAAGTCATCGAACAGCGTGAACAAGCATTCACTACGTTCGTTAAGCAGTATACCGCTTCAATGAACGCGGAGGAAAAATTACTCTCCTACTTGACCGAGAAACCGAACTTCGTTAAGATTGATGAAGCAACAGCCGACTTAAATCGTATTACGCGTCAGGCTACAGCTACGTTAAACGATTTTAATCGTTTAACTGCTCGCTACAATGAATTAAAACCCGCCTTTTACAAAGAGGTAGGTCTCAACATTAAATAACTCACACAGGTTGCAACCAAACCCTGTCCAAAAAACCTGGACAAGGCCCTGTTGCAACCTTTTTTGTGCGTTCTAAAACATGGAGGCAACTAAATGAATCGATCAAAAGCAACACTTTTCGTTTTAATCGGCGCTATCAGTTACGGTGTCCTTTCAACGATTGTCAAACTAGCTTATGCTGCCGGCTTCGACTCTGCTACAGTTTCAGGAAGTCAGTTTCTCTTCGGATGGCTCATGATTTTCATCCTTGCGCTATTTACAAAAAATCTACGTCTCGCACCTACGACCGCTATGAAACTGGTCATTATCGGCATCTCCAGTGGGACGACAGGTTACCTTTACTATCAGAGCCTGCAGACAATATCTGCTTCCGTCGCAATCATCTTATTGTTCCAATTTACGTGGATTGGTGTTGTTATCGATTCAATCATTTCGAAACGCTTACCTTCACGGGCACACTTCTTGTCAGCAATCCTCTTGATTGGCGGAGCCATTTTGGCAAGTGCTGCTTACACGAGTTCGCTTGACTTCCGCGGAACGTTGTTCGGATTAGGAGCAGCGGTCAGCTTCTCCATCTTTTTACTCGCGAGCGGACGTGTCGCAAATCATCTTCCGGTCATCAAAAAGAGCTTTTATATGATGACAGGTGGGTTACTTTTCGTCATGATTATGTATCCACCTACTACTTTCTTGAGCGAAACAAATTTTGAAAATGGAATGTTGCTTTATGCCCTTCCACTCGGCTTATTCGCTTTGATTTTACCACCACTTTTATTTGCTGCAGGTGCACCACATCTCAGTCCTGCCAGCGTCTCATTGCTCGGGGCTGCCGAGCTCCCAACAGCAGTTATCTGTTCTGTGCTCATTTTAGGCGAACATTTAATGGGCTCGCAATGGATTGGTATCATCATCATCTTAGTCGGTATTTTTTATCCGATTTATGCCCACGCCCCAAAACAAAAAACAGTCACTGCGTCGCACAATCAACGTGACTTTTCTTAAAAGTGTACCTCCCTTCAAAACAAAAGACCATCGCTCATGAGCGATGGTCTTTTGTTTACTTATTTTTGACGTTTCATGGCATCCGCGACGAATTCAACATCTGTCCCGATGATGATTTGGACGTTTGTCGCCCCCATCTTCATGACACCTTTTGCACCAGCGGCTTTAATCGCTGCTTCATCAATTACACTTGTATCTTTGACTTGTAAACGTAAACGTGTTGCACAATTATCAATCGCCGTCACATTTTCCGTACCTTGTAGACCTGCAAAGATTTTTGCTGCTTGTTGCTCATACTTATCATCTGAAACACCTGTTACGATACCCGTGTCTGTTACGAGCGATTCTTCTTCACGACCTGGTGTTTTTAAATCAAACTTCGTAATCATGAAGTAGAACAGGAAGTAATAGATGACCGCGAACGCGAGACCAACCGGAATCAGCAACAACGGTTTTGTAGCGATTCCAAAATTCAAGGCATAATCAATGAACCCTGCTGAGAACGAGAACCCATGTAAGATGCCAAGCAAATTGACGACGGCCATAGAAAGACCTGTCAAAACGGCATGCATGACGTACAAGACGGGTGAAAGGAACATGAATGAAAACTCAATCGGCTCCGTAATCCCCGTTAGGAACGAAGTCAATCCTAAACCGATCATCGCTCCGGCAACAGCTTTTCGATTTTCTTTTCGTGCTGCCATCACCATTGCAGCAGCAGCTGCCGGTAGCGCAAACATCATAATCGGGAAGAAACCAGCCTGATAGATACCCGCTGTCGGATCTCCGGCAAAGAAACGGGCAATGTCTCCATTGACGATCGTCCCGTCTGCTTTTTCATACGACCCGAAGACGAACCAAAAAATATTGTTTAAGACATGATGAAGACCGACAGGAATCAAGAGACGGTTGAAGAATCCAAACAGTGCGGCACCGCCTGCTCCGAGGCTGACCATCCATTCTCCTGCACCATTGATCCCATCTTCGATGAACGGCCATAAGTAACCAAAGATAAAAGCTAAAACGAGCATGACAGCAGAGGTGATGATCGGAACGAACCGTCTCCCACCAAAGAATGCTAACCAATCTGGAAGTTTAATGTTATAAAAACGATTGTAAAGCAACCCAGCTGTAATTCCGGCAATGATTCCGCCAAATACAGCCATATTGACCATCGAACCGAGACTCGCCTGATTCGCAATCGCACTCAAGGTCGCACCGTCAGCTTTCGTCGAAGAGTCATTGACAATGGCCGCTATCGCATCATACTTCGCTTGAATTTGGGCGTTGGAATAATCTTTGTTCATTGAATCAACACCATTTTTTAAAACGAGATAACCAACTGCCCCAGCTAATCCGGCTGCCCCGCTGGCATCAATCGAAAGTCCGATTGCGACACCAATAGCGAAGATGAGCGGCAGGTTATCAAAAATTGCCCCTCCCGCTGCAACCATCAATGGGATATCCAGCATGTCTGCCGATCCGAGTCGTAAGACAATCCCTGCGGCTGGTAATACGGCGATTGGTAACATTAAGGCTTTACCAATCCGTTGAAGAAATTGCAACATACACTTCATCCTTTCTTAAGTAAATAATGATTTGTGACAGAACAATGAAAACGCTTTTACAATTGTTATTATTTCATATAAACATCTAAATGACTAGACCTTTATACAAATTTATTCATAAAAAAAGTACCCGAACGTTCGGGTACTTTCAGCCATGCATTAATGACGATTCGTATCCTCAAGATCTTGCTGGACATTTCCGACTGTCTTTTTCGCGCCGCCTTTTAGTTGATCTTTCTTCCCATCACGTTCTGTTGATTTATCCCCTGTTGCTTTACCAAGTGCCTCTTTTGCTTTACCTGCTGCTTTATCGACTGCACCATCGAGCTTTTTATTCAAACCACTGTTATCTGACATATTCATTACCCCCTATTTTTTATGCGAATAATAGTATTTTCCCACCTCTAAAAGAATCAAACATAAAAAAGAAAAAGACTTCCCGTCATTATCGACTGGGAAGTCTTGATCCCTCCATTATTGCGTTACTGAAGCGCCTAATACTTGTTCGATTCGTTCAAAGGCCCAGTCGAGCTCTTCTTTCGTGATGACGAGTGGCGGTGCAAAACGAATGACCGTCTCATGCGTTTCTTTACAGAGCAAACCTTTTTCTTTTAATGCTTCACAATATGGACGAGCCGCTTCTGTCAACTCAACCCCGATGAAAAGACCGCGTCCGCGGACTTCTTTAATGATTGGATTTTTAATTTGTTTTAGTTTCTCCATGAAATACGTTCCGAGTTCGAGCGACCGCTCAGGTAACTTCTCATCTTCAAGTACTTCAAGCGAAGCAACTGAAACGGCACATGCTAATGGATTTCCACCAAACGTTGAGCCATGCGAGCCTGGATTAAAGACATTCAGTACGTCCCGATTTGCCGCGACACATGAAATCGGGAAGACTCCGCCCCCTAATGCTTTTCCGAGAATATACATGTCTGGCGTCACTTCGTCCCAATCCGAAGCAAACCACTTGCCTGAACGTCCGAGACCTGATTGGATTTCGTCAGCCACGAGCAGGACGTTCTGCTCTTTACAGACAGCTTGGGCGTCTTTTAAGAACCCTTCATACGGAATCAAGATTCCCGCTTCCCCTTGAATCGGCTCAACGATAAACGCCGCCGTATTTTCAGTGATTGCACCTTTTAAGGCTTCCAGGTCACCATAGGGAATCGTTTTGATTCCAGGTAACAGTGGTCCAAAACCACGTTGGTATTCTGCTTCCGTCGACATGGAAACAGCAGTCATCGTCCGCCCGTGGAAGTTTCCTTCGCACACGATAATCTCAGCGTCGCCCGGAACCCGTTTTACTTCATACGCCCAACGTCGTGCAGCTTTCACTGCTGTTTCGACGGCTTCTGCACCGGTGTTCATTGGTAGAACCATATCTTTATTCGTCAACTTCGCTACTTTTTCATAGAAGAAACCTAACTGATCATTATGGAACGCACGTGACGTCAACGTAATCTTATCAGCCTGGCGTTTTAAAGCTTCGATGATTTTAGGATGACGATGCCCTTGATTGACGGCTGAGTAAGCACTGAGCATATCCATATACTGACGTCCTTCCGGATCTTTGACGAAGACGCCTTCCGCTTCTGCAATGACGATTGGAAGTGGATGATAGTTATGTGCCCCGAATTGCTCTGTCTGTTGAATGATTTTTTCTGTTTGATTCATAAATAGTCCCCCTTTGACTCTTTAGAAAACGCTTTCAAATCGATTATAACAGATTCCTCAAAATAATCTTCATACAAAAATTAAACATCTAAGAGGGTTTATCTGCATGTTGATTGAATATATTGGGAATAGACAAGACAACTGAACTATCAATTTGCGTAACAAGGAGTGTGTGCATGTAATGGACCGTTCGACCATTGATTCCTATGAAGTCGTCATGAGTAAGTTCCCCTTACCTGCCTTCATCTTAAATCTGGATTTAACCGTTCGTATCTGGAACCCTTCGGCTGAAGACTATTGGGGATGGTCTGCAGATGAAGTGTTAGGTCGAACACTTCCGTTATTAAATCCGGAAGACGTTGCTTTTAGTGAACAGATTTGGAAATCATTTTTAGAACGTCGTCAGGCCATTCAACTTCCGAACACATATTTTTTACACAAAACAGGTACAAGCATGACCTCGACAATGTTGATCACGCCATTGTTTGACGATAGCGATAAATACGTCATAGGTGCTTCTTTTTGTAGTCTTCCTTCAACCGCTCAACAATCTGGTACGAAACCGCTCTTTCAAGGATTGATGGACTTACGCTATGCGTTTGATCAAATCGCCTGTGTCCTCGTTTTGGATGCACGGGGCACTATCGCTTATGCGAACGCCAACATGGTCGATTTCACAGGTTTTTGTCCGAATCAGCTAATCAAGCGCCCTTGGACGCAGTTGCTCAGTGCAGCCGAAAACGAAGTATTGATGACCATCCGCTCGCAAATTAAACAAAAAAAAGCCTGGTCCGGAAAAGTACCGATTGAAACGTCATCGTCCGAAAAAAAGTTTCTCCAAGCGACACTTATTCCGATTTATGATGCGGCCGGTGTCCGGTTCCAACACCTATTTATCGGGACTGATGTGACCGAAACAACGCGTCTTGAAGAGGAACTTGATTTTCTAGTCCACCATAACGAAATGACGCACTTACTCAATCGACGTGGATTTTTAAGAGAAGGTGCAACAATGTTCGATCACGCTTCACCCACTCAGCCGCTCGCTTTAATCTTATTTGATATCGATCGTTTCAAAGTCATCAATGATTCGTTCGGAACGCACATCGGTGATCAACTTTTACAAGCATTAGCCATTCGTCTCTCACAGCAGACAGAAGGTACCTTAACCTTTCATCCGATGAGTGATTTATTCGGTCTACTCATTCCCGCTTCCGACAGAAATATGTTGTTCCAACTCGTCCGTAAGCTCCAACAAGTCATTCAACGCCCTTACTACATTAATGGTCATTCATTAATCATCTCCTGTACGTTCGGAATCACGCTCTATCCGTCAGAGGCCAGTTCACTCGAAGATTTATTCCGGCGATCAGAAATGGCACTATACTCAGGAAAAGCTGTCGGAACAGGAACGATTCAATATTTAACACATGAAATGGATCAACAATTTACACGAAAAGTACAGCTTGAACGTTCTTTATTTACAGCTTTGGAAGATGGCGCGTTCTCACTCGCTTATCAGCCAATCATCAACTTGAAAACGAGACGTGTGAATGGCTTCGAGGCATTGTTGCGTTGGAATCATACAGCACTCGGAAGTATTCCGCCGGCTGAGTTCATTCCGCTTGCCGAAGAAGCAGCACTCATCACACCCATCAATAACTGGGTCGTACTCGAGGCATGCGAACAACTAGCCAAGTGGCAACAAACGATTGACCCTAAGCTGACGATGGCCATCAACATTTCGCCCCACCAGTTCCAAAGCGATTCCTTTATCCGGACGCTCCAACACTTGATTTCAAATAAAATAATCTCGCCTCGCTCAGTGACGCTTGAGATGACAGAAAACATCGCTATCCTACAAACGCAGCGAACACTCGAACGGATGCAATTAATCAAGTCACTCGGTTTCCGCCTGTCCATCGATGATTTCGGAACAGGTTATTCTTCACTTCAATATTTAAGTGCTTTTCCAATTGATGAACTCAAAATCGATAAAACTTTTATTGATGGGATTGACGTTGGAAATGTAGGATTATTAGATTCCATTATTCAACTAGGTCGGAATTTGAACCTTAATTTAGTTGCGGAAGGAGTCGAAACTTCCAGCGCTGAAGCGTATCTAAAAACAACATCATGTCAACAGATGCAAGGATTCATCTTCGCAAAACCTTTATCCGCCGACGAGGTCGACAAACGATTTAATTCCTCAACTAGCTGATATCGCTTGTTTAACAATACAAAAAGGGCTGACTCAAAAGTCAGCCCTTCAGCGTGTAGACAAATTATTAAGAAGCGCAAACATGCGGTATCGAGATGCAATCCGTTCGCGCTTCCCTGTCTCGCCTCGTCTTCAAAGCGGCAATCTTTCGCGCTCTAAACCGTCTCCATGCCCGGCTTTCCGTCACGGTGTTATCTAAAAAGCGTCACATTTCGTTGACTCCTATGGGGAAAAATGCGTTTTTGACGCACGTTCAGAGGCAGGCAAGACCCTGCTCGTTGTCCGCTAGGATCCAAGGAGCAACGGCTTGCGCCTCGCCCGAGGAAAGCAACGAAAAAAGATGCTTGATCTCCCGATAGCACGTTGTCTACAGTCGGAAGGGCTGACTCAAAAGTCAGCCCTTTTTTACGATTACAACTGGATTTGACCAGCGATCATACCATAAATGGCGATCCCCGCTAAAATTACGAGCACACCGCTCGCGATCATCTCGTAACGTGACATGCCACTACGTTTTTGCTCACGTTCTGCTAACGAGTAGGCAATGATCCCCGGAGCATAAACCAATGCTGCAATGACGATGTACCAAATACCCGACGCATACACGAGCCAAATCGAATAGAAGGAAGCAATAATAGAGAAAATCAACATCTTCGTATTGCGTTCCGCCTTAGAGAAACGAACGCTATAGATCGCCGACAACAAGTACGGTAAAAGTGCACAGATCCCGGCAATACTCGATAAAACAAGATACGATTGGGCCGAGAACAAAGCAACCGCCGCAACGAGTTGTGTCGCAATTTGTGTGATAAGCAATGCGCCGACGGGTGCTCCGTTCCGGTTCGTCTTCGCGAACACTTTTGGAAAAGCTCCATCTTTTGCGACAAGATAGGAAATCTCTGAAGCTAAAATCGTCCAACCGAGCAAAGCACCAGACAACGAGATAATTAATCCAATCATGATGATGGTTGCACCGACCGGTCCGATTGCGGCTTCCAAAACATACGCCATTGTCGGTTCATTTAATCCGGCTAGTTGCTCTTGCGTCAGGACACCGAGTGATAACACTGAAATCAAGATGTAAATGACGAGTACGCCGACGAGACCTGTCACGGTCGCCTTACCGACATCACTCCGCTTGTTCGCACGTGACGATAAGACGACGGCTCCCTCAATCCCGACGAATGCCCAAAGCGTGACAAGCATCGTTCCCTTCACTTGTTCAAAAATCGATCCAAGCTCCGTTCCCTCTCCCCAAAAATTAAGATTGAACGTGCGTACATTAAACGCAATCCCAACGAGCAGAATGAAGATTAGGATGGGGACAAGCTTAGCGATTGTCGTAATCAAGTTAACGAGTGTTGCTTCTTTAATCCCACTCGAGACAATCCAAAACAGTCCCCACACGACGACGACACTCATCATCAATAAAAATAGTCGATTTTCCGCTGAAAAAATCGGGAAGAAATAACTGAGTGCGTTAAAGACTAACGTGATATTCGCAACGGTACCGATCCAGGCGGATACCCAGTACCCCCAAGCGCTATTGAAACCAACGAAACGACCGAAGCCTTCTCGTGCATACGCATAAATACCACCTTCAAGCTCCGGCTTACTATTCGCCAAGTGCTGAAAAACTAATGCCAACATAATCATACCGAGCCCTGTAATGCTCCAACCGATTAAAATCGGACCAGCACTTGCTTTTTGAGCCATCGCTCCTGGCAGGTTAAAGGCTCCCCCTCCAACCATCGAACCGATGACCATTGCTGCTAATGCAAAAAAACCAATCTTTTGTTGATTCATGATGTAAACACTTCCTCCAAATCTGTATATCTATTCATATTAAACGTATATTCATTCGAAGACACAAAGTTCATTATAACAAAACCCACTTCAATGTAAAGAAAGGATTTGATGATGATGGCATGGGTGCATTCGTTCCAACTAGAGGACTTATATAAATTAATGATTGCCGCAACATTTGGAATCATTATCGGATTCGAACGTGAAGTCAAAAACAAGCCAGTTGGTATACGTACTAGCCTCGTAATTACCCTGATCAGTTGCCTGTTAACCATCGTTTCAATCAACTCCGTTATTTTTTATGAAAACATTGCTTCTCATGTCCAGATGGATCCGATGCGAATCGTCGCCCAAATCGTCGCCGGAATTGGATTCATCGGAGCCGGCGTCATCCTCCGACGTCCACATGATATCGTCAGTGGTTTGACGACAGCAGCAATTATCTGGGCAGCGAGCGGCATCGGGATTGCCGTCGGTGCAGGATTCATTATTGAGTCAAGCTTTCTCGTACTTTTTCTATTCGTTTCGCTCGAAAGTATCACCTGGATCATGAAACGATTCAACAACAGCCGGTTTGAAGCAAACGTCATCGTCGCTCATTTGACTTTACCGGAAACACTCGATGCAGAAACGGTTAAAAAAGCGCTCGAACAACAAGGGGTCCGGATTACGAATATTCGTTTACGCGGCACGCCACAGCAATTGACATTGCGGATGTACTCGCCTCACCGTGTCACGATTTTCATACTTTATGACTACTTGAAATCGCTCGGAATTGGGCAAATAGACCTTGATCAGTGAGAATTATCAGAAAATTTATGTTGCATTTTCATCCATTTTCACTTAAATTTACATTATGTTCAAACTTTTCTGAAATTATTTTAAATTAATCGGGGGGTCATTTTTCACATGAAGAAACAGACTAAAATCGCCTTTGCTGGCTTATCGAGCATGGCGCTACTCGCAGTAGCAGCTTGTGGTCAGGATAATGAATCGAACGGTAGCTCGTCATCAGATGGTAACAAAAAACAAGAAGTGACATTTATCTCTACAACGGATGTCCCACAACTCGATCCAACGAAAACGACGGACTCGACATCAATCATCGTGACAAACAACGTATTCGAAGGCCTTTATCGTCTGGATGGTGAAAATAAACCAACGCCTGGGATGGCTGAAAGTGTTAAAGTATCCGATGATAAACAAACATATACCTTCAAACTACGCAAAGACGCAAAATGGTCGGATGGTTCATCGGTCACAGCGGATGATTTCATTTACTCATGGAAACGTGCACTTGATCCGAAAACAGGTGCTGAATATGCGTACATCTTACAGGATTTAAAGAACGCCAATAAAATCATGGCGGGTGAAGCAGAACTCGACGAACTCGGCGTCAAAAAAATCGACGAACAAACACTCGAAGTTCAGCTCGAAGCACCTGCACCGTATTTCCTTGGTTTGACGAGTTTCCCTACGTACTTACCACTTAAGCAATCATTCGTCGAAGAAAAAGGCGACAAATTCGCGATGAATGTTGAATCGATGAACTTCAATGGACCTTTTATCTTGTCAGATTGGCAATCGAACGCCGGATGGACATACAAAAAGAATCCAGATTACTGGGACAAAGCAAACGTCAAAATGGATAAAATCGATGTGAAGGTCGTAAAAGAAATCTCGACCGGCGTCAACTTATTCGAGTCAAAAGAAGTTGATTTCGCACCGATCACTTCTGAATTCGTTTCACAATACGAACAGTCAGAAGACTACAAAACACGTCCAGACGCACGGATCAATTTCTTACGCTTCAACCAGAAAAATAAAGCACTTCAAAATGAGAACATCCGCAAAGCCCTTGCACTTGGTTTCGAGAAGCAAGGCATCACAGATGTCATCCTGAACGATGGATCAGAACCTGCGAACTTCATCGTCGCAAAAGATTTCACGTTCACACCGGACGGCGAAGACTTCCGTGCGAAATACCCAGACCTTCAAAGCTTTGACGCTGCAGAGGCGAAAAAAGCCTGGGAGGCCGGTCTAAAAGAGTTAGGTGTTAAAACAGTTGAACTCGATATGCTTTCACGAGATGAGGATGCCTTCAAAAAGGTATCTGAATTCTTAAAAGGTGATCTCGAGAAGAACTTGCCTGGCTTGACGGTCAAAATCAAGCAACAACCGTTCAAAAACTTCCTTGATCTTGAGTCAAAAGGTGACTATGACATCTCCGCTGCCGGCTGGGGCCCTGACTACCAGGATCCAATGACGTTCCTCGACATGTGGTTAACGGACGGAAGCTTTAACCGGATGAACTACTCGAATAAAGAGTTTGATCAACTTGTTAAAGATGCGAAAAAAGAAACAGATGAAGCAAAACGTTGGTCTGATCTTCAAGAAGCTGAAAAAATGCTTCTCGCAGAAGATTATGCAATTGCTCCAATCTATCAAAAAGGTGAAGCTTACTTGCAACGGGCTAATATCGACAAATTATACCGCCACCCATTTGGTGCTGACATGAGCTTTAAATGGATGGAAGTTAAGTAAGTAACATATGAAATCCAAAAATCCATTCCGGTGGGTTTTTGGATTTTTTTATTTTGTAAAACAACAAAGACCCCTTCTGCCGGAGCCGTCTGGGGTCTTTACTGTGCGATTTGTTTATAGAATTCAATTTTTTCATGTTGTCCCTCTTCTACTGCTCTGAAAAACTCGGCGAAAAATTCATACAACACCGTTCGCTCTTGATAGGTCGGACCTGCTTGACGGATGACAGAAAACGCAAGGTTTCGCAGTTGACGTTTTGTTCGACGCCGCTCTGGCAACTCATGAAATTGGTCGATAAACGAGCGATAGACGCAAGCAATCAGTTCTTGATGTCCTTCAAAATACGATTTATCCATACTATCCTTCCTTTCTTTTTTCTTTTATATTTTACGAATCAAGGGTTAAAAAGTTTCACTAAAAGTGATGTTTTTCACAGATGATATAAAAACAACTATAACAAGGATCAGATAATGATTCAACTTGGAAAATATTAAGTTTCAATAACAAATGTAAAGGAATGATGGGATTTGAGGCGGGAAGGAAATCAATAAAGCAGGTGAACACTAGTCGTAGTGAGTGTTCACCTTTTTTAATTCGTGTTTCTTTATTTTGGGGCCTGCGTCTTAATATGTTGGAAGGTTTTGACGTCAAACAGTCCGCTGTCCGTCAATTTCAAGTTCGGAATGACGGGTAAGCAAAGGAACGACATCGTCAAATACGGATTGAATGAACGATCCGCTTCTAGTACATCCAGTGCATCGTTTAACTTTTCTAACGTAGCTCCGACTTCCTCGAACGGACGACTCGTCATCAAACCGGCGATCTCAAGTGGCAGTTCTGCCAAGACGTCCTCACCTTTGACCGCGATGACGCCTCCTCCCGCTTTAACGAGACGCTCTGCTGCAAGCTTCATCTCCGCATCTGAAGTACCGACGATGACGAGGTTATGTGAATCATGGGCGACCGTCGCGGCAATCGCTCCACGTTTCATACCGAAGCCATGGACAATGCCAACTGCTGAGAAGTCTGTTCCGTTATGGCGTTCGATGACAGCAATCTTTAATAAATCTTGCGCTGTATCCTGCACAAACATTCCATCGACGACGGGCACATCCAACACGAGATGATTCGTAACAATGCTTTTCGGAATAACTCCGATTACATGTGCTTTCGGGTGCGCGAGTGGCAGTTCAAACACTGCGTCCGTGATTTCTTTCGTTTTTAATTCACCGCGCAAATTAGGTGGGACCGTTACTTTTGGAGACGTAATGATTGTTTTACCATCCCGAGCGACCGGTTCGCCTTTTACGAACACTTCACGAATCACTACACGATCAGGATCCGTCAAAAGAACGTAATCCGCCCGGCGTCCTGGGACGATTGCCCCGCGATCTTGTAATGCATAGGCATTTGCTGCATGGAGTGATGCCATCGCATATGCCGTTTCCCGTTTAATCCCATGCTCGATCGCATAGCGCACGTTGTAGTC
Source organism: Exiguobacterium sp. s127 (assembly GCF_018618695.1). Taxonomy (NCBI): domain Bacteria; kingdom Bacillati; phylum Bacillota; class Bacilli; order Caryophanales; genus Exiguobacterium; species Exiguobacterium sp. s127. The sequence continues at coordinate 21,764 of NZ_JACSMO010000007.1, read as the reverse complement.
GATCGTTCCCTCACGTAATGTATCATCCAAATGTTTATCGTCTGTACAGAATAAGAAGCGACTCGCATTGCTTTCCGTTACGGCATCAAGTACTTCTTTTAAATTCCGGGCTGCCGATCCTTCACGGACTTCGACATACAAACCTCTGCGTGCACGTATGAGCGCTTCTTCTTTCGTAACCGCTTCATGATCCGTCCGGATGCCGGCAACCCCGTAGATATTGACTTCACGTGCACCAAGACCTGCTGCATGACCATCAACGAGCTTTCCTGCTGCTTCAATCTGCTCGATTTTCTGTAGCATGTCCGCATCGGCACGTTCGACCGCCGGGTAATCCATTACTTCTCCCAAGCCATGGACACCCGGATGATTGACGAACGGTACTAAGTCGGCTGCCTTTAACGACGCCCCTGCGTGTTCGAACGACGTCGCCGGAACACAGCTCGGTAACATCATCCGTACATCAAGACGAAGCTGTTCCGCGTCATCTAACATGAACTGTAGACCGTCCGCTCCCTTGACGTTAGCAATTTCGTGTGGATCGGCGATTACCGTCGTCACTCCGAGCGGTAAGATGGCCTGTTCATATTCACTCGGTGTCACCATCGAAGATTCGATATGGACGTGTCCATCGATGAAACTCGGTGCGATATATTGATCCGTTCCATCAATGTTCTCTTCACCTTCATAGCCGTCCCCAACGGCGGCGATGTAGCCTGAATCGATTGCGACATCCGCTTGATAGGTCTCACGTGTCATCACATCAATGACCTGAATGCCTTGATAGACAATTGCCGCTTTCTGTTTTTTCGCAGCAATCGCGATAAGTCGTGCTCGAACTGTAGTATCCATCCTATATCCTCCTATAATGACCGGTATTTTTACCATCTTACAATTAGATTGTAAGCAGTTGCAATTTATTTTTCGGGAGTTCAAGATAAAAGAGGTAATTCTTAATCGAAAGTGAGGACAAGCAATCATGAAGTATCGCGTCGGAAACTTAATTCCAAAGGTCGATCCAAGCGTATATATCGCAGACGGTGCAAAAGTCATCGGTGAAGTCGAGATCGGGAAAGATTCAAGTGTCTGGTTCAACACCGTCATCCGCGGGGATGAAGGGCTCATCTCAATCGGGGAGCGGGTTAACATTCAAGATGGTTCGATGATTCATCAATATGAGGAATACTCAACGATTATCGAAGATGATGTCACGATTGGACATATGGCCATGATTCACGGAGGCATCATTCGAAAAGGCGCATTAATCGGCATGTCAGCCACAATTTTAGACGAAGCAGAAATCGGAACCGGTTCGTTCGTCGCTGCCGGTAGCCTCGTTCCACCTAAAATGGTCGTCCCTCCGAATTCGCTCGTCATGGGCGTCCCTGCAAAAGTCATTCGCGAAATCAATGATCACGACCGGTTCATCATGGAGCGGACTGTCAAAAAATATATCAAGCGCGGACAACAGTACGCTGCTGATTGTGTACCTTTATCTGAAGATATGACAGCCTTGTGAAAACACTTACAATATTCACCTGTTTTTAACATTTCCCCTCTCGTTCGTTTACATGTTGCGCGTACACTAAAGGTGTAGCACATGAATCGAGATTGAGGGGGATATGAGATGATTCCATTATTCGCAGAGCGATTGATGTCTGATTTATTTTTGTCGACGAGCAATCCAAGTTATGGTCTTCCTACATTACCTGAACACGAAGCAGATTGGTTGACGATTGAAGTCCAACAGCGTATTGTTAATGATGCCGAGCAAAAATCTTTGAGTTCAGGAACAACTCAACCAAGAGAGGAAGAACGTGTATGATTCAGCAAAACACCGTTCGCGCTTGGCTCGCTAGTCGAATCAAAAAATAATGATCTTATTTTCCAAAACGATATAGCGCGTCAGCGCGCATATAAAGAGCCGAAGCGGATTCCCGCCTCGGCTCTCTTTTTATTATTTTTTAATCATACCTTCTTCAATCAAGAACTCACGTGCGACATCTTCTGGTCGTTCTTTTTCGACGTCAGCCTTAAAGTTCAATTCTTGCATCTTCTCATCCGTGATTTTATCTTTTAACATATTGAGAACTTCTTTTAATTCTGGATGTTCATCCAACGTTTCTTGACGAACGATTGGGACCGCGTAATACGGTGGGAAGAATTCTTTATCATCCTCAAGGACCGTCAAATCAAATTTCTTCAACAATCCATCTGTCGAAAAACTATCGATGACGTTCGTTTTTCCATTCGTCAATGCCGTATAACGAAGCCCACCATCAACAGGCTGGACATCTTTGAATTTCATGTCCGGATATTTCTCTTTCAAGCCAAGGTATCCGTCTTCACGATTCGCGAACTCAATTGTTGAACCAAGAATCAGACGATTACTGACAGCAGCCATATCAGAGACTGTTTTCAAATCATATTTTTCGATGTCTTCTTTTGTCATCGCTAATGCGTACGTGTTATTGAAACCAATCGGATCGAGGACATCGACCTGACTTTTCGCTGGAATCATTTTTTTAACTTTTTCATACACGACTTCTGGATCCGTTTCTACTTCTTGTTTGAGTACATCGATCAGAAGCGTCCCCGTATAGTCTACATACGCGTCAATTTCTCCAGTCTCAAGCGCACCATAGGCAACTTTTGTACCACCGAGGTTTAATTGACGTTCGACTTCTAAATCGGTCTTATCTTCGATTAAATCAGCCAACATGTTCCCTAAAATCAATTGTTCCGTAAAGTTCTTTGAACCGATGACGATTTTATCCGGCTTCAAGAACGAATACGCAACCGTTCCACCAATTAATAAAACGACGATACTCGCAATTGCGATTTTCTTACCGGCCGACATCGCTTTGCGACGTTTACGTGTCCGATTTTTGACCCGTCCGTCTGCCAGCTTAATTCCGTTTGGTGCGACCGAATATTCAATCCGGCTGACGATGAAGTCAATCGCAAGCGCTAAAATACCTGCTGGAATCGCACCGGCTAAAATCTGATTGTTATCAACGGTTTGAATACCGGAGAAGACAAGATAACCAAGTCCACCGGCACCGATGAACGCAGAAATCGTCATCAATCCAACCGCTGTCACGGCAGAAATCCGAATTCCGGCCATCATGATCGGTAAGGCAAGCGGAATTTGAACCTTTCCTAAAACTTGTCGTTCGGTCAGTCCAATCCCTTTTGCAGCTTCCAACATATCTCCCGGAATGCTTGATAAACCTGTGTACGTATTTTTGACAATCGGGAGTAATGAATACAAGACGACCATGATAATCGCCGGTGTCGATCCAATCCCGATGAACGGAATCAAGAAACCAAGTAACGCGAGACTCGGAACCGCCTGAACGACACTCGTCAAGGCGAGGACTGGTTTAGCGAACCGTTGATAACGTGTAATTAAAATACCGAGCGGAATCCCTAAGATAACTGCGATGACGACCGCAAATACGGTCAGCTGTAAGTGCTCAAGTAATAAGTTCCAGATTTGATCAGTGTTATTTTTTACATAGTCAAAAAATCCACTCATTGCACTTCCTCCTCCTGAATGAACTGCTCACTCAAGACGGAAAGCAAGCTACTTCGTGTAATCAAGCCGCGTAATTGACCGGCTTTGTTCGTTACAGGTAAATAACCTGTTTCTTCATGGTTCATTACTTCTAATACATCAAGCAGTGAATCCTGTTCATCGACGGCAACAAGTTCACCTTCCATGATTTCTTCAATTCGTTGACTCTTATCTGAAACCGTTTGGATGTTTTTCAATTTAACGATTCCCTGTAATGTACGATCACGATCTGTAATCAGCAGGCTATCCACTTTTCGTCCACGCATGATTTCTATCCCTTGCAGCAACGTCCGCTTACCACTGATTGAGACGGGATCTTCAATCATGATATCTTCTGCTTTAATGAACGCCGGACTACTCCAAATTTTATTTTTTCCAATGAATGATTCAACATATTCATCTTTTGGATGTCGTAAAATTTCTTCGGGTGTATCAAATTGAACAATTTCCCCATCACGCATGATACATATCCGATCGGCTAGCTTGATCGCTTCATCCATATCATGGGTGACGAATACGATAGTTTTCTTTACTTCTTCTTGGAGATTAAATAATTCTTCTTGGAGGTCGTTGCGGGTAACGGGGTCGAGCGCACTAAACGGTTCGTCCATTAAAATAACATCTGGATCATTCATCAATGCACGGGCAAAACCGACACGTTGTTGTTGTCCACCACTGAGTTCGCTTGGGTAACGGTCAATGAATTGTTTCGGGTCGAGGCCGACCATTTGGAGAAGTTCTTCTGTCCGTTGATCCATTTGATCGTGATCTTTTCCTTCAAGACCGGCAATCAATTGAATATTTTCACGAACGGTCATGTGTGGGAATAGACCGGTTTGTTGAATGACGTAGCCCATATGGCGTCTCAGTTCAATCGTATCCGTCTTCATGATGTCCTTCCCATTCACTAAAATCGTTCCTGAAGAGGGCTCAATCAAACGGTTGATCATCTTGAGCGATGTTGTTTTTCCACAGCCACTCGGACCGATGAATACAACGAGTTCACCCGCTTTGATTTCTAGCGTTAAGCCTTTTAAGACAACATTGTCCTTAAATTGCTTCCCGACATTTTTAAATTCGATCATCCATATTTCACTCCTTTTACTATTTCCATATATTATGTTTTCCCTATTTTTTTTGAATTCAAACAATATTTTTCGTTTTTTTGTTTAAATCTCGAAATAAACGGGAATTGTTCTGTTTTTTTGTTAAAAAAGGGTAATGATAAGTAAAGCGTTTGCGGAAGTGTCAGCGGACTGAAAAGGAGGAAATCATAATGCGAAAAAAATGGCTTCGGTTACTTGTTGTCTTGTTACTGATGTTCATTCCATTATCCAGTTATCAGCTACCAGTCGAAGCAGCTAGCTCAACATTCATCACGAAAGGTTCGACAACGAACAAAGTGGTGGCATTGACGTTCGATGACGGGGCGGATGGTACAAACATCGGTAAAATTCTCAGTATCTTAAAAAGTAACAATGTCAAAGCAACCTTCTTCCTGACCGGTGCCGGTGCCGCGAATCACCCACAGTCGATCAAAAATATCGCGAATGCAACACCGACGCATCAAATTGGAAATCACTCCTACAGTCACCCCGATTTTACGACTTTGTCTGCAAGTCAGATGACAAGTGAATTGACACGGACGGAAAGTCTGCTTAACTCATTAACGGGACAGACAACAAAACCAATTTTCCGGGCTCCATTTGGTGCAAGCAACAGTGCTGTTTTAGCAGCCGTCGGTAATGCAGGTTACACGAAAACGATTCAATGGAACATCGATACGACGGACTGGAAAGGAATCAGTTCTACCGCAATCTTGAACCGCGTCATTCCGAACATCGTTCCGGGATCGATTGTCTTAATGCATACGGGTGCCGGTGCATCCGGAACCCCAACCGCCCTTCCTTCAATGATTACGCAACTGAAAGCTAAAGGGTATACGTTCGTTACGGTTTCTGAATTACTGCAACTCCCGACTTCAGGTAGTAAAACGTATACCGTCAAGTCTGGCGATACGCTCTATAAAATCGCAAACCTCTATAACATTTCTGTCAGCGCTTTAGCTAAAGCAAATAACATCACCAACTTTAACCTGATTTCTGTCGGACAAATCTTGACGATTCCCGGTACGTCGACGACACCTCCCCCAACCTCAACGACTTCTTATACCGTCAAAAGCGGGGATACACTCTATTCTATCGCTCGGAAGTACGACGTTTCCGTCAGTGCACTCGCTTCAGCAAACAACATCACTAACCTCAATTTGATTTCTGTTGGTCAAGTGTTGAAAATTCCCGGTACGTCAACAACACCTCCCCCAACAACGACTTCTTATACCGTCAAAAGTGGAGATACGCTTTATGCGATTGCCCGTAAGTACAATGTGACAGTCAGCTCGCTCGCAGCAGCGAATAAGATTACGAATGTCAGCTTGATTTCAATCGGACAAGTATTGGTCATCCCATCCAAATAATTTGACTTGATGTTCCCTCAAAACGTTTCGAAACACCATCTTTCGGCAGATAAACCTGTTTCCTGAAATTTAAAACAGCAAGCCTTCCTCGTTTCGGTCGACGGGGAAGGCTTGCTGTTTATTAAGATCGTACGTTTTCTAGACCGAGATCACACGTAACGAGATCCGCATATGTTTGGCGTCGGACGACTTCCCGCGCTTCCCCTTGATTGACGAAGACGACTGCCGGACGTAAAAATTGATTGTAGTTGCTCGCCATCGAGAAATTATAGGCGCCCGTCCCGAAGACCGCCAGCGTATCCCCGCTAGCCGGTTCCGCCAATTGCGCTTTTTCTGCGACTAAATCGCCGGATTCGCAAGCAGCACCAACGACCGTCACTTCGCGCAGCGTTCCTGTCACCCGATTGGCGATGACTGTTTCGTAGACTGCACCGTACAGCGCAGGACGGATATTGTCTGCCATGCCGCCATCAACAGACAGATACGTCCGAACCCCTTGGACTTCTTTAATCGCCCCGACCGTATAGAGTGTCGTCCCGGCATTCGCGACAACCCACCGCCCTGGTTCAATCCCAATCCGTGGACGTTCGATTCCAAGTCGTGTCGACTCTTCCTCGATGATTGCCATGACATGCTCCATCGTCTGTTCAAAATCAAGCGGGACATCGTCTTTCGTATACGCAATCCCGAATCCACCGCCGACGTTGACTTCGCTCGCCGTGAATTCCGTTTCTTGACGAATCGTTTCGACAAACCCCATCATCGTCCGCGCCGTCCGCTCGAACAACGAAAGATCTTGGATTTGTGATCCAACGTGACAATGAATACCGAGCAGGACAAGATGTTCCGACGCTAAGATTGCCCGAACGGCTTCAAGATACGATTCATCATGGGTCGAGAATCCAAATTTCGTATCAACGCCGCCCGTCTGAATTTTAGTATGTGCCCCACCGATGACCTGGGGGACGATTCGAATCAATACGTTTACCGTCTGACAAGCATCTGCTGCAATTTGTTCGAGCTGTGCAATCTCACCGTAATGGTCGATGACGATTTTTCCGACGCCTTCTTCGACGGCATACCGTAAATCCTGCGTCGATTTGTTCGAGCCGTGGAAATAGATCCGTTCTGCCGGTACGCCCGCTTGACGCGCGATGTAAAGCTCGCCCCCCGTCACGACATCGATTCCGAGTCCGTGACGTACGACTTGCTGATAGACGGCACCAATCGTCAACGCTTTTGAAGCAAAGGAAGCATACGTATTCGGATATTTCGTTAAGAAACCATCTCGTACGGTCGCTAAACGGTCTGTCAGTTCACGCTCTGCCATCACGTAAAGGGGTGTTCCATATTGTGCTGCTAAATCTGTTGCTGCGACACCATCGATTTGAAGCGTGTTGTCTTGTTCCGTCAAATACGAGCTTCCGTACATAAATAGTTCCTCCTTATAGATAACGGTGTGCCAATCGCCATGAGCGTGCACACATCTGTTCCGAATTATTTGCCGTTCCCGTCCGTGTGATGTCGTCGATTTCAATTCCGTCCCCGTACAAGACGACTTCATCCCCGACTTCGACTGTCGAATCAACGGCAACGAACGTATGGCTCATGAATAATTTACTAATGATTGAATACGGTTTCCCGTGAATCAATACAGGTAAAGCGGACCGCCCCCGGACGACCCCGTCTCCATAGCCGACCGGTAAGACAGCGACACGAAGCGGTTGATCCGTCGTGTAAGACGTACCGTATCCGACGTGTTCGTCCGCCCCTACTTCACGAATTTCAACAATTTCTGTTGTCATCCGCATGGAAGGTACTAACCAGTCCATCTTTTCAATCGGTGAATAACCGAACAAAAAGATACCGGGACGAACATAGTTACAAAAGGCGAGGCGTTCGTCATGTTTGACGATCGTCGCACTATTTTCAGCATGCATGTACGTAAATTCATGTTGTGTCCGGACGACGTTCGCAATCGCTAAGAAACGCTCGACTTGTCCATCATGGTCCGCTCCCGGCTCGTCTGCGAGCGGAAAATGTGTATATAGCCCTGTCAAACGGAGCTGTTGCTCCTGCACTACTTCAAGGACTGCTTGCGCTTCTTCAAGTGAACTGACACCAAAACGGTTCATCCCGACATTGACCTTTAAATGGAGTTCGATGTTCGAAAGGTCTGCTTGATACCGCTTCAACCAATCTACCGACGGGATTCCAAGCGCGATGCCATAGTCTCGAGCAGCCTCGAACTGAGTCGCTGGATTCATCGCTAAGACATAACTGTCTGGAAAATTCGTTTTAATTTCAATTGCCTCATAAACTTCAGCGACAGCGAAATGATGCACGCCCGCTTCCATCAATGTCCCAACCATTTCAAGCATACCTAAGTTATAGGCATTGTTCTTCACCACGGCGAAAATCTGTTTTTGCGATCGAGCGAAGACCGATGCGACATTTTGTCGCACCGCTTCCCGATCGATTGTTACGCGTGTACGTGTATTCATTCAGCTACCGCTGGTGTGACGTGTGTCAACCAGTCTGCATATTGCGGGAGTTGTCCTGAGACCGTTTGTCGGTAAAGCTCGAGCAATTCATCCGCGACAGCCCGTGTTCCGCCGTTGATTGTAATATGGTCGATTTCACCAACACTCGTGATTTCTGCCGCTGTCCCTGTTAAGAAAATCTCGTCTGCGACATACAGCTCGTCACGCCCGATGTGACGTTCGACGACTGGGTACCCTTGATCTTGCGCGAGGCGCATGATGACTTGACGCGTGATGCCGTCAAGGACAGAACAGTCTAGTGACGGCGTGTAGATTGTCCCGTTTTTCAACATGAATAAGTTCGCGACACTTGCCTCACTGACATTACCGTTCATATCGAGTGCGATTGCTTCGTCAAATCCATCACGAAGGGCTTCGCCTTTTAAGAGTTGTGAGTTCATATAGTTCGCAGCGGCTTTCGCTTGCATCGGCATCATCGTTGACGATACCCGACGGTAAGAGGCGACTTTCGCACGAATGCCGACACCTTTATCGAAGTATTCACCAAGTTCCCAACATGAGATGCCGACGTGAACCGTCGTATCTTTTGCCATCAAGGCTTGCCACGGTGTTCCGAGGAAAACGAATGGACGGATGTAACAAGACTCAAAGCCATTTTTCGCAACGAGATCAATCGTTGCCTGGACAAGTTCTTCCACTGTATATGGAATCGTGACGTGATAGAACGCGCAACTCCGGAAGAGACGTTCGATGTGTTCCGTCAATTGAAAAATTGCCGGACCGTCAGGCGTCGCGTAAGCACGAATCCCTTCGAAAAAACCACTTCCGTAATGAATCGCGTGTGACATGACGCTCGTATTCGCTTCTTTTGGATCATGAAAAATCCCGTCTAACCAAATCGCTTCACCATACTGTGTATCCACTGCCATGTGTTTTCCTCCTCTTCGACGTCAATCAGAGTGAACGTAAATCATCCACTAATTGCGTCTTCTCTGCTGTTTTTTCGTCTTTCTGTTTGATGACGCGTGCTGGTGTTCCAGCAACGACGCTACCTGCAGGGACGTCTTCTGTGACGACACTGCCTGCTGCAACGACTGCATCTTTTCCGACACGAACGCCTTCCAAGATGACAGCGTTCGCTCCGATCAAGACACCATCTTCGATGATGACCGGTGTTTTTGAAGGTGGCTCAAGGACACCTGCGACCACGGCACCTGCGCCGACATGAACGTTTTTCCCAATCGTGCCACGTGCTCCGACGACGGCGTTCATATCAATCATTGTACCATCTCCGATCGATGCACCGATATTGATGATTGCACCCATCATGATGACGGCGTTATCGCCGATGACGACATGATCCCGAATCCACGAACCCGGTTCGATTCGCGCATTCAAGTGACGTGTGTCAAGCATCGGTACAGCACTGTTCCGACGATCGTATTCGACGTGGACGTCCGTGATTCGGTCTGAATACTTTTCTAAGAAAGTCGCAGCAAGTCCTGCATCTGCAAAGAAAATTTTTGATTCATCCGATCCGAAAGCTGTCGCCCCTTCAATCGTCAAGCCCGCTAAATCGCCATTGACGTAAAGTTTGACCGGTGTCTGTTTTTTAGCATCTTTAATGAATTTCGCAATTTCGTAAGCATCAGTTAGTAACATGTGAATCCTCCTGTGAGTAGAGCGTCTCTAACGTGTAGAGTCCCGCCGATTTTTGAATGAGTGCTTCGGCTGCTTTAATCGCACCTGAAGCAAATACTTTTTTTGATAATGCCGTGTGCTTGATTTCAATCAATTCATCGACCCCGGCGAACAACACTTCATGTTCACCGAAAATTGTTCCACCACGCATCGAGTGCATGCCGATCTCAGACGCTTGGCGTTTTTCCCGTGTCGATTCACGTTCATAGACCGGCTGGACGTCACGGAGTTCTTGAATCGTCCGCAATAAGAGTTCTGCCGTCCCGCTTGGTGCATCGACCTTTTGATTGTGGTGCTTTTCTAATAGTTCGATATCGAACGAACTGGCGAGTGGTACGAGCACCTGTAACAATTGCTGCATCATCGCGATCCCGAACGACATGTTGTACGACTGAAAAATTGGAATTTCAGTCGAAGCGTCTTTTATCGTTTGTAACTCCGCTTCCGAAAATCCGGTCGTCGCGATGACGAGCGGTGTTTTCGTTTTGAGGCCATACGCCAGTAAATCCGGCAACAAGCTCGGGTGAGAGAAATCGATGATGGCATCGACTTCTTCTGTTAGCTCGGACACCGTTTGATACGAAGGAATTTTCTCCGCTGACTTCGTCTGATCGATAACGGCGACAACTTCAGCGGGTGCCAATTCCTCGACATAATGCCCTGTCGCACCATATCCATGAATGGCAAGCTTCATCGAACCACTCCTTTATAAGCACGCATCGTCTCGAGTAAGTGTGCATGCCCGGCTTCGGATTGGCGAACGAGCGGCAAGCGTGGTGCACCGACTGCAAACCCGACTTCTTCGAGTGCTGCTTTAACAGGAATCGGGTTGACGTCACTAAAGATGGCTGCGATGACAGGCATTAAATCACTTTGAATGCGTCGTGCCGTCACTAAGTCGTTTGCGAGCACGGCTTCAGCAAGCGCTTGTGTTTCTGCCGGGTACGGGTTCGACAGGACCGAGATGACACCTTGTGCTCCCCATGCCATGTACGGCAGGATTTGATCGTCGTTGCCACAGAAGACTGCAAAACCTTCGGGGAGTGCCGTCATCAATTCACCCATGAAACTGACATCCCCGCTCGCTTCTTTGAATGCTTGAATGTTCGGATGCTCCGCGAGTGTTACAGCTGTCTCAACTGCAATCGCGACACCCGTCCGTGAAGGTACGTTGTATAACATGATGGGTAATTCGACAGCATCCGCGACTGCGGTAAAGTGAGCAATCAAACCGGCTTGTGACGTTTTATTGTAATACGGTGTCACGAGCATCGCTGCATCCGCTCCGAGCCGCTGAGCCGTTTTCGTTTTTTCAATCGTCTGTGCCGTATTGTTCGTTCCCGTACCGGCAATGACCGGAACACGACCTGCCGTGACACGGACTGCTGTCTCAAGTAACGTTTCGAACTCTTCGCTTGAAAGCGTCGATCCTTCACCTGTCGTCCCGGCGACGACGAGCGCTTGGATATTGGCTGCAAGTTGCTGTTCAATCAACTGTTCAAAAACGACTAAGTCGAGTTCACCTGCTGAATTGAACGGTGTCGCTAGTGCTGTTCCTGCTCCTTTGAACATGTTAAATTCCTCCTTAGTATGATTAAGAATGGATGCCGTTTTCTAAAGCATGACGCGCGACCTGGACTGCATTTGACGCCGCGCCTTTTCGAATGTTATCCGCGACACACCACAGATGGAATGTGTTCGCGAGCGTTTGATCTTGACGAATCCGCCCGACGTACACTTCGTCCGTCCCGCTTGCATCAAGCGGCATCGGGTACTGATTTCGCGAAACATCATCAACCAGTACGACGCCTGGCGCGTCAGCAAGTGCTGTGCGAATCGCTTCGACCGTCGTCTCGTTTGAAAACGTCACGTTGATTGCAACCGAATGCGAATTTGTGACGGGAACACGGACACACGTCGCACTGACCGGTAAGTTCGGTTGGTTAAAAATCTTCCGTGTCTCGTCAATCATTTTTTGCTCTTCTTTCGTGTACCCGTCTTCTAAGAAGACATCGATATGCGGCAAGATATTATCATGGATCGGGTGCGGATAGTTGACCGGTTCTTCACCGCGGCTGCCTCGCGCCAAGTCCTCAATTCCTTTTTGACCGGAACCGGAGACTGCTTGATACGTCGTATACGTGATTCGTTCAAAACCTAAGTGTTTGAGTGGTGCCAGGGCAACGACGGATTGAATCGTCGAGCAGTTCGGATTAGCGATCAGTCGGTCGGTGCTGCTGACCGCTTCCGGATTGACTTCTGGTACGACGAGCGGAATCGTCTCTTGCATCCGGAAAGCACTTGAATTATCGACGACAAGTGTTCCGTGTTCTGCCAGCAAGGGGGCATACTGTTCACTGATTGCTCCACCGGCTGCGAATAATGCGACGTCGATCCCGTGATGGATGATGTCTTCCGATAAAGCTGTAATCGTCACGTCCGTTCCATTAAACGAAACGACTTTTCCTGCTGATCGTTCTGAAGCATACGCCGACAGTTGACCGACTGGAAAATCGAGTTCCTTCAAGACTTGTAACATCTTTTGTCCGACGGCGCCTGTCGCACCGATGACTGCTACGTGGTACATGTTCATTCCTCCTTACAGGCTAAACGCGTTCGCGATCGCCGCGACCGTTCGTTCGATATCTGCTTGTGCGATTGTATACGAGATACTGATTTCTGATGTCGTGACTTGATAAAACGTGATGTTCTCGGCACGGAACGTCGCAAATAATTTTGATGCGACGCCCGTTGCGTCACGCATTCCGATTCCGACGACCGATAACTTGGCATGCTCGTTATGACGATCGACTTTAACGGTCGGAAAACGATCGATGATATCTTTCAGTGCCTCTTCGAGAAACTCTTCTTCATCGAGTGGACAAGAGAACGAGAGGAACACGTCACTATCAAAGGTCGTTTGACTGATCATGTCGATATTGACATGGCGATTCGATAACAATTCAAAAATGTCGGCGACTGCTGAATTGGTTTGTGGAACGTGTTTGATTGAAACCGTCAAAACATTTTTCGTTACACTGACGCTCGTGACTGCTTTTTGTTCCATCGTTTCTGTTGCCTCCATGATCCAAGTCCCTCTTTCCGATTCAAGTGTTTTCCCAACAAAGATATGCACGCCGTATTTTTTCCCGAGTTCGACGCTGCGCATCTCCATTACCTTCGACCCCAGTGCACTCATTTCCATCATTTCATCATATGAAATTTGTGGAATCGGCTGTGCCGCTTGATGAATCCGCGGATCCGCCGTATAGACACCGTCGACATCCGTATAGATTTCACAGCGCTTATCAAGGACGGCCGCTAAGGCGACAGCCGTTGTGTCTGACCCACCACGACCGAGTGTTGTAACATCCCCAAGCTCGTTGACACCTTGGAATCCGGCGACGATGACGACATCATAGGTTTCGAGTTTCTTTCGTAACAAGTCCCCGTCAATTTGTTTAATCTTACTTTTCGTATGAACCCCCATCGTGCTGATTCCTGCCTGCGCACCTGTTTGTGATAAGGCTTTTACTCCGACGGAATTTAAGGCGATGCTGAGTAACGAAATCGTTTGTTCTTCGCCGATTGCGAGCAATCGATCGAGTTCACGTCGTTCAGGACGATCCGTGATTGCTTGCGCTTGTGCGATGAGCGAGTCTGTCATCTTCCCCATCGCAGAGACGACGACCACTAATTTTTCACCTTGTTCTGTCCGATTTTTTAAATAATTCGCAATTGACTGAATCTGTTCGACAGTCGCGACCGAGCTACCACCAAATTTAAGTACAGTTGTCACAATCCTATCTCCTTTGTCCCGAAACAGAAAAAAACGACGGGCCGGTAGGAGCGTTCCTACGGCCCGTCGTTATCACGATCGGACAAACGAAGACAAAGTCTTTCGTTCTTTTACGTAAGATAGCGCTCCGAAACATCGGTTTCGGCAGTACAACGGATCTTAACCGTTGTACCAGCAAATGAGAAGAAGCATCTTTCTCATTCACTTCGGCGGATTTCCCCTTTCACATCACTCAGCATGCTCGCTTCAATAAATGATGTTACTGATGTCATCCGCGCCTCTATCTGTCGGTTGTTAGTTACAGTTATAGCAAACATTTTTTGTTAAATCCAGTCATTTGCTAAAATTTTTTCATTTTTCCGTTAATCCGTGAGTTTTTTCTTCGCTTGATCGAGTTGTACAGAAACAGCAGCAAAACCTGTCCCGCCGTAACTTCCTCTTCTTGCCACTGCTTGCACCGGGTCGAGGAGCGGATAAACATCTTCCGCGATGACGGAGTGGAACGTTTGATACGTTTCAAGCGTTAAATCTTTTAAGAAACAATTCGTCTGAACACAATGGAGGACCGCTTTTCCGACGATTTCATGCGCTTCCCGGAAAGGAACACCTTTTGTGACGAGATAATCTGCTAGTTCCGTTGCATTCGAGAAGTCTTGCATTGTCGCCTTCTTGAGCGCTTCTGTCTTAAACGTTGCTGATTCGAGCATTCCCGTAAAGATTTGAACGGATTGTAAAACGGTATCTGCCGTATCGAAGACACCTTCTTTATCTTCTTGCATGTCTTTATTGTAAGCGAGCGGTAATGCTTTCATCGTCGTCAGGAACCCCATCAGGTTTCCATAGACACGCCCTGTTTTTCCGCGAATCAATTCAGCGAAGTCCGGGTTTTTCTTTTGTGGCATCATGCTCGAACCCGTTGAAAATGCATCTGACAATTCGATGAATGAAAATTCTTGCGACGCCCAGATGATGATTTCTTCACAAAAGCGTGAGAGGTGCATCATGACCGTCGAAGCAATCCCGAGATATTCAATGACGAAGTCACGGTCCGATACAGCATCGAGGCTGTTCGGATAGACGTGCTCAAATCCGAGCAGTTCCGCTGACTTGAAACGGTCAATCGGAAATGTCGTCCCGGCGAGTGCCCCCGCACCGAGCGGCGAAATCCGAATCCGTTTCAAATTATCTGTCAGACGATCTACGTCACGGTCGAACATCCAAAAATACGCGAGTAGATGGTGTGCAAGTGAAATCGGTTGTGCCCGCTGTAAGTGGGTATACCCCGGCATGACGGTTTCGATGTGTGCATCCGCCTGTTCCGTAATCACCGTCTGCAAGTTGCGTAGGCTTTCGATTAAATCAACCACATGTTGTTCCATCCATAAATGTAAATCCGTCGCAACCTGGTCATTCCGACTTCTCGCTGTATGCAACTTCCCTGCGACCGGTCCGATTTGTTCCGTCAGCAACCGTTCGAGATTCATGTGGATGTCTTCGTCAGCAAGCGAATAGACATGTGTTCCAATCGAAGCTTGTAACGTCTTGAGACCCGCTTCGATTTTTTTCCATTCCGTCTCTTCTAGGATACCTTGTTGATACAACATATTGGCGTGGGCGAGACTTCCTTCTAAATCAACTGCCGCAAGCTTTTGGTCGAATGAAATCGATGCCCCAAACGCTTCAGCCTGAGCGGAAGCCCCTTCTGTAAACCGTCCGCCCCAAAGTTTCGTCATTTTGTCACGCCTTCCTGCCGATGAACACTTGCGTGTGTCGCAATCGCAAGACCGTGCAATTTAATGAATCCTTTCGCTGCTTCATGATCGAACGCATCTTCTTTCGTATACGTCGCAAGCTTCTCGTCATAAAGTGACACCGGTGACTGACGTCCTGTGACCGTCGCATTCCCTTTGTAGAGTTTGACCCGTACTTCGCCCGTGACGTCTTGTTGCGTCGCTTTTAAGAATGCTTTCAGACCTTTCGTTAACGGTGCGTGGAACAAACCGTTGTAGATTGTTTCTGCATATTGTTGACTTAAAATCGGTTTGAAGTGAGCGACGTCTTTCGTCAATGTGATGGTCTCGAGTGCGGCATGGGCTTTTAGCAAGACCGTTGCTCCCGGGCATTCATACACTTCCCGCGATTTGATTCCGACGAGACGGTTCTCGACGTGGTCAATCCGTCCGACACCATGTGCTCCGGCGATGATGTTGAGTTCTGTAATCAACTTCGCCAGTGGGTAGACTGTTCCGTTGATTGAAGTCGGAACACCCGCTTCAAAACCGATAATGACTTCTTCTGCTTGATCCGGTGCTTCTTCCGGTGCGACCGTCAGTGCATAAGCATCTTGCGGCGGTTCTGTCCAAGGGTTTTCAAGGACACCACATTCGTTACTCCGTCCCCAAAGGTTCATATCGATTGAATATGGGCTGTCGAGATTGATTGGAATCGGGACATTGTTGTCTTTTGCATAAGCGATTTCCTCTTCACGTGACCATTTCCATTCCCGTACAGGGGCGATGACTTCCAGTGAAGGATCGAGTGCTGCGACCGAAACTTCAAACCGGACTTGGTCATTTCCTTTTCCTGTACAACCATGTGCAACGGCCGTTGCGCCATGTTGATGCGCAACTTCGACGAGCTTTTCAGCAATCAGCGGGCGAGACAGTGCCGAAATCAGTGGATACGCGCCTTCGTAGTGGGCGCCGTATTGAAGTGCTGGTAAGACGAATTCATTTGCGAATTCTTCTTTGACATCAAGAACAATCGATTCGACGGCTCCGACGAGCAACGCTTTTTCTTTGATGACAGTCAAATCTTTTCCTTCGCCGACGTCCATACATAAAGCGACGACATCATAATCCTTACTCAACCATTTGATTGCCACCGATGTATCAAGTCCCCCAGAATACGCTAAAATTAATTTTTGTTTCGTCATTATTAATTCCTCCCTGATTTCGAATTCATCTGTCTGTATAAAAATTCATTATTAATTATATATATACATAGACTTTCAAAAAAAGAAACCCTTTTTACAGGATTTCTTTAAAATTTCTCAATTAAACTTTCTTTTCCATCGTTCGGTGTGGGATGCCGGCATCATCAAATTCGTCGGACATGATGTTGTATCCTAAGCCTTGATAAAAAGGAATCGCTTGAACTTGAGCACCAAGCGTCAAGATGCTCCGACCCTCTCGTCTCGCCACGCGTTCCATTGCTCGCATCAGCTCACCGCCGTAGCCTTTCCCACGTGTCGCAGCTAGCGTCGCAACACGTTCGACCTTCATCCGTTGATCGTCGTAGGGACGTGTCCGTCCTGTCGCGACAGGGCGATTTTGTTCGTCAAGGACAAGCAAGTGAATCGCTGTTTCGTCATGGGTATCATATTCAAGATTACGAGGAACCCCTTGTTCTTCGACGAAGACCCGTTCGCGAATCATTCGGACTGCTTGGTGCTGCTCTGCTGTTTTTACTTGAATCACTGTCATGTTACTTGTTCCTCCTTCAATCGTTCTATGTAAGCAACTGCATCCTCATGCGTGTTGAACATCGCCTGTGCGACGTGCTCGCTACCACCACCACGTCCATTGAACGTCTTCAAATGGACTTTGGCAAATTTCCCAAGGTGGACCGGACTTGATCCTTGCATCAATAATTTTTTAGCTGATTCGTTCCAAATGAGTCCGAGACGTCCTGCTTCCGCAATCGCTTTGACTAGTCTTTCAGAGAATGGCAATGCCTCGTCAGCATGGTTTACGAAAATCCAATCCTCCGTCGACGCCAGTAGTTTATTGAGTTCCGTACGGACATGTGCGGCTTGAACTGTTTCAATCATCCGATTCAAGCGAACGACATCTTGTTTTAATTCTTCGACGGCTTGCGGCAGCTGCTCTTTTTTAGCCGATAACAATTGAGCGGCTTCACGCAAGGCACGTCTTTCCTTCGTTAACAACTCAAATGCGCGCCCTTTCGCGACGTACATCAGTCGAATATTCCCCCGAACCCGCTCCTGCCCTGTCAAGATAATCAATTCTAAATCAGCTGTCGATTCGAGGTGTGTTCCTCCACAGGCGCTATAGTCCAGTTCACCGATTTGGACGACACGAATCTTTCCTGTCACTTGGGGTGTTTTCCGTAACGGAAGTGCGAGCGCTGCTGCTTCATCGTATTCAGTCGCCGTAATCGGTAACGCCGATGTAATGACGTGACGCAATCTTTTTTCAAGACGCGCTTGCAAGGCATCATTCCATTCACCTGCTTCAATATCTAGTGTCGATTCTTCAGAGCCCGTCCGAAAACTTAATGTCTTGATATTGAACTCGTCCTGCAAAATCGCTGAGATTACGTGTTGCGCCGTATGTTGTGCCGCATGATCCGTCCGAACGGCGTCATCGATGACGCCCGTAACAGTACCTTCGATTTTTTGATCAACTTGATGCCACACGATACCGGCTTTAAGTTGAACGTCACGAACCTTCAAATCGTTTAATGTCCCTCGATCCGCCGGCTGTCCGCCACTCTCCGGATAAAAATAACTTTCTTCTAAAGCAACCCAGTATCCGTGTTCTTCTTTAACATCCGTCACGCGTGTCACGAACTTTCGGACCGCAGGATAAATTTGCTCCAGTCGCATGTCTACCCCACCTTTCTCAATCTATTCATTTGCTATTATGCCATATTTCGCCTAGTATCGTTTGTCGACTTGTCCATTTCCTAGTACACTAGATGAAAGACTATCGACCGCGAAGGGACGAAATGCCGTGATTCAGCACATCAATAAAAATTCACCACTCCCCATCTACTATCAAATTGAAGCTGCATTAAAACAACAAATCGAAGGCGGGGTGTTGCAACCCGGCGATTTAATTCCTTCTGAACGCGAATTTGCTGAAGCCCATCAAATTAGCCGGATGACCGTCCGCCAAGCCATCACGAATCTTGTCAACGCCGGCTATTTGATTCGTCAAAAAGGACGCGGCACATTCGTTGCGAATAAAAAAATCGTCATGCAATTATCTGGACTGACAAGCTTTTCGGAAGAAATGGAACATTTAGGGCTCGAACCTGCAAGCGAATTGTTGTCGTATCAGATGATTGCTGCCGAAATGACGATTGCCAATAAACTCGGAATTCGTGAAGGCGCGACCGTGTATGAATTGAAACGACTCCGGATCGCTGATGAACAAGCGCTTGCGCTCGAAACCGTCTATATTCCGGAACAGTTGTTACCTGGATTGAATCAGGATGTTGCGACGGCGTCACTCTATGCTTTTGCTGAAGCAAGCGGACTCAACCTCGGTCGTGCAAGCCAGACGTTCGAATCACGCCTCGCGACAAAAGAAGAAGCGCAACATCTCGGACTGACGACAGCTGCGCCCGTCTTGTCGGTTGAACAATTGACTTTCCTCGCGACGGATCAACCGTTCGAGTATGTCATTTCTGCTTATCGGGGCGATCGCTATACGTTTACTGTTGAAATGGAACGCCGCCGCTAATGTTTAATATCACAAAAAGACCCTGCCGCAAAAGCCGGCAGGGTCTTTCAGCGTGTAGACAAAGTGATATCTGAAAATAAAAGTGTCTTTTTTCGTTGCTTTCCTCGGGCGAGGCGCAAGCCGTTACTCCTTGGCCCTCACGGCCAACGAGCAGAGTCTTGCCTGCCTCTGAAAGTGCGTTAAAAACGCACTTTTTCCCGTAGGAGTCAACGAAACATGACGCTTTTTAGGTAATACCGTGACGGAAGGCCGGGCATGAAGACGGTTTAGAGCGCCGCGATTCGTCTCGAATCGCTTAGAACCGCGAAAAGTAATCGGTCGCGACCCTGCAGCTTTGCTGTAGCGGCGCGGAAGATTGCCGCTTTGAAGACGAGGCGAGACAGGGAAGCGCGAACTGTTGCTTCTCGATATCACATTTTTACGTTTCATAAGAGTTTGCCTACAGTTTAAAAGACCCTGCCGCAAAAGCCGGCAGGGTCTTTTAAATCGTTATCGAGAATCAAACTTACACTTATTGAATCGTCGAATCGGTTTCTGTCGTTTGGTCCGTTTCCGCCGGTAACTCTGTTTCCTCTTTAATCGGCGCAACTTCTTGCCCCTGCATGGCTTGCGCTAAATTATTTTTGACGAGTTCTAATTGATTCGGATCCAGATGGTACTCCCATTTCCCACTGATTCCGATATAGCCTTCTCCAGCAAGCTGGTATTCCGTCGTATTTTGTAAAGCTGTCGTGTAGTCCGCGAGGCGCGTGTAGTCATTTGGACCTAAGTTTGTCTCAACATTATCTCCGACTGCGTTCAAAATATCACGGTATGCACCGAGTGAGCGGAAGCTTGCGGCTTCTTTTGCAACGGCTTGGATGACTTGCATTTGCTTTTGTCCACGACCGATGTCACCGAGTGGATCATCATGTCGGTTACGAACATAAGCGAGTGCTTGTTCTCCCGTCAGGTGCTGCATCCCTTTTTCCACGGTAATCGTATCTGCCTTACGTGCAGAATCTTGTTCTTTAAATGCATAACGGACGTCAAGATCGACACCGTTTAATGCATCGATCAATTGAACGAATCCTTGGAAATTTACTTTGACGACATGA
Organism: Exiguobacterium sp. s127; assembly: GCF_018618695.1. Taxonomy (NCBI): domain Bacteria; kingdom Bacillati; phylum Bacillota; class Bacilli; order Caryophanales; genus Exiguobacterium; species Exiguobacterium sp. s127. The sequence goes on along the minus strand of NZ_JACSMO010000007.1, from coordinate 1,115 downwards.
TCAATTTGAATCCCGAGAAGATTCTCCGTTGTCTCACGCGCTAACTTAATCCCGTTGTATGAGTTCGATTGATCCATCGAACCAAAATAATGTGCGTGGGTAATCTTATCTTGTTCGACCCCTGTTTTTCCATAAGGTACATCATAGTTCGAGTAGTCGATGTTGACGAGTGAATCACGCGGAATACTCGTTAAAACGAGTTGCTCCGACTCTTTATTCAAGATACCGACAATCATGACGTCAGAACGTGCCGGTTCATTCCGATCTTTACTTGCTTTTGTTTCATCGGTTCCTAAAATCAAGAAGGATTCGGACGGGACATCATCATATTTCGAACTCACTTTTGAGCCGGGGATTGTAATCTGTGTTTTTGCTAAAGTTTCTTGTGTTTTTATAAAAACCGCTCCAGCATAACCAGAACCAATCACTGTTAGAAGTAATAAAAGTGCTGCTACCACTTTTATGAACATCTTACCAGCGCTCGGTTGCCTCTTTCTTGCTGATCTCGTTTGCATGTTCAAGCCCTCATTTTCACGTAAATTTTCTGTAAAGTGCGCTAATCTCCATTATCCCTACATTTACTGAAATGTCAATTTACGATTCGATTAAACTATGACGCTTGCAACAGCATGCACTAAAGACATCGTATCTCCTAGCGAAAAAAGATGTCCAGGAAACCGCATAGCGGAATCACGTACCTCCTGTAGTCAATCATTTTTTGAACTACCTCCACCTACGCTTCGCTTAGAGGTGGAGGATTCCTGAGTGATCCGACCTAACGGTCGAAACCTGATCAGGCTAACCCCGTCGTCCCGACGGTTGAAGAAGCTAAGAGACGTTCAGCTTCTTGTTTAAGATTCAATCCTGCGTTCACATCCCGGTCGTGATGGATCCCGCAACTCGGGCATGTCCATTCACGCAAGCCAAGATGTTTCACGTCTTTGTGTTGATGCCCGCAACTGGAGCACAGTTGACTAGAGGCGAAGGTCTTGCCGACTTTCACGATGGTCTTCCCGTACCATTCCGCCTTGTATCCGAGCATGCGGAAGAACTCCGACCAACTGACCTCGGAGATGGACTTGCTCAACTTGCGATTCTTCTGCATGTTCTTCACC